>JBOGLD010000138.1:0-6579 GCA_050745885.1 Terriglobales bacterium
TTCCCATGGTGAGGTTCAGGTCAGTGGCGCCTCTTGTCCAGCGTGAAAAAGGCCAATTAGACCCGATTAAGGGTACATGCATTCACGTCCCCGATCAACCGCTGGCCGCTCGGCGTAGAGCCTTTCAATGCGACGACGTTCCTTGGCGTCATGACGGTGCTTTGCGTAGTAGTGTTGATTGCCAGCTTCGTTCCAGTGCGGCGTGCGACGCGCGTGAAGCCGATGGCGGCTCTGCGTGACGAGTAGTGCAAGCAGCCGTCGCTAGACGTTGCCTCGGGTTTCCGCTTGGATTACGGTCCATACGGAGCCTGAATCACTCGAAACTGGCAACGAAGTTCTGATCGTGGGGAGTGGCACCTCGGTCGGGTTAGAACTATAAGGTTTCCGCACTTGTTTCACGGCTGTTTTGCTGCGTTTGGACGCTAATAAAATATGCGAATCATAGCTCGCTCCCATTTTGGCACTTTCCTTGGGCTTGCAAGCCCACCGTTGTGCAAAGTCCGGCGATTCCGGTAGATGGAGGCTTTAGAAAGCGACCCGGAGATGCACCAAGCGAAGAAGGGGAAGAACTGGTACTTCGGGATGAAGGCCCATGTAGGGGTGGACAGCAAGACCAAGATCATCCATACGGCGGTGGCGACGGCGGCGAACGTTCCCGATGTGGCGGTGTTGTGCGACCTGTTGCATGGAGAAAAAACGCGAGTGTGGGCGACGTCGCCTATCAAGGACAAACCGAGGTGTCCACCCGCAGGTCCGAGCTCACATTCATCTTGAACTCCGCCCGACTCCCGCCAGGTATTCAGAAAAACGTAGACTGTCAGTCGTGCCGCAGATACTGCGGTGGGTCGTCCTCGCATTGACGGCGTTATTTGCTTTGACCCTGGCGGCCGTGACAGGATTCGGCGGCGCAGCAGTCCTGCTGCCGGTCCTAGTTGCGATATTCGGCATCCGCGAAGCCATACCGGTTCTGACGGTCGCGCAATTGGTCGGAAACGGCAGCAACGCCTTCTCGATCTCAGTCGCGCATTTGAAAAAGGAAAGGATCCCGCCGTCGCTCGTGCTCCACGCATGCGCCCCGGAACACGACTGGTTCGCCAATGGGGCGACCGGGTTCACCTGGTGAGTGTCGAAAGCAACGGGTACGAGTACCAAGGCGCGCGCTACCGAAGTCTCTCCGAGATCGCGCGCCTGATCACTGGCACCCGGTGGTCTGGGCCACTGTTTTTCGGGATTCAGAAGGAGAAGATCCAATGAATCAGAGGCAAAAAACCGCGACCCAATGTGCCATCTACACACGGAAGTCCTCCGAAGAACGTCTTGAACAATCCTTCAACTCACTCGATGCCCAGCGCGAGGCATGCGAGGCATTTATCTTGAGTCAGCGGCACGAGGGCTGGCGGGCGATGCCGACACATTATGACGACGGAGGATATTCCGGCGGCAGCATGGAGCGACTTTGCCAAGATGGTCGAAGCCTTCGATGCCAAGGGAATTTCCTTTGTCTCCGTGACCCAGCAGTTTAATACTACGACCTCGATGGGCCGGCTCACTCTCAACGTCCTTCTTTCCTTCGCACAGTTTGAACGGGAAGTCACCGGGGAGAGGATTCGGGACAAGATCGCTGCCTCAAAAAAGAAAGGCATGTGGATGGGAGGACTGGTGCCGCTGGGCTACGACCTGAAGGACCGCAAGCTGGTTCCAAGTCCGAAAGAGGCGGAACTGGTCTCAAAGATATTTTCCCTTTATCTCGAACCGGGCTGCGTCCGGAAGTTAGCGCAGCGACTCGACCGCGAAGAGATCAGAAGCAAGGTCTGGATCACACGGACTGGGACTCGGCTTGGAGGGGTGGCCTTCGCCCGTTGGCGCCCTCTACGACCTGCTACGGAATCGGCTTTATCTCGGCGAGATCCGCCACCGCGACCAATGGTATCCCGGCGAACACAAGGGGATCGTAGCTGGATCGCTCTGGGATCGGGTCCAGGCTCTGCTCAACCGTAATCTGAGGAAGCGCCGGAACCGGGTGCGAGAACGGGCGTCAAGTCTACTGACGGGGATGGTTGAGGACGAGCGTGGCACCCGCTACACGCCCTCGTTTACGGTCAGAAGAGGTCGACGCTATCGCTATTACGTTTCGCAGCTGGCGATCAAGAACATGTCGAGCGAAGCCATTGGCCCGACGCGGGCGCCAGCGCAGGAACTGGAAAACCGAGTCATCGAGAAACTCCTCGCCTTTCTGAAATCGGACGCTGAGATCTTCGATGGCTTAGACCTTGCCCGAGAACAGCCCGAAGTTGCGAGCCGACTGCTCGCCGCGGCGAAACAACTTGCTTTGCGTCTGCCGTCCATGGGCTTGCAGGAGCTTCGGGAAATGCTCGCTTTTGTTCTCTGGCGGATCATCCTTCAAGAAGACAGGATCAAGATCAAAATCCGCAGCATAGGACTGCGTCAACAATTAGAAAGCGGAGGCAAGATCACTTCCGCTGGCGTCCCCGTGAAAAATCCGGTCATGGCAAACGATTTGATCAGCCTGACCGTCGAGGCGCAGAGAAAAAGGTGTGGAGGCGAAGTGCATCTCGTCGTGCCGCCGAACTCCAGCGTCTCGCCTGAGCATCCCAAAGTCCCGTTAATCAAGGCACTAGCGCGAGCCCACGGCTGGTATAAAAAGGTGATCCAAGGAAAAGCATTCGACGTCAAGATCGTTGGCCCGCGACGCCGGATTGACAGACCGTTATATCGGTAAGGTTTTCCGCTGTGCCCTCCTCGCGCCAGATATCGTCGAAGCTATCCTGGCGGGTCGGCAGCCTCACGACTTGAGCTTTCAGAAGTTGTGCCAGGGCATTCCCTTGAGCTGGGTCGAGCAGCGCGAACAGTTGGGATTCTCTCCGGCAAAAACGCCGTGGCCCGCGCGGACATCCCTGGTTTAGCTCCTGGTTTCAGGAGTTCTGCCTCAAAACCAGATTCCCTGCATGCATCGCTGATAAATGAATCGAATTCCCTGATACATCCCTGAAAATTCCCTGCCCGGATTTGTGCATCAAACGTTTGTTTCTCTCCTGAAATGTGCGGCTTAGAGATAAGAAGTGCCGCTTTTGGAAGTCCAGAAATTCCAAAATTCCCTGTTAAATTCCCTGTTAGCAGGGAATTCCGGCGGAGAACGGTTAGCGCCAGACTGCCCTCTCCGCCACACAGTCTCACCGGGCAGAGAAAGTCGGCTGCATTGCTGCCGAAATCAGCGAAAAACAGCAGATTTTCGCGATAATTGCCGACCAAATCGGACTGGAGAAAGTGTCCTACCAACCGCCGGAGGGCCGCTTTGGAGCCCTTTTCTCCAGAAGGCACGCATGCAGTCCGGTTTCAGCGACTCCATCAGGCGAATGCAATGCGATCACAAACCGATCATTCGGCGAAACTTAAACGTAGCTATCTGGTCATCACCGCGAGGGCTGCATTGCGAAGCAGCAGTGCGAAGCCAAGTGCAAGCAAGAGTCAGAAGTGAAAGAGGAAGGCGCTGTGGCACATCGCGAAGTAACCGATGGTGCCGGAGCCGACTTGCCGTTCCTTATCCCGTCGGTATACGCTCTGGTACTCACCTGCGACTGGATCGGGAATACTTCGCTTGAGTTCGCATGAAGAAGACGACCGCAAACGCCGACAGCGAGCGCTTTCGGAGCGGCGCGGACCAGTACGCCGCGTACCTTGAGGCGCCGGAGGGCCGATTGCGCCTCGACCTCGCCCTGGCCAACCTGCAAGAGTTTCTGCCGCAGGCCATGCCGCCTTTGCGCGCTCTGGACATTGGGTGTGGCCCCGGTGCAGTCGCGGTTCGCTTGGCGCGACTTGGCTTTCACGTCACGTTGCTGGATTCCTCTCTGCCGATGCTGGATTTGGCCAAGAGCGCCGCGCGCGGAGCAGGCGTTACAGAGAAGGTCGAACTCAAACACGGTGACGCTGCTCAATTGGGGGACTCGTTCCACGCTGGCTCGTTCCATGTAATTCTCTGCCACAACATTCTAGAGTATGTCGACGATCCGGCCGCTGTGTTGCGCGGCGCGGCTCGCTCATTGCGAGATTCGTCGGCGATATTGTCTGTTATGGTGCGCAACCAGGCAGGCGAGGTGTTGAAAGCCGCTATCCAAACCGGCGATTTGGTTGCAGCGCAGGAGAACCTCACCTCTGAGTGGGGCCAGGAGTCGCTATACGGGGGCAAAGTGCGGCTATTTACATCAGTTGGCCTGCAGGCCATACTGAAAGCGGCGTCGCTCGGGGTAATTGCCGAGCGTGGTGTACGGGTCATATCGGATTACTTGCCGCCACGGGTTTCGCGAAATGACGAGTACGAACGAATGTTTGAGCTAGAGCGCAAGCTGGGCAGGCGACCGGAGTTCGCCGCAGTCGCCCGCTACACGCATTGCCTTGCACGTCTCGCAGGTCCGGCTTGATGGAAGGTAATGAACAACGCCATAGCCCGGTCTTCGTCGTCCGCATCTCGCGTGATCGCGACTGATGCCGGAATTGCGCTCGGGCTCGGGCTCACCAACGAGTGCAATCTCACTTGCTCCTTCTGCTATCGCGATCCGACTCGCGAGGACCGGCTCTCCTTGGATCAAGTGAAAGCAGTCCTGGAACGCCTGCCGGTACGCTCGGTGAATCTTGGCACCGGCGAGAATGGCATGCATTCCGACTTCAAGGCAATCCTGGCCTACCTGCGAACGAAACCGGTCAAGCTCACCATCACTTCCAACGGCCACAGCGTTGCAGTTTCGGAAGATGACGAACTACGCGCTTTCCACGATATCGAGTTCTCTCTCGATTACTCCACACAAGCCGAGCAGGACGCACAGCGCGGGCCTGGCAATTGGGCACTCATTCATCAGCAGGCAGAACGTTGTGTGAAGTTGGGCATTCCGGTAACCATCATCGCCGTCATGATGAAGGCGAACTACTTGCGTCTGGCGGATGTGGCGCGAGTCGCCAAACAGTTTGATGCGCCGCTGCGAGTGAATGTGTACCAGGCGGTGCGGTCGGACGTTTATGCCCTGAGATATGAAGAGTACTGGGAAGGATTTGGGCGCCTCTTTGGCGAAACCGATGTAATAGCGATTGGCGAGCCGCTGGTTCGCGCCATGGCAGGGCTCCCGCCGCTCAGAGGCGGTTGTGGCGTGAGCACCGTACGAGTAACGCCAAGAGCCACAACCCAACCCTGCGTTTACTGGCCCGGATCGGGGGAGCCGCTTTCAGATTTGATCTCCGCAGGGCCTGACATCCTGAGCTCAACCCCCTTCGAGCAGGCACGGACACTTCCCCACGCTTGCGAGCCGTGCGAGTTCCGCGAGTCGTGTCACGGCGGATGTGCCGGACGGCGTCGCTTGCAAGGCGCATTATTAGAGCCTGATTCTTATTGTCCGATCATTCGGGGCGAGCGCCCTAGGCTCGAGATTCGCACAGCCGCTAACCGCGATCTCCCCAAGCTAAGCAGTTCCTGCACGACCGTCGTGATCGCCAGGTAGCCTGATTCGTGGCGAGGCGCAATTCCCTTATTTCGCGTCCACCCATTTGTCCGAGCCTGTCAGCTTGACTGCCACATCAGAAATGAAGATGTGAAGGGGCTTGCCATCGGCGGTGCCGCGATGCTCGGTCGAGAACAGGATTGGACCTGCCTTCTTGTAGCCCGTCCACGTCGCGAAGACGCGGCTCGGCGGCTTGGCCCCGCCGCGGTGATAGACAAAGTACACGACGCGGCTGTCTTTGCCCACGTAGAGATCCCAGGTGTCACCGGGCGTATAACCGCTATCTGCGGGATACTTCACCGCAACCAGCTCGGCCATGCCGGGGCCCACCGGCAGGTTAAACTTGCCCTGATCGATGACGCTGGCGCTCTTGTCCCAGTAAGCGTGGAAGGGGAACAGAACCCAATAATTGTCATTGACGAACGCCGGTTCGACTTCATTCTTCACCTGGTCGGATTGACTGCCGAGCTGCGAACTGTCGTACGTAACCTTGACCGGCTTGCCATCCTTACCCACGGTTTCAAAGGAAATTTTGCCGGTCTTGGGCTCCCACTCCCACTTGTGAGAGGCTTTGAAGAGTCCGGTAATCTCCGCGTTCCAGGTGTAGCGGATCGCCTCAACCTGACCCCACGAATCAAGGCCATAAGCCTTGGCAATCTTTTCAGCGATGGGTGAAGGCGTCTGCGCCCAGGACGTGGCGGCAAAGAGCAGTACAGCGAAAACCAGAAGACGAATGATCGAAACACGACTTGATTTTGTCATGGAGGTCTTCTCCCGAGCAGATTGAACTGACGGTGCCTTGGATGTCGAACAGAGATGGCGAACAAATATTATCAGATACCAGAATCGCGCGTCGTCGTCCTCAGGCTTGTTTCATCCGCCGCCATCCCATAATTGCAGCAGCGGTTGCCAGGCATCCGTATTCCAGCACCATCACCCATCCCGGAAGCGCCCCCCACGGACCGCCAAGAGTGCGCAAGTGCCATTGGACGTAAACCGGGATAATGCTCACAGTCCAGAAGATCATCAGCAGCGTCGAGGCCGAGGTTAGAAATGGCAGCAGCCAGAGAAGATA
>JBOGLD010000139.1:0-7126 GCA_050745885.1 Terriglobales bacterium
CATCGTCACCGATCTGTTTGCCTGGACCAACCAGAACGTGCCCGAGTGGAACACGATTTCCATCTCCGGCTATCACATGCGCGAAGCCGGATCGACCGCGGTGCAGGAAGTCGCATTCACCCTGGCCAATGGCATCGCTTACGTCCAGGCTGCCATCGACGCCGGCCTCGATGTCGACAGGTTCGCCCCGCGACTTTCCTTCTTTTTCAATGCCCATAATAATTTTCTCGAAGAGGTTGCCAAATTCCGCGTCGCCCGCCGCATGTGGGCCCGCATCATGCGCGACCATTTTCAGGCGAAAAGCCCGCGCTCCTGGATGTTGCGCTTCCATACCCAGACCGCAGGCTCCACGCTGACCGCGCAGCAGCCGGAGAATAATATCGTGCGCACCGCGTTGCAGGCGCTGGCCGCGGTACTCGGCGGCACCCAGTCTCTGCATACCAACTCTTACGACGAAGCTCTTGCCCTGCCAACCGAGCAGGCCGCGCGCATCGCGCTTCGCACCCAGCAAATCGTGGCCTACGAATCCGGCGTCCCCCAAACGGTCGACCCCCTGGCCGGCTCGTACTACATCGAAGCCCTGACCAACGAAATTGAAACCCGTGCCAACGACTATCTGGGAAAGATTGAAGCCCTGGGCGGGATGATCAAGGCCCTCGAGCGCGGCTATGTGCAGCAGGAAATCCAGAATGCCGCTTACGAGTACCAGCAGCGGGTCGATCGCGAGGAAGCAGTGGTGGTCGGGGTAAACCGTTTTGCCGTCGACGAAGAGAAACCGATTCCCATCCAACGTATCGATGAGTCACAGGAACGCAAGCAGGTAGAACGCCTGCGCGCCCTGCGCGCCCGTCGCAATTCCGTGGTTTGGCAAGCCTCCATCGGGCACATCGAAGCCGCTGCCCGCTCCGGAGAAAACCTCATGCCGCGAATCCTGGCCGCCGTCGAAGCTGAAGCCACCGTGGGCGAAATCTCGGACACCATGAGAAAAGTTTTCGGAGAATATAAAGAGGCCGTCGTCATCTAGGCCCTACGCAGGATACGGCTATCCTCTTGATCCAACGAACGCTGCCGTCCTCACCAGCTTCAACTTTTCCTGTAACTCGCGTGCCCGCAAACGAATGTCTCGCGCAGCACCATTCATCGGTTCCACGGCAAAATGACTCGCCCTAGGGAATCGTCCCTTGGCACGGCCTATTTCCTTGCGCAGATTTTCCGCGCTGTCGGCATGAATCGGAATCTGGATCTGGAACAGAACGTACACTCCCGGTTTTTTGGGGATCTTCGCGATTTCAGAGTCACAGATGGGATGAAACTGATCGAGGGCCATTGGCGAGCATGATATATGACCAGCGAAATGCCTGCGGCAGAGAAGGCACCGCCGGATCCTTTCGGAGAGCGCCAGGCTGCTTCTGGAACCAGAATCCGGATCTAGTCGGAGACTTTGTAACCGCAGGCCTGCCGGCAAGGCGGGCAATAGTAGAGGCCATCGCTACACAGGCGGATGTCGACTTGCGCCTGGCAGGAGCAACAATACTTGTCGCAATCACACTTGTCCTCAGTCATGTCGCACTGCATGCAGTGATACTTGGTCTTGGTGGTAGTGGCCATGGGCGAACTCTAGCGCGGGTGCAGGGGAGGTGGAAAGTTCCGTTGGTAACCGCCGGTTCCAGCCTGCCGATCCGACCCGCAGCCCTTCGGTTGAAGCCATCGCCGAGCGCGTGTTAGGGTAATTAGTCTCACCATTCCAGCAGCTCAGCCACTGCTTTTGATCGAGGTTTCATTGCCCGCAGTCGAGGCGACTACGCCAGCCGTCCGCAAGACCGCGCTTAACTCTGTTCATCGTCAGATGGGCGCCAAAATGGTCGTATTCAATGGGTGGGAAATGCCCGTCGAATACCCGTCCGCGGGCGGCATTATGGCCGAGCACAATGCGGTGCGCACTGGTGTTGGTATCTTCGACGTCAGCCACATGGGCGATATCCGGCTGGCCGGGCCGCAGGCCCTGGCCGCTGTTCAGCACATTTCCATGAATGACGCCTCGCGGCTCGCTATCGGCCAGGCGCAATATTCGGCGTTGCTTTATCCGCAGGGAACGTTTGTGGATGACGTGGTCGTCCACCGGTTGGGCGAAAATGAATACTTGCTGGTGATTAACGCCGGCACCCGCGAAAAGGATTTCAACTGGGTGCGTGACCATACCCGGCAGGTCGATTGCTCGGTAGAAAATCTCTCCGACGATTTTACCCAGATTGCGATTCAGGGTCCGAAGGCCGTGAATTTGTTGCAGAAACTCACCGACACCGACCTCTCGGCGGTGAAGTTTTATTGGGTGACCCGCGGGACAGTTTGCGGGCTGAAAAATACGCTTATTGCCCGCACCGGCTACACCGGCGAAGACGGATTCGAGATCTACGTCCCCAGCGATGAACCAACCAGCGCCCGGGTGTGGAACGAAATCCTGCAAGCCGGCAAAGAATTCGGAGTGGTTCCGTGCGGTCTCGGCGCACGCAACACCCTGCGGCTGGAGGCCAAACTGCCGCTGTACGGCCACGAGATTTCCGACACCATCAACGTATGGGAGGCCGGCCTCGATCGTTTCTGCAAAATGGAAAAGCCGGACTTCATCGGCCGAACGGCCCTGGAGAGAGCGAAAGCTGAAGAGACCAAACGCGAACTGGTGGGACTGGAGATGCTGGACCGCGGCATTGCCCGCGACAGCTACAAGGTGCTCGACCCCGCCGGTCGCGAGATCGGCTATGTCACCAGCGGTTCCCCCGCGCCGTTTCTCAAGAAAAATATCGCGCTCGCGTACGTGCCCACCCAGTTTGTGGCCCCGGGAACAGAACTGAAAGTCGAAATCCGCGGGCAGGGTGTGAAGGCGCAAGTGGTGCCAACCCCGTTTTACCGGAAGCCGAAAAAGATTTAACCGCCGAGGACAGGGAAAACACAGAAGAACCGAAAGACAAAGAACCAGCGGCTAGAGGCCAGAAGCCAGCCGCTAAAACACCAGGAGTAAGAGCTACCATGCCCTTTCCGACCGACTACAAGTACACCAAAGAGCACGAGTGGATCAAAGCCGACGGCAAAAACGCCACGGTCGGCATCACCAGTTACGCCCAGGAGTCGCTGGGCGACATTGTTTTTGTTGACCTGCCCAAGCCGGGCGCCGAAATCACGTCCGGCAAAACTTTTGGCTCCGTGGAATCTGTGAAGGCTGTCTCAGACCTTTACGCGCCCGTTTCCGGCACCGTGACCGAGGTGAACGGCGACCTGGCGACAGCGCCGGAAAAGATCAATAAAGATGCGCATGCCGCCTGGATGATCAAGATCACGCTGAAAGATCCGGCCGAATTAAACGCTCTGCTCTCGGCCGCCGATTATGAAAAGTTCGTGGCCGAGGAGGGTGGCCACTGATCCATCGCAGCCAGTCAGCAATCAAAATGGCCTTGAGATACATCTAAAGAGCCTCTATGCGTTATTTGCCTAAATCACCCGCCGACCGGAAAGCCATGCTCCAGGCCATGGGCGCGGGTTCGATCGACGACCTGTTCTCGCCCATCCCCGCGGAATGCCGCCTGGATCGAGACCTCAAAGTACCGCGCCAGATGGCCGAGTCCGAGATCGTGGACTGGTTTCAGGAGCGCGCCCGCGAAAACGGTGACCGCTATGCTAGCTTCCTCGGCGCCGGGGCCTACTATCACTACCGGCCGGTCATCATCGATTCGTTGATCTCGCGCGGCGAATTTCTGACCGCCTACACTCCCTATCAGGCGGAGATTTCGCAGGGCACATTGCAGGCGATCTTCGAGTTCCAGACCATGATTTGTGAGCTTACGGGAATGGAAGTGGCCAACGCGTCTATGTACGACGGTTCGACCGCCGCCGCCGAGGCGGTGATGATGGCCGTTCGTCTTACCGGCCGGCGATCGGTGATCATCGCGCGCAGTGTGCATCCCGAATACCGCGAAGTGCTGACCACCTACGCGCACCACCAGAACCTGCCACTTTCCACATCCCCATTCAAGGATGACGGCCGATTGAATCTGGAGGAGCTGGAAAAATCCATCACGCCGGAGACGGCCTGCGTCCTGATTCAATCGCCCAATTTTTTCGGAACCATCGAAGACGTGGCGGCGATCGCCGGGATCGCGCACAAAAAAGGTGCGATGCTGGTGGTATCGATCGCCGAAGCGGTGTCCCTCGGCATCGTCGAACCTCCACGCCAGGCGGACGTGATTGCCATCGAAGCGCAGTCTTTCGGCGTGCCCCTAGGTTTTGGCGGCCCCTACTGCGGCGTGATCGCCACGCGTGAACAATTCGTTCGCCAGATGCCGGGACGTTTGGCCGGCCAGACCACCGACCGCAACGGCAAGCGCGGTTTCGTTCTGACCCTGGCCACGCGCGAGCAACACATACGCCGGGAAAAGGCGACCTCGAATATCTGCACCAACCAGGCCCTGGTCGCGCTGATGGTCAATATCTTCATGACGATCTATGGCAAGGTGGGGCTGAAGGAACTGGCAAAACAGAATCTGGCCAAGGCCGCCTACGCTGCCGGTCAATTCAGCAAGCATGCCAAGGTCCTGTTTCCCGGCTCGCCACGTTTCAACGAATTCGTGGTGCGGACCAGCGAAGATCCCGGCGCCATCAACGGCCGCCTGCTGGGACATAAAATCGTGGGCGGACTTCCGCTGAAAAAATTTTATCCCGAGTTGGGCAATGCTGCCTTGTGGTGCTGTACCGAACTGACCACGCGCAGCGCCATCGATACCGCGGTCGGGTTGGTCGCGGAGAGCGAGCGCTCGGTCAAGGCCGCCGGGGAAGAAGTAGATGTGCGGGAGGTTGCGCGGTGAAGCACATGACTCGCAAGGCCACCCGGCATGTCAATCAGAACGAAGGCTTGATTTTCGAAAAATCATCCTCGGGAAAGGCAGCCTGGAAGCTGCCCCTGCTCGATGTTCCGGAAGTGGACCCATCCGAGCTGCTCGGGGCGTCCGAACGAAAAGACCTGGGCAACATGCCGGAAGTCAGCGAAATCGAAATCATCCGCCACTTTACGCGGCTCTCCACCTGGAACTATGCCATCGATCTTGGCATGTATCCCCTGGGTTCGTGCACCATGAAATACAATCCGCGGGTCAACGAGCTGGTGGTGCGCCTCGACGGCCTGGCCAACGGCCACCCCTACCAGCCCGAGCGAATTTCGCAAGGCGCCCTGCGTATTATCAAGACTTTGAGCGAATGCCTGATCGAAATCACCGGCATGGACGCCATCACTCTGCAGCCCGCCGCTGGAGCGCACGGCGAGCTGACGGGCCTTCTGATGGTCCGCGCCTATCATGGGGCGCAGGGCGCGCCCCGCAAAAAGATTCTCATCCCTGATTCCGCGCACGGCACCAATCCGGCGACGGCTGCCATGGTCGGTTATGCCGTGGAGAATTTGAAGTCCAACGCCCAGGGCATGGTGGACGTGGCCGCGCTCACATCGCAGATGAACGAAGATGTCGCCGCCCTCATGCTCACCAATCCCAACACCTTGGGAGTGTTCGAGCAGGAGATTCACAAGATCGCCGAGATTATGCACGCCAAGGGCGGCCTGCTCTACATGGATGGCGCCAACATGAACGCCCTGGTCGGGAAGGTCCGTCCCGGCGATTTCGGCGTCGACGTGATGCACCTGAACCTGCACAAAACTTTTTCCACCCCGCACGGTGGCGGTGGTCCCGGTTCCGGCCCCGTGGCCGTGAAGCAGAAGCTCGAACCATTTCTGCCTACGCCAGTCCCAGTCACCAAGCCCGACGGCACGCTCGCCTTCGAATATGACCGGCCGCAATCGGTGGGCCGGGTGCGCGCCTTTTACGGCAATTTCGGAATGTTCGTCCGCGCCCTGGCTTACATTCTCGCCAATGGCCCCGACGGCCTGCGCCAAACCACCGAAGACGCTGTGCTCAATGCCAACTACATTCGCAAGGGCCTCGAAGGCGCATACGACCTGCCCTATTCCACGCCCAGCATGCACGAAGTGGTCTTCAGCGACAGGTTGCAGGCCAGGAAGGGCGTGAAGACGATGGACATCGCCAAGCGCCTGATCGACTACGGCTTCCACCCCTATACGACAGCTTTTCCCCTGATCGTCCCCGGCGCTCTGATGATCGAACCCACGGAGAGCGAGCCCAAAGAAGAACTGGATCTGTTCATCGAAGCCATGAAATCTATCGCCGAGGAAGTGGAAGAAGATCCGCGAATCGTTCTGGACGCGCCCCACTCGACCCGCGTTTCCCGCTTGGACGAAACCGCCGCCGCCCGCAAGCCGGTACTCAGGTGGAAACCAGGGTCTTGACCACTGAGGGCGCGGAGGACACCGAGGGCGGTTCCCCTTGCACCATACGGCGAATGCCATCGCGCAGGTGCACGACGTTGAAGTTGATCAGCAGGCCAACATATTTCCCGCTCAGCTTGAGAAAAGTAATCAGTTGTGCCTGATGAACTGGAGTGATCGCATCCACGGCCTTGATTTCGACGACTACGGTATTTTCCACAAGAATGTCCAGCCTGAATCCAAGATCGATCCTCTCGCCGTCGTAGTCCACGGGCAGGGGAAGCTGCGAAGCCGTTCGAAAGCCGCGCTTCCTCAGTTCATGGGCCAGGCAAACTTCGTAAACACTTTCCAACAGTCCAGGCCCCAGCGCCGTATGCACTTTCATCGCTGAATCAACCACCGCGCCACTGATCTCATTAAAGTGCTTCAACCCTGTGTCCTCCGTGTCCTCTGCGGTTTTACAGAAGTGCCGAGGAAGTCTGTGACGTTCGTCACATGATGAAGGAGGTGCGTCACAATGAACGCCTCTGTGTCCTCCGTGCCCTCTGTGGTTTTACTAGAAGTTCCGTAGACAGTCTGTGACGTTCGTCACATGGCGAAAAAGGTGCGGCAAGGTCGGAACCTCTGTGCCCTCCGTGTCCTCTGTGGTTAAATCTTTGCGTTGCCATCCTCTCCAGGAAAGCCCGCAGGTCTTTTCGCTACGCCCGAAAAGCGCAATGTAGTCCTGTGCCTTCTTCTGGTAGTCGCGACTCTGGCGCTCTACAACCCGGTCAACCGCCATCCCTTCGTCAATTATGACGACGACCG
>JBOGLD010000140.1:0-3685 GCA_050745885.1 Terriglobales bacterium
TCGTTGCCCCCTCAAGCTACGCCCTGGAATATTTGCCCCTGGACTCGGCCCGCCATACCGTTTTCAGCGGCATGGATTACTGCTTTACATCCTTGACAATCTGCCTTGAACAAGCAAATGGGCTACCACTCGGCGTGGCAGCCCATGGACCTAGTCTTGTTCCTTACGCGCTTTCTTCCTGCTGCGCTTGCGCGCCAGTGCTTCTTTCACGCGCTTTTTTTCGCCTGGCTTCAGGTAAAAGGAGTGACGCTTGACCTCCTTGATGATGTCTTCCTGTTGCACCTTGCGCTTGAAGCGACGCAATGCATTTTCGAGGGACTCGCCCTCTTGAAGTCTAACTTCTGCCAACTGACTACACCCCCCAAACCGGTCCCGTTTGGACGGGGATAGTTATTGCAAGGTTCCCACGGCAAGTCAAGTGGTATATGGCATTTTCGTGACGACAAAATGCCGTTAGCTGCCATCGACGAAACCGTTCAATGCTAAAAAATTAGCTTCAGCCCAGCTTGTATCTGCCGGGGAGCGTACGCGTCAGTCGCCCGCAGAAACGTGGAGGGCACCCGGTATTGAGCCGGAAAGATATTGATTCCAATGGTTTTAGAGGTTTGTACAAATTGGGCCGAGTTGCTCTGAAAGCCATCCGGTGTGATTTGCACTCGCTGGTTGTCCCGGTTCAGTAGATTGAAGGACTCGGCCATGATTTCCAACTTCACACGGTCGCCGGCATAAAGGCGGCGGGTGAGCCGCATGCTGACGGTCGCGTAGTCGGGTTGTTGTTGAGGAAAAGAAAATTTCCCGCCAGCCCGTTATCACTCTCAATCGTGGAGTTGTAGATCTGCGGAATACGCGTGTAGAAGAGGCCGAATCCGGCGCGAATTACGAGCGGGCGCTGGTTGCCGAGGGAGTATGCCAACCCCACGCGGGGCGCGACGTTGCCGGTGTTATAGGGGACCCGGCCCGCGTCCGGCCACAGCGGATTGGATTGCAGGTTTTTCGTGGCAAACGTCTGCAGGTCATAGCGCGCGCCCAGGCTAAGCGCAAAGTGGTCGGAGACGCGAATCGTGTCCTGGGCAAATCCGGCATACTCGTTGGTGTCCGGATGGGTAACGGCCGGACCGAAACTCTGCAGGTAGTAATGCGGGACCTGATGCGCGTAAGCCCGCAGCGGCGTCAACTCCAGACCGCCTTCCTCGGGCTCGAAGGTGAATGGGTTCACCTTGATGGGATCGAAAATGTACTCTCCGCCGCTTAATGAGGGAAAGAAGTTGTAGATCCAGGTGAGCAGCACGTCACCGCCAAACTTCCAGGAATTTCTTTTGCCTTCCACACTCAGAGTCTCGGCCAGATGCAGACGGTGCTCACGAGTCTGGCGGGGAAGAATGGAGGAGCGCCCGAAGCCCTCGATAATGTCGGGAATCTTGGTCAGCGGATCGGTGCTGTTGGCAGTCGAGGACTGCAAATCGCGGGAGAACTGTGCCCGGAAGCGGCTCACAACTTTAAAGGAAACATTGCTGGTAAGCGCCAAGGCCCCGCTCTCGGTGGACACATCCTCTTCTCCGTTGTCGCTGATGCCGAAGCTGGTCAGCGGGCTTGCGGGATCGAGGAACACGTTGTTGTGCCCGTAGTAGCGCGACGTATTCAGCCGCAGGGAAAGATTGTTGTGCTGGTCCAGCACGAAATCCAGCTTGAAGAAGCCCGCATTCCCCAACATCGAGGAGGGAAAGGTTCCAGCCTGGGTCGAGAGTTGCGCGGCGGTGGCGAATACCAGGGCCTGGTCGGTGGCCTCGTAATCACCCGGAGTCGCGGGCCCGGCTCCGGCTTGGGGAACCACCACCGAGCTTCCGTCGAGAAACCGCACCACATTGGGCACATGGAAGATGTGCTGGTCGAAGCCGGCAAAGAAGAATGCGCGGTTGCGCCGGATGGGGCCCCCCAGGGTAAAGCCGAACTGCTGCTGTTGATCGTGGGGCTTGAAATCCATGAAGGGGTGCTGGGCCGCCAGGGCGCTGTCCTTCAGGAAGTAGAAGTCCGTTCCGTGCAGACGATTGGAACCCGATTTGGTGACCACATTCACCACCGCGCCTCCGGCGCGCCCCAGGTCGGCGCCGTAGGTGTTGGAGGAGACACGAAACTCCTGCACCACTTCGTTGGAAAACTGGTAGGGCGCGCGATACCTGCCGCGCGCCTGCCCAAAAAATGCGCTGTTGTTGTCGCCGCCGTCCACCAGATAGCTGGACTGAAAACCGCGAATGCCGCCAAAGGCAAGGTCGCCATTCGACCCTGAAGTGAGCCCGCGGGGGTCCTGCGTGACTCCAGGAGTCAGGAGCGCCAGATCGGTATAGCGCCGCCCGTTCAGCGGAAGGTCGTTGATCGCCCGTTCGTCAATCAACGTCGACAGGCCGCTGGGCTCGCTCTCGACCATCGGCGGCTCGCCCGAAACGGTCACCGTTTCCTTGGACCCGGCGACGGCCAGGGTAAACGCCAGTTCGGTCGTGCCGCCTACGTCCACGTGCAGTCGAGGCGTGGTCTGCGGCGACATTTCCGGCGAATCCGCCCGCGCGGAATATTCCCCCGGGGGAAGCAGTTCGAAAGCGAAACGGCCGGCAACGTCGGTAGTGGTGGAATAGCGGAAGTTGGTGGCGGCATTTACCAGTACAACGCTGGCAGCGCCAATTCGCGCCCCCGCGGCGTCGCTCACAGTTCCGCGGACCGCTCCGGTTGAGGTGTCCTGAGCCAGACCAGCCGTGGCAAACCACAGAATAGAAATAGAAATAATAAAGAGACCACAGAAACAACGGACAACGCTCGTCATTGACTCGCACCCGCGTCTGAATCGAATCGTGGACGAGTCCGGACTGGAGAAGGGGACTTGCCGGGTATATCACTGCGGATGGCATGCCGTCTGTGACCGGCTAACTATCTCTCGAAAATTGTCCCGTGTCGGGAATCCATCCCGGCTGCTGGACGGGCAGGAAGGGCGTCATCCAAAACAGGTCCCTCGACTTCGCTCGGGATGACAGTTTCAAGAGCTTGTTGTGAGTTTTATTGTAAAATCCGTCGCATGTCGAACCGCCTGCTCCTTGCCTTGGTAGTCGCCATACTCGCCGTCTCTGCCGCTGCGGCTTTCTCGCAAGAGATTCAGAGGCTCGATCCTGCTCTCGATCAGCTTGTGCCGGCCAACGCCAAGCTGGAAAAAGTAGCGACCGGCTTCGACAAGTGGACTGAAGGACCGGTCTGGACTCGCCAAGGCACTCTCCTGTTTGCGGAGATTCCGGCGAACAACATCGTCCAGTGGATCCCTGGCAAGGGCGCAAGCGTGTTCATGCACCCCAGCGGCTATGAAGGGACGGACTACAAGGGGCCCGAGCCCGGCTCCAATGGAATGACGCTTGATGCCGACGGCCGCGTCACCGTGGCGGGACACGCCCGGCGCAATGTCTGGCGCCTCGAGTCGGTCGATCCCAAGGGACAAATTACGGTTCTGGCTGATTCCTTCGAGGGCAAGAAGCTCAACAGCCCCAACGACGTAGTGTACAAAGCCGACGGCTCGCTCTATTTCACCGATCCTCCTTATGGCTTGGATACACAGGGCGACGACGATCCAAAGAAGGAGTTGAAGGTCAACGGCGTTTACCGCATCGTCGGAGCGCGGCAGCATAAAGCTGGCGATCCTCCCGAACGCGAC
>JBOGLD010000141.1:0-15694 GCA_050745885.1 Terriglobales bacterium
GCGAGTTTCCGATTCATATCGGTTGCCTTGTTCACTTCCGGAACTCTTGAATATCAGGCAACGGTTCCAGCCCTCGTCCATCGAAAATCTGGGCGAATTCGTGGACCAGGGCCGCGTGCACTAAGCCATTCGAAGCCAGGGTTTCACGGCTGTTGAGCTGGAAGGGCCCGCCTTTGAAATCGGTCACTTTGCCGCCCGCTTCTTCGACAATCAGCACACCCGCGGAGGTGTCCCAGGGATTCAGGTTGAACTCCCAGAATGCCTCAAAGCGTCCGCTGGCCACGCAGCACAGGTCCAGGGCCGCCGAACCTGCACGTCGCACCCCGTGCGTGCGCAACGTGATCTGATGATAAAAGTGAATATTAGGGTTCTTGTGCCGCTTGTGACTGGGAAAGCCGGTGGCCACGAGACATTCGGACAGGTTCGCAATCTTCGAAACCCGGATTCGCTGCTGGTTCAGGTAGGCGCCACTTCCCTGCTCGGCCGCAAACAGCTCATCGCGCGTGGGATCATAAACCACGCCGGCAATCAGCTGGTTCTTGTGCTCGAGTCCAAGGGAAACGCAGAATACCGGAAATCCGTGCGCGAAGTTGGTGGTGCCATCGAGCGGGTCCACGTACCAGCGATAGTCGCTGCCAGTATCCACCAGACCCTGCTCTTCACCGAGAATATCGTGACTGGGCCAGCGGGCCTTGATTCGCTCCCGGATCAGAATCTCAGATTTGCGGTCGGCCACCGTCACCAGGTCCGCATCGCCTTTGTACTCCACTTTCACATGCTGCCGGAAGTATTCCATCAGCAGCGCACCGGCCTCGCGGGCGATCTCCGCCATCGCGGGCACAAATTCATTGTGATTCAGGTGAGCCATGAAATGACGTTCCGAAGTTTTTCTTTGCGTTCTTTGCGGAATTTCTTTGCGAACTTTGCGGTAAAGATTTGCCAACGCAATTCAAAAGCGTAACCGCAAAGGCCGCAAAGAAATTCCGCAAAGGACGCAAAGAAGATCGGCCAGCTTATTTGCGCTTTCCGGCGTCTTCCGCGATATACATGATCTCGTGCTTAAAGATAAACAGGTTGGGCTGGTCTTCGCGGGTCAGCCTGATCATGTTCTTGTCGTAGTATTCGATCCAGCCCCGCACTACTTCGCCATCCCTGAGCTTGATGCTGACTGGCTTCTGTTTTTCTCCCAGAGATTTCAGATAGGCAGCCTCTTCCGAGGTCTGCTCTGGCGGGGCGGGCCTGCCCTTGCGGGACGGGCCGGGAGATCCTTGTCCGTGAAAGGGCATAGCAGTTATCTTACACGCTGCCCCTGCGAGGCGGTGGCGTCACCTTCAGCAGGTCACTAGAAGGTGAGCTTCACTCCGAACTGAATCTGGCGAGGGGCGGCAAAAGAAAACACTCCCGAACCGGGGCCGATGCGGCTGGCCGCCCGGTCCGCAGACGCGGTGCCGTTCACCGAACCTGCAGTACCGTTGAGCACCCCACTGAGGCGGTTACCGGCGCCGTCGAAGTTGGCGAAGTTCAAAACATTGAATGCAGACACGCTGGGCTCCAGAACAAATCGGTCTCCGAACCGGAAGGGACGAGTCAGGGTCAAGTCGAAGGTGCGCAGCCAGGCCAGGCTTACGTTCCCTGGTGGAGCGCTGGCAATTGTCGGCACGTCCCCACCGAGTTGCTGCAACTGCGATCGCGAAACCAAACCTGCATTGACCAAGGCTTGGCCGGCCGGAGTCAGCTGGTCCCCAAAGTTGGTATTGTAGCTTTGAATGATTGTATTCAAATCACTTGCCTTGACCGAGCGTCCGAACGACCCGATGTTGGTTCCCGGAAGAATATCGCCGTAGGAACCGGCGCCGGTCTGGCTTTGGCCGCCGAAGGACCCGTCACCGGTCACGTCGGTACGAAAAATCTCTCCCGCGACTCCGCCGCTGGCGGGAAGAAAAAGCGTCTGGGGCAAGGGCGAAGCCACGTAAGCGAGCAGGCCCAGCCGCAGGCCACGAGGCAGGTCCAGAACCGAGCCGACGGAAAACTGGTGCTTACGATCCTGGGAGGCAGAGCCGAAGAATGCGGTCGGGTGGTTGAAATCTGCAGCCAGGGGCAGCAGGTCCTGGTCGCCAAGCTCTCCGGCAACGTTGCTGCGGAAACTGGAATGGGTGTAGGAAAACTGCAAGCTTCCGCCTACAACTCCTCGCACCGGGTTGGTGACGTGAGTGCGCAGCGAAACTTGTACCCCGCTGTAGAGAGAGCGACCGGCCGGGAAGAACATGGTGTTGCGTCCCACCAGCGGATTGATTCCGGCAAAGGCCGCGCCGGTA
The DNA here is from genome assembly GCA_050745885.1 of Terriglobales bacterium. GTDB lineage: Bacteria > Acidobacteriota > Terriglobia > Terriglobales > Acidobacteriaceae > JAIQFF01. Next base: position 2,316 of record JBOGLD010000141.1, read on the forward strand.
TCCGGCGTCAAGCCAAACAAGGACGCCGGAGCACCGCCCAGGAACTGACCTCCGGAATCCAGGCCCTGGCCCGCAAAGTCGGCGATAGTGGCGCCAGGCACGGCCGCCAGGTAGCAGTTGACCGCCGTCTGCGAACTGGCACCGGCGCTCGTAGCCTGCGCGCAGGCCGAGCTGAGCGGGTTTCCGGCCAGCGTGTTGTTAATCGCGTTCAACGCCGCATTCGTGTTCAGGTGCGCGGCATCGCCTACATGGTTGGTGTCATAACCGATCAGGTAATGCGTGCCTACGTTGCGCACGTAATCCACACTGAACAGGGTCGTCTGCCGCAGCTGCTTCTGGAAGCCGATGTTCATCTGCAGCGAGCGCGGAGTCTGGTAGCCGGGCGCCAGCAGGCCCTGCTGGCTGTTCAGGGCCTGTCCCAGGTAACTGGGATTCGGGGAACTGGAAGTCAAAACGGCGTTGGCCGCCTGAAAAGCCGTCTGCAAATCGGCGATCGAGGTCACCACGTTTCCAATGGGCTGTCCGCACAGACCCGCGGCGCTTTGGGCAACGTTGCCGGGAAAGATGACGACGCCGTGGCTGGCGCACGGATCGTTGGCCTGCGCGTTAAACTGTCCGTTCGCGAGCCGGGCTACGCGATCCGCCAGCAGGTTGCGAAACACGTTGTTGTCGTAGTACATGCCAATCCCGGCACGGACGACGGTCCGTCCACTCTTTCCCGGGTCCCAGGCCAGGCCCAACTGCGGCGCAAAATTCAGGTTGGGCTGTCGCACCCGTCCACCCAGTTGGGAATTTCCTCCGAAATGAGCGAGCAGGTCGCCGCTGGCACAGGGCGTCTGGCTTCCATAAGAAGCTGCGACCTGCGAACACGGAATCGTGGGCAAATCAGAATCGCTACGTCCGGTATCGCGAACGTATTGCACTCCGACGGTTACGTTCAGGTTGGGACGGAACTTCCAGCTGTCACCTACATACGCCTGGATGCGAGTGTCGCCGAAGCCTCCGCAGGGAGAGCCGAATCCCGATTTTTCGCTGAAACAATTGAAGCCGTTCCCCAACGTGATGCTGTCCACTGGATAGTTCAGGGGATTGGCGGCGCCACCCGCAAAAGACCCACCGGCGGCGAACACGCTCGAAGCCGCGCCCGTGTCCGAACCCACCTGCGGAGCCAATCCAAAGAGATCGGCTGAAATCAGGTTGTCAATCTTGTTCACCGCCACCCCAAAGCTGAAGGTGTGGCTACCCCAGGTCCTGGTGCCGTCGTAGCGTGCCTGTTTGTTGTCCTGCATGGTCCGCTGGGGTGCTTGCGGGTTGGATCCGCTGGCGAATCCGGAGCCCCCGGTGAAATTCAGACTGATGCCGGGTGCGGGATCAAAAATGCCAGTCGCTCCCACTGCATCCACGATGTGGTTGGAGTAGCGGTCATAGGCAAAGCGAACGCGGTGGAGATACGAACCGCGCGTAAAATCGAAGCCGAGTGCGTTGACGTACGTGTTGCCGCTGCTCTTGAGCGCCTGGAAGTTGTTCCCGCCGAACGCGTTGACGTCGCTGCCGTCGTCGTAGCCAAAGCGGTAGAACAGTTGCGATCGGGCAGAAAATTTGTAATCCAGGCGCGCCCCAATTTCGGCTTCGTGAAAAGGAGCGCGATAGCTTCCGCTGAGAAGATCGAAAGGCGCGTTGAACACCACCGGGGCGTCAAGATCCTGCTTGAAATATTCTCCCGACAAGAAGTAGAAGAGTTTGTCTTTCTTCCAGGCGCCGCCGATATTTCCGCCAAAAACCTCGCGCGAGTAGGAGTTGTCCTGACCTCCGGGAAAATCAGCGACCCCGGCGGCTTTGTCGCGAAAGTTGCCGAAGAGCTGGCCGTGAAGCTCATCCGTGGCGGATTTTGTCACTACGTTTACCACCCCTGCGGAAGCCAGGCCGGAGGAGAGCGGAAGGAGCGATTGCCCGACTCCAACCTCCTGGATGGCGCTGACCGGCAGATTCATCGTGGTGGCGCCCACGGCTTCGTCCGTGATGTCTAAACCATCCACCTGCATCCGGGTGGTGCGGCCATTGCGGCCCACGACGGAGATCGCCGTAAGCCCGATCTTGGAGGGCGCCAGTACCTGACCGTCGAGCACTTGTACCCCGGGCTCAAGACGGGTTAGATCCAAAAATCCGCGATCCGTGGGAATCTGCTCCAGTTGGTCGTGATCGACGGCGCCGCGTATTTCCGGCACTTCCGTGTCGACCAGTTTGGCCGAAGGTGCGACCACCCGCTGCAACCTGACGTCGCCGGTCGCGGTCCCTTCCGCCTGGATTCTGATCAGCAGGTCGGCGGGCTGATACCCTTTGGCTTCCACATGCAAAACATATTGTCCGGGAGCCAGGTCGCGGACCGCGTAGGTGCCCGCGGGACTGGTCGTGGTGTGAGCGGACTGTCCCGTTACTTTGTCGGTGATCGTAAGGTCAGCTCCGCTCACCGAGGCGCCCCGGGGCCCGGTCACCGTCCCGGAGACATTGCCGGTGGAGGAATCCTGGGCGCGAGCCAGCGATGAAATAACCAGAAGAACCGCGAACGTCCCCACCCACAGACGTGACTGCCTGAAGACGGTACGGGCAAAACCAGTATTGCTCGACATTCGTCTCGCTTACCTTCCTTACAAAGATTCGTACTGGCGCACGCCAACGCCCCAAAGACGGCCATCAGGCCACTGCCCAGTTTTAAGGAAGGCAGAAGACGGGCACAGCATGCCAGGCATGCAGAACATATCGGATCAACAATCCTATAAGACTTTCACAACGGAATTTGTCCCGTCAACCGCTTGGGGCCCAGATTAAATGCTGCTGCGTCAGTTGGCCAACTGGCACACGGCCTGAGAATTGTCGCTCTTGTTGCAACCGGAGGAAGTCTAGTACACTGTCGCGGCATTCTAAACTCTCTCCAAAATGGAGCCCGTTGAGCGACGAGACATCAAAGCGCGGGTCTGAGCCCGAAAAGCCATCGGTTACCCTCCCGGGAACCGTTGAAAAAATCATACCTTCGGTACATCCCAGCCTGCCTGAGAAGGCGCAAATCGACATCGAGGGCGCGGATGACCTGTATCGCGAGATTCGCGTCGAGAACACTTTACAGGACGAGGCCGGCAAGCCAGTTGCCTTGAAACCGGGCGCGCACGTTGACGTTACAATCGAAGCGGACGTGAAAGAAACCACGCCGAAGAAATCCGCCTAGCCTGCTCCCCCCATTTGAGACAGGGTTTGCTCCGTCGACGGCTGCCCGCTCGTCCTACCCACCTCCGTGGCCGTTGAAGGAAACCGGACTTCAATGCGACTTGGACGTGTAGTATCCCGTCCGGTGGCGCACCTTGAACCCCGAATCTGCCGGCAGTCCTCCGACCGTTACCTGGATGCGGCGAAAGTCTGACTCAGAAAGCTGCTGAGAAGGATAGTACGCCAACAGGTATTGGGTGCGCAGTTCATCGCTGATCTGGTGAAATGCGTCTTCCAGTTGCGGCAATGACGATGCGTAAAAATACTTGCCGCCGGTGTCGGACGAAAGCTGGATCAAGGCATGCTCACCGCCGGTATCGCGTCCCGCACTGGCCTCGATCGGCACCACGATGATGCTGTACAGAATGGCTTCGGCAGTCTCGGCGGCGCGCACCGCCTCCTGGTAATCCACTGTGCTCATGGTATCGCCGCCGTCGGTGATGACCACCATCACCTTGCGTCCCACCCGCGGTTCCAGCGCCTGCGAACCCAGAAACAGGGCGTCGTAGAGGGCAGTGGCCGAGCCCAGGCGAATCCGGTCGATGCCGCGGTCGATGATTTTGAGATCTGACGTGAACGGCGTCACTTCACTCACGGTCTCGCTGAACTGGTAGAGCGACAGGGCGTCCACCGGGCGCAGGATGGCATGCGCGAAGCGCCGGGCCGAGGCTAGTTCGAGGGGAAGGTCCTTGCGCGTGCTCAGACTGGTATCAATCGCCAGAACAATGGAGAGCGGCACCGCCGATTCCTTATCGAAGACGGCGATCTTCTGTTCCTGCCCGTCTTCCCGCAGATGGAAGTTGTCTTTCTTCAGAGAGGCGATGGGCGCTCCATGCTCGTCGGTTACGGTGACAAACACGTTCACCAGCTTTACATCGACCTTGAAAGTAGTATCCGGCTCCTGGGCAACGGAGACAAGGCACAGAGCCAGCAGAAGACCTGCGGTTGCAACCTTTTTCATCTGGGAGGTTACGGCACTTCTCTGCCTTCCCCTGGCGCCGCTGCCCTGCGTCTCGGCGACACCAAGCCCCTTTTTCAGCCGGCCGAATGGAAATCGCCAATCGAAAGCGCGGAGAATGCAGCAAAAGCGGCTGCTCACTTGGATGCACGCCTCACGGAATGGGTGCCTCGGGCGCCTGCAATCTCATCTGGAAAGGGCTCCCCATCGGCCCAGACCGCGCCATCTTCGAAATGTTCCTTCTTCCAGATGGGCACGGTACGTTTGAGGGTATCGATCAGCCAGCGGCAGGCATCAAAGGCCGCCGCCCGGTGGGCCGACGCCACCACGATCAGGACGCTGGTGTCCCCGATTTCCAGCCGTCCCAGGCGGTGGACGATGGCGACATCGCGAATCTTGAACTCCGCCAGCGCACGCCCGGCCAGCTCCTCCATCTGCTTGATCGCCATCTCCTCATAGGCTTCGTAATCCAGGTAGAGGGTGCGGCAGCCGCGGGTGTGGTTGCGAACAATGCCTTCGAAGACGGCTGCGGCACCGTCCTCTGGCCGTTTGATGGCTTGCAAAACAGGAGCGGTTTGGATCGCCTCGCGGACGATCGCTGCGTGCGGGCTGTGTTTTCCGCCGGGCGATCCGTCATCAGACGATCCATCATCGGACGATCCACCGCTTACCGGCGGCAGGAGCGCGACTTCATCTCCCGCTCTCAGCCTCGTGGCCGGGCCCGCGTATTCCTGATTCACGGACATGGCCAGCGACGACGCCGAATCCTTCAGCCGAGGCATGGATCGCTCATAGTGACTGAGCACGTCGCCCAGCGTCGCGTCCTCGGGGAGGTTGAGAGAATCACTCGGCTTTCCCGCCAGGTCCTTCAGGATGCCGAAGAATAGGACGCGGATTTGCATAGGAAACCAGTTCCCGGTTGTAAGTTGCCGGTTCCCAGTAGTCTATCGCGGGGGCCGCGCCTTGGTGGGATTGAAACCCAAATAGGAATTGCCAGTCCCCGGTTTGGAAACTGGCAATTCAGAGGGCCGCGGACGAATCACTTCTGCGGTTTCGACCCGTTTTCTGGCTTCCGTTGCGGCTGACGCTGTTCCTGCGGGTGCACCTGCGGTGCGTGATTCTGGGCAGGTGCGGCCTGTTGGCGCTGTTGCTGCCAGTTGCGGAACTTATTTTCGACTTCCTGGGCCTGGGCTGCGTTTCTTTGCTGCACTGGCGGTGCAGGCTTGGCCTGGGGATGTGACCAGCCTTGCGCGTAGCCCAGCGGAGGACGCGAGGCCGTGGGCCCCTCCGGACGCACCGGTTCCGCCACCCGCGGGGCTACCATTGGCCGCTGGGGACGGGCCTCGGGCCTCGGCATTTCAGGCTGCGACGCTCGCTCCGCCTCGGGCGGACTCACAGGCTGCTTGCCTATGTTCGCCGCCTGCCGCTGTTCGAAAGGCTGCTTGGGTGGGGCCGGCCTCTGGGTCGCAACCACCCGTCGGTTCACGATCGCCTGCGGCGGCTTGAACCTTGCAGGAGCGCCCGCGCCCAGCACGCTGTTCCTGACCGGCTGCATTTGAATGCCGTGCTCGACCGGCGCATCCGCCACTTGCCGCGCATCGAAATGTCCCAGATTCCGCGCTACCGGACGCGCGTTCACGAACGTGTCCCTCGAAACCAGAGTCACGCCGTTATTCACCCGCTGGTTGACGTAGCTGATTCTCGTGCCATTGGGTTCATTCGAGTTGTACACGTTGTAAACGTTGGTCACCCTGGTGACGCTCACCACCGTGTTGGTCACGTTTATGCGGTCCACGTAAGCGCGGCTGCCCCGGTAATACGGCATGTATACTTCGCCCGGAGCCAGCGGGAACCAGCCCACGCCCGGGCCTCCGCCGATGGAGATTCCAACTCCGCCCACAAAAGCAACCAGGGCGGGCGCATACACCGGCCTGACGGCTACCGGCCCGGGCACCCAGCACCAGCGATTTTCAGCGTAGGCCCAGCGTCCGTAGTGGAAGGGCGCAAAGCCCCAAGGTTCGTTGTCTACCCAGGTCCAGCCCCAGGGGCTGATGTACGCCCAATGGCCTTCGCGGTACGGCACCCAATCCGACGCCACACCCGACGGCACCCAAACCGTTCCGTAGCCCGCGACATACTGCCAGTGACCGTAATCATCCAGGTCCTCGTAGCCGGTCATCTCCGGTGAAACGTAGTTGGCGGATTCCGCGCCATCTTCACGATGGTCGCGCTGGAACGCCCAGTTGTCGAAATCATCCGCGCCCGGCAGTTGTGCGATGTCGTAGTTCAGCTGGTCGGTGCCGGAGAAACGCGCTGACTGGCCGGCTACGACGGTGTATGAATATCCGCCGCCGGTGACTTCGCCGCGGCCGCTCCAGACGCTCACGCTGGTCACATTCCCGGCGCTGTCGACGTCGATCCGGTATTCGCCGGTGCGTTGCAGATTGAACGCCAGATTGGGAGTGTCCACTTCGACCAGATCGCCGTCATCGAGATGGCGCACTCGCAACATGATGGTGCCCTCCGACAAGCGGAGCTGCAGGGTGCTGTCATCGAGATTGAGCAGCGTCATGCTGGTTTCAGGCGCCAGTCGTATCGCGGTCGAACCCACGTGCAGTTCGGCACGCGCATCCTGGTCGGTCCAAAGATTGTCGCCGCTGGTCAGCGGCCGGTTGGGCACCGCATCCACCCAGTCGCCCTCTCCGCCCGGCTGAAAACTGACCGACCCCTGCACATAGTTCATTCGCGCCACCCGGCTGGGCGGGTCCTGATCATCTTGATCTTGCGCCACCGAGGTTGCGGGGCTTTGCAGCATCAGCAATACGCCCGCCAGGACAACTCCGACGAACCACCCGCGGTATGTCTTTGTCTTCGGCATATTGTTCCTCGCTGCGGCCGGAACGGCACCGCTTTCATAAGGATTAAACACCCTGCAATGGGATTAGTTTTATACCCTCGAACCTGTACCATCGTGCTGAGAAGCAAGCACTTACGCAGGCAACAAAAATGCCAGTCTCCGGGTAAAGCGGGAACTGGCATGAACTACCGCAAGATATTGATACTAAAATGGTTATGAGGCGCCCTGAGCGGTGAGCACCTTTTCCCGCTCCTCTTCGTCCTGCTTCTCCTCAATCTGCGTGGCTGGCAGGGCTAACTCAAGCACCTCGAGAATCCTTTTCACATAGTGCACTCGGATGTTCTCCAACTGCTCAGGGGTCAGGTCTTCTTCGAGGTTCGTCCGGTTTTCGGCCGGCAGAATCACATCGTGGACACCTGCGCGCTTGGCCGCAAGGACTTTCTCCTTCACGCCGCCAATGGGCAGGACATCTCCGCTCAGAGTGATTTCGCCGGTCATGGCGGTCAACGGACGCACCGGCCGGCCCGTGAGCAACGAGACCAGCGCCGTGACCATTGTCACACCGGCCGACGGACCATCTTTCGGTATCGCGCCCGCCGGCACGTGAATATGGATATCGTGTTCGGCGAAGAAATTCTCCTGGATCCCGAGTATGGCTGCATTGGACCGCACCCAGGTAAGCGCCGCCTGCATGGATTCCTGCATCACCTGGCCGATCTGCCCGGTCATGGTGAAGCCGCCCTTGCCCTTCATGGTGTTGGCCTCGACAAACAGAACGTCGCCGCCTGAAGGCGTCCAGGCCAGACCGACGACCACGCCCGCGCGCTTGGTGCGCTCGGCAATTTCACCTTCGCTGCGGACCTTGATTCCGCCCAGAAGTTCCTGGACGACTTCCTTGGTCACCACCAGCTTGTCGGTCTTACCTTCCGCCAGACGCCGGGCCTGCTTGCGGCAGATGGTGCCAATGTTGCGCTCCAGGTTCCGCACTCCCGCTTCCCGGGTGTAGTGCCGGATGATGTAGCCAACGCCTTCCTCCGGAAACTCAATCTGCTCCGCGGTCACGCCGTTCTCTTCAATCTGTCTCGGAACCAGGTATTGAAACGCGATGTGAACTTTTTCCTCTTCCGTGTAGCCCTGGAGTTCGATGATCTCCATGCGGTCACGCAATGGCTCCGCGATCGGATCGAGCATGTTCGCGGTGGTGATGAACAACACTTTCGAAAGATCGAAGGTCACATCCAGGTAATTGTCCCGGAAGGTGGAATTCTGCTCTGGATCCAGCGCTTCGAGCAATGCTGAAGCCGGATCTCCGCGGAAATCCCGTCCGACTTTATCGATTTCGTCGAGCATGAAGACGGGGTCTTTGGTCTCGGCGCGGCGGATGCCCTGGATGATTTGCCCGGGCAAAGCTCCGATGTAGGTGCGTCGGTGGCCGCGAATCTCAGCTTCGTCGTGCACTCCGCCCAGCGAGATGCGAACGAACTTCCTTCCCAGGGCGCGTGCGATGGACTTGCCCAGCGAGGTCTTGCCCACTCCCGGAGGTCCGACAAAGCAGAGGATGGGTCCTTTCATCCCCGGCTTCAGACGACGCACGGAAAGATAATCCAGGATGCGGTCCTTGACCTTCTTCAGGTCATAGTGATCGGTGTCGAGGATTTCCTTGGCCTTCAAGATGTCGACTTCGCCGCCGGAAGTTTTCGCCCAGGGCAATGCCGCCAGCCACTCCACATAATTGCGGGTGACGGAATAATCCGCCGCCATGGGCGACATGCGGGCGAGCCGGCCCAATTCCTTCAGGGCCTCTTTCTTGACTTCATCCGGCATGCCCGCGTTGTCGATCTTCTGCCGAAGGTCTTCGGTGTCCCGCGCGCCTTCATCCTGCTCACCCAATTCTTTTTGGATGGCCTTCATCTGCTCGCGCAAGTAGTACTCGCGCTGCGTCTGCTGCACCCGGTCCTGCACTTCGGACTGAATCTTGTTGCGCAGTTGCTGGACTTCCAGCTCTTTCGCCAGATGCTGATTGATCTTCTCCAAACGCACCCGGACATCGGTGGTTTCGAGCGTGTCCTGCTTGTCGGCGGTCGAAAGCGAAGGCAACGAGGATGCGATGAAATCCACCAGGCGTCCCGGTTCGTCAATATTCATGGCTACAGTTGAAAGCTCATCCGACAAGGTCGGTGAGCCGGCCACGATTTGCTGGAACAAGGTGAGAACGTTGCGCTGCAGCGCTTCCACCTCGGAACTCTTCGGCGGAATCGCCTCGGGCACGGAATCTACCCGGCCCCGCATGAACGGCGTGAGCTGTGCGAATTCGGTGAGTCGCACCCGTTCCAGACCTTCCGCAAAAACGAAAAGGCTCTGGTTGGGCATCTTGACCACTTTGTGCACGACCGCCAGGGTGCCGACCGTGTAGAGGTCGCTGGCTTGCGGGGCATCGACGCGGGCTTCCCGCTGCGCCACCACCACGATGGTCTTGTCTTCACCGAGCGAATTAATGAGTTGGACCGAGCTCTCCCGACCCACAGTCAGGGGTAGCACGGCATGGGGGAAAAGTACCGTATCCCGCACCGGCAGGATCGGCAGAATCCCCGTTTCTTCTTCTTTTGCCTTGGGATTGCGTTCGGGACGCGTTTTTTCTGCCATTTTTTTGACCTTGAGTGTCTTGTGCTCAAGTTTTGATGACATAAAGGCCCGGAAGGATGCAAACCTACGAGCCACTTGAAAGTAACTGAATTCTAAACCCTAACCGAGAGGTTTGTACCCAATCAAAGGTGCTGCGACCGAATAGTGACCTCTGGACGCCCCGAAACGGGATGTAGCAGTTGTGGGGCGGGGACTTTCAGGCTGCCGGGTAGATTCCCAGCACTTTCACCAGATCGGCGACCTCGCTAAGATGGCGCAGGGCGTTGCGAGCGGGCTCGTCGTCGCCACGGAGAAAGTCCGCGTAGAACACATATTCCCAGGGTCGCCCGCGCAGCGGTCGCGACTCGATCTTGGTCAAGCTGATGTCGCGCAGAGCGAATACGGCCAGGGCCTTGAACAGCGCGCCGGCAATGTTCTTGACGCTGAAGGCAATCGAGGTCTTGTTCGCGCCGGGGCGAATGCGCCGGGTCTTACGCACCAGAAAGAAGCGGGTAAAGTTTCGCTTGTCGTCTTCTATGCCGGCCGCCAGAATGTGGCCTTTGTAGGCCTTCGCGGCCTGGGCGCCTGCAATTCCAGCCGCGTCCCGCAACCCGCTCTCGATCACATGCTTGACGCTGCCGGCCGTGTCATAGAAGGGCGCCGGCTGAATTTTCGGGTTCCCGGCGAAGAAGTCGCGGCACTGCTCCAGAGCCACGGGATGGGAGTAAGCCCGGCGCAAGTCGCTGCGCTTCACTCCGGCCAGCGCGATCAGATTGTGTACGATGCGCAAGCGGAATTCCTGTTCAATGAAAACCTTGCGCGCCAGCAACAGATCAAAATGTTCGGTCACCGACCCGGCCAGCGAATTTTCGATGGGGATCACAGCGGCAGCGACAGAACCACGCTGCAGCCGATCGAAGACCTCCACCGAACGGGCGCAAGGCACGATCTCGCAGCCTGGCACCATTCGTCGGGCTGCTTCGTGGCTGAACGAGCCCGCCTCTCCCTGGATTGCGATTCTCGTTGTCGGTGTCATTGTCATTGCGGCAAGCTAGCTGGCTTGGGCGGCGAAAGCAAATCTTTCTTCATCACCAGCCCATCCACGCCATTCGAATAATAGCGCGGCATGGTTTTCCGTACACTGTAATGGTGCCGTTTATAAAATGACAGTGCCGCATGGTTGTCCACCGCGGTTTCAAGAATCACGGAATGGCAGTTGGCGGTGCGCAACCGGTCCTCGACGGCGCACAGCAACCGCGATCCGACGCCTACTCCACGCGCCTTAGGGAGAACATCGATGGTGATGATATGGCCGTTGCCGCGGCTCCCGGTCTCCGCAACAATGAATCCCACGGTCACGGCTGAGGATTGGCCATTCGTCGGAGTCCCGCTCAGCAGGGCCATCCCGCTCATTTCATCCGTGTCCGCCACCAGGGTAAACGCGCCGGGTCGCTGCAGATAAGTGGCGAGCTCCAGGCGGCTGTACGAAATCCCTGGAGCAAAACACTGCTGGTCGATGCGCCATAGGGTCTCGAATTCCTCGTGCCGGAAATCTCGCAGGGCGAATTCCACGGACTTATTGTAGTCGCCAGGCGGGAGTCTCCCGGCGGGTGCGCTTGATCCGGGACGGTCTAAGCCTCGACTCCAGCGAAACTTCGAGGAACCTGTTGCGGTACTTGCGTCCGTGGTCGTAATATTCGACTTGAGGCCTTGTGGGACGCCTGGTGCTTATCGACGCCGCCGGTGCAATAGGTTTGCTGGGGTTGTGGTTTTTTTATTTTGCGCGCTATAACCGCCGCAAAGGAGCCACTGCCCTGCATTGGGTGGAGGTCGCGTGTTCCAACAAGGGTCAAATGCTGGACGCCCGCTGGCTGGGCGCAACTCTTCTTCAGGCCCGTTTCGGCTTTGCGGCCCACTGGTTCGATAACGTCCGGGTAACCATTCGCTTGCGGCCCCGCCCCATCCCCTTCAAGTGGTTTTTCAGCATCTGGCACAAGCAGAAGGAAACGCTTACTTTTGAAGCTGACCTGGACTGCGCACCGGCTCTCGAGCTCGATGTTTTCCGTCACTGCTGGTTGTCCCAGCGACACAGCCGTGTAACCTCCCAGCCCCGCGATTGGTCGGTTTCTCACCCTGGGCCGGTCGTGCTTACGACCCGGGCGCGCTGGACCCAGGAGCTTTCACCGGTGGTGAACACATTGATGACCGCCCGCGGGCACAACCTGATCAGCGTGCGGTTCCGTTCCGAATCGCCCCACATTGCCGCCACAGTCCCGCTGGAAGCTCTCTCCGATGAGCAGGCCGCCGCTGGGTTTCTCAGCGTGCTTCGTGAACTGGCATCGGGGGCTTCAGCCTCGCGCCAGTAGGCCTCATAACCATCCGAACAACCGCGAATCCGCCGCGTTGACTTGCCGGTACGCGCGGCCTACCATGACCCATCGGCCGGGGACTTTCAATGCTAGGCCAAGTCATCTCGCACTACCGAATCGAAGAAAAGCTGGGCGGCGGCGGCATGGGAGTGGTTTACCGCGCCCAGGATCTCCGACTGGGTAGAAGCATTGCCCTGAAGTTCCTCCCGCCTGATCTGGTCCGTGACCCGCAGGCCCTGGAGCGCTTTCAGCGCGAAGCCCGTGCCGCCTCCGGTCTCAACCACCCCAACATTTGCACCATCCACGAAATTGACCAGTTCGAGGGTCAGCCTTTTATCGTGATGGAGTTGCTGGAAGGACAAACGCTCAAGCACATGATTACGGGGAAGCCTCTGCCCGGGGCTCAAACCCTCGAAATTGCCATCCAGATCGCGGATGCGCTCGAAGCCGCCCACGAATCCGGGATCATCCATCGAGACCTCAAGCCCGCGAATATCTTCCTGACCAAGCGCGCGCAGGCCAAGGTCCTGGATTTTGGATTGGCCAAGTTGGTGCCGACCTCGCGCCAGGCCGCATCCGAAGAGGTCGGCCCCTCGGCGATGCCCACTCTGAGCGGCGTGGACCACTTGACCAGCACGGGCGTGGCGCTCGGCACGGTTGCGTACATGTCGCCGGAACAGGCCCGCGGGGAAGAACTAGACCGCCGCAGCGATCTCTTTTCGCTAGGCGCGGTGCTGTATGAAATGACGACCGGACGGCTCGCCTTCGGGGGCGGAACCACGGCGGTGGTTTTCGAGGCCATTCTGAACCGCGCCCCTCTGTCGGCGACCCGGATAAATCCCGAACTGATCCCGGACCTGGGCTGGATCATATGCAAGCTGCTGGAGAAAGACCGCAACCTGCGGTATCAGTCCGCCGCCGAACTCCAGGCCGACCTCAGGCGGGTCAAGCGTGACACGGAATCTTCCGGAGTTCCCACCTTCGTGCCGCCGAAGGCTTCGAAGATTCCTTGGCGGAAACCCGCCGTCATCGCAGCCACGGTTGCGTTGGCCTTGCTGCTGGTCGCCGTCCTGCTGCCGCGCAGCTTGCGTGATCGATTGCTGGGAGGAGGCGGATCGGGCCACATCCACGCCATTGCCGTGTTGCCCTTCGTAAACGTCGGGGCTGACCCTAATATCGAGTATCTCGCCGACGGGGTCACGGAAGGAATTATCAGCAGTCTTTCCCGCGTGCCGGAGCTGCGCGTCATGGCTCGCAGCACGGTCTTCAGCTACAAGGGGCGTGAAGTCAATGCCCAGAAAGTCGGCAAGGAACT
>JBOGLD010000142.1:0-7514 GCA_050745885.1 Terriglobales bacterium
CGCGCCCTTCCGCGAAGCGGAGTTTGACATCATGTACGGCGAAGGCATTTCGCGGGAAGGCGATCTGCTCGATCTGGCGGTGAACAACAATCTGCTGGAGAAATCCGGCGCCTGGTACAGCTACAAAAGCGAGCGCATCGGCCAGGGCCGCGAAAATGCGCGTCAGTTCCTGAAAGACAATGGGGATACTTTCGCCAAGCTGGAGGCCGAGGTGCGCAAGCATCTGGGGTTGACCACGACACCGGCGCAACCTGTCGCAGCGGCGCAGGCGGCGGCTTCCGGCGCTCCCCAGGGAACCGGCGCTCGCGTCACCACTATGCCGAGCGCGCCACCCGAGGCGGCCAAGGTGCCTGCGGCGAGACGCTAAAAATACCCGGTCATCCCGAGCGGTCTTTGCTTACGCGAAGCGCGAGCAAAAATCGTCGAGGGACCTTGCGTTATTGTCAGCGCCATCGGCTATTTCGTGGACGGCATCAACTCAAGGTCCCTCGACTTGCCCGCGCCGCGCAAGCGCGTCACGGGCGACGCTCGGGATGACAGTTCGTTTTGAGTATCGGCAGGGAGGCGCTCGGGACGAGATGTCTTCCACGCAAAAGAATTGCCATCTTTCGTCCCTGCCGCATAGAATCTTCTTTAATCCCTGCCTGCCTGTGGACCGTCAGGAAAATTGAGGACTCTTGAAGAAGGTTGTCGCCATCTATCCCGGCTCGTTTGATCCGCCGACCAATGGGCATCTGGATCTGGTTAAACGGGGCAGCAAGATTTTCGACGAGCTGATCGTGGCCATCCTGCGCAATCCGGAGAAGAGCCCGCTGTTCAGCCTTGGCGAACGCCGCGCCATGCTGGAAGCGTTGACCGCCGGCTTCAGGAACGTTCGGGTGGATGTGTTCGACGGTCTGACCGTGGACTACGCCGCCCGGGTCAAGGCCGGAGCCGTGTTGCGCGGGATCCGGGCGCTCAGCGATTATGAATACGAGCTGCAGATGGCCATGATGAACCGCAAACTCCAGCCCGACCTGGAAACGGTGTTCATGATGCCGGCGGAGCAATATTCCTACCTCAGTTCCCGGCTGGTACGTGAGGTGGCAAAACTCGGCGGATCGATTCGGGACCTGGTGCCGGAAATTGTAGAACGCCGGCTGCGGGAAAAACTCGATCCAGCAATCAAGCTGCAAGACGCAAGAAAAGCGAGAACAGGAAAACGAGCATGACTCCAGTTACGGAAGCGACCCCAGCCGTCAAACTTACGGAACGAATCAACCGCATCGAACCTTCCGCCACCATGGCGGTAGTCGCCGAAGCCGACAAGCTGCGCCAGCAAGGCATTGACGTGGTGGACTTCGGCGCGGGCGAACCCCATTTTTCCACGCCGCAGCACGTCAAGGATGCCGCCATCGCCGCCATCCAGAATAATTTCTCGAAGTACACGGCGGTGGGCGGAACCGCCGAACTGCGCGACGCCATCGTGCACCGTCATGCAGCTGACTTCCAGTCCGACTATCGCCGCGAGGAATCCATGGCCTCGGTCGGGGGCAAGCACGCCTTGTTCAACGCTATTCAGGTATTGGTGGACCACGGCGATGAAGTGATTCTGCCGGTGCCCTATTGGGTGTCGTTCAAGGACATCGTGCGCTACGCGGGCGGAAACTGCGTACTTCTTCAAGCGGACGAGAGTCAGGGCTTCCGGGTCACGGCGGAGATGATAGAGCGCCTGGTGACTCCGCGCACCCGGATGATCATTTTGAATTCACCGTCGAATCCTTCGGGCGCCGTCATGTCGCCGAAAGATTTGAAGGCGGTGGTGCAACTGGCGGCCGAGCGCGGCATCTGGGTACTCTCCGATGAGTGTTACGTGTACCTCAATTACACCGGCGAGCAGTTCTCCGTGGGCGCGCTGCGCGAAGCTCGCGAGCGCATGGTCATCATCGGTTCGCTCTCGAAGACGTACGCCATGACGGGGTGGCGGCTAGGCTACGCGCTGGGTCCAGCGGCAGTCATTTCGGCCATGCAGAAGCTGCAGAGCCAGTCCACCTCGAATCCGACGTCCATCGTGCAGAAGGCTGCGGTGGCGGCCCTGAACGGGCCGCAGCAGTGTGTGGAAGATATGCGCCTCGAATACATCAAGTTGCGCGACCACGTGGTCAAGGGACTGCGCTCCATCCCCGGCGTGCAATGCACGCTGCCGGAAGGCGCGTTCTACGCCTATCCCAATATTTCGTCGTTCATCGGGCGGGGCGGTATCAAGTCGGCTGCGGATGTTGCCGGCAGGCTCCTTCGCGAGGCGCACGTGGCGACGGTCCCCGGCGAAGGCTTTGGCACTCGCGAGCATATTCGGGTCTCTTACGCCACAACGGTAACCGAACTGGATCGTGGACTGGAGCGCATGCGCAAGTTTCTGGCCGCCTTGTAGAGCGACCGCGGCGCAGAAAATCCGGGCGTGCGCCTGAGTTGTGGTTCCGCATGCATATCGCGTGAGCGCTCTCAATCCATTTTCGATGCAGCCGGCGTTTGACCCGCGGCCCTGGGGCACGCTGGACCTTTCGCCGATCTATCCCAATCACAAGTTCGAAGAGAAGATCGGCGAAGCCTGGCTGACCGGTGACGCCTGCAAAGTCGCCAATGGTCCGCTTAAGGGGCGGTCACTCGCCGACCTGAGTTCGCAATATGGCCGCGAACTGGTGGGCGATGCGGCGGCAGACCCCGGCCGCTTCCCCCTACTCCTGAAATTTCTTTTCCCCCATGAAAAGCTTTCAGTACAGGTGCATCCGGATGACGATGCCGCCCGTCGCGTCGGCCTGCCCTGCGGAAAGACCGAATGCTGGTACGTGGTGCATGCCCGGCCCGGCGCGCAGATTGCACTGGGCCTCAAGCCCGGTGTTACCCGCGAACAATTCGCGCTCTCCATCGAACAGAAACGCGCCGAGGAAATGCTTAACTGGATCAATGTCTATTCTGGAGAAATGATTTACGTGACCGGCGGGACGGTGCACACGCTCGGTCCAGGTTTGATCATGCTGGAAACCCAGCAGCAGTCGGACACCACGTATCGTCTCTTCGACTACGGACGCGGGCGCGAGTTACATCTGACAGAAGGGCTGGCTGTCATTCAGGAGAAGGTGGGATCCGGAAAGGTGATTCGTCCCGCGCCCTCGACTTTGAAGGGTGGAACCAATCGCCGCGCGCCACTGATTGCGTCGCCTTACTTCGTGGTCGACATGTTTGAACTCAAAGAGCCGGATTCCTTCCGGACGCAAAACCATAGCGAAAAGCGCTCAGTCCAGATTCTGGTGGCGGTGGAAGGCTGCGGCATCGTCGAAGCTCCGGGAGCGAATCCGGTAACGCTGGCCAGAGGCGATGCCGTCGTCGTGCCCGCGTCGGTTGACGAGTTCCAGGTCAGGCCGCAGTGGGCGGTGGAGTTTCTCAAGGCATACGTGCCCGGCGCGGTAGTGCCGGAGCCTGAGACGAGAATTTGAGAGAACTCTTGGATTGTAGATTGCAGATCGGGTCAGAGATTTTCAATCTGCAATCTGAGATATTCAATTGACGGCTGTGTCTAAGACGACATTCCATCCCGTGATTCTGGCCGGCGGCCGCGGCACTCGCTTCTGGCCGCTGAGCCGGCAGCGCCGTGCCAAGCAACTGCTGGCTCTCGACGGGAAGCAGACCATGATCCAGCAGACCGTCTCGCGGCTGCTACCGTTGGCCTCGCCTGCGCGTTTTTGGGTCGTCACCAACCAGCATTTGCGGCGCGAGATCATACGTCAGCTTCCGCGTTTGAGCCGAAATCAGATTCTGGCCGAGCCGGTGGGGCGCAACACGGCGCCTGCGATCGGTTTGGCTGCGTTCATTCTCCAGAACACGAATCCCGATGCGGTGATCGGATTGTTTCCTTCCGACCATGTAGTCGCTGACGAAAAACGATTTCGCGAGGTGCTGAAGCGGGGGATCGAGATCGCGGCTGCGGGCGAGAACATCGTCGTGCTGGGCATACGGCCCACCCGTGCGGAGACAGGTTATGGTTACATTGAATCCGGTTCCCGCTTCCAGGTTGACGCTTTTCTGGTGCGGCGTTTTACAGAGAAACCGGATGCAACGCGCGCCGCTGACTTCATCAAGGCCGGAAACTATTTCTGGAACAGCGGCATGTTTCTCTGGAGCGCAAGTACACTGGCCCAGGCTCTGCTCGAACACCTGCCGAAGGCCGCTTCCTTGCTGCAGCAGGTTGCGTCCACGTTCGGTACGCGCAAGTTTGCCACGACTTTTGCCCGGCTTTATCCCAAATGCGAAAACATCAGCATCGATTACGCTGTGATCGAGCCCCGTTCCGGCAAGGGAGAGCAGAGCTCCAACATTGTTTGCCTTCCCGCCGATTTCGGATGGAACGATCTGGGCTCATGGACGGCGCTGCATGAGCACCACGTCGGCAAGGCCCGGCCCCAGGATGACAACCTGATCGCCGGTGCAGGATCATTCACTCTCAACGCCCAGGGAAATTACATTCACGCTCCCGGCAAATTTGTCGCGGCTCTCGGCGTAGACAATCTGGTTGTAGTGGAGACCGAAGACGCCCTGCTGATCACGACCCGCGACCGGGCCCAGGACGTCGGGAAAGTGGTGAAGTATCTGGACGAGAAGAAACTGCACAATCTGAGATAGCAGTCGCTGGTCCTCGGTCGTTAGCCTAAATCCAACCCTCTAGGCTTATGGCCCGTCGGCCGAACGACCAACGACCAACGACTAACGACCAATGACCAATATCAAGTTTGGCACCGACGGCTGGCGTGGCATTATTGCCGACGATTTTACCTTCGACAATGTTCGTCGCGTGGCGGGTGGGATTGCGGCGTACGTTCTGGGTCATGAAGATGCCGCTCGCGGGGTTGTCATCGGCTACGACACCCGCTTTCTTTCGCAGCACGCTGCCCGTGTGGTGGCCGAGACCATTGCCGGGGCGGGAATTCCAGCACAGATCACTTCGGATTCCACTCCGACGCCGGCCATTTCGCTTGCCGTGAAAGCCCAGGGCGCGGCTGGTGGAGTGGTAGTCACCTCCAGCCACAATCCGTGGAACTGGAATGGGGTGAAGTTCAAGGCCAAGTTTGGCGGCTCGGCCACGCCCGCCATCATGGAGGTGATCGAAGAGCAAGTCGGTAGCGGCGCTATGCCCAAAGGCCCGGCGGCTCGTATTCAGGAAGTTGACCTGAAGCCGGCATACATCGAGGCCATCTGCCGGTTCGCGGACCTCGATCTCATTGCCCAGGCGAAATTCAGGTTCGCGGTTGATTCGATGTACGGTTCAGGCCGCGGCGTGCTGACAAAGATTTTCCAGAAACGTGGCATCGATTGTGTCGCGATCCGCCAGGAGTTGAATCCGCTGTTTCCCGGGATCAATCCGGAGCCTATCGAGCCCCACATCGAAATGTTGCGGCAGGCAGTGCTGAAAGAGAGCTGCCATGCCGGGCTGGCCACGGACGGCGACGCCGACCGCATCGGCGCCATTGCTGAAGACGGCAGTTTCGTGGATTCACACAAGTGCTTCGCCGTCCTTCTGCGCTGGGTACTGGAACGGAAAAAGTGGCCCGGTGATGTGGTGCGTGCCTTCAACACCACCGGCATGGTGGACCGCATCGCCGCCAGGCACGGACGGAAACTGATCGAGTGTCCAATCGGATTCAAGTACATCGCCGACCTGATGATGGAGCACGAAATCGTGGTCGGGGGAGAGGAATCCGGCGGCATCGGATATTCCCGCTATCTGCCGGAGCGCGACGGTACGCTCAACTGCCTGTTGTTGGCCAACGTAATGGCAGAGGAGCGTAAGCCGCTGGGGCAACTGGTCGCGGATCTGCAGCGCGAATTTGGGCCCCACTACTATGGCCGCCGCGATCTGCATATTACCGAAGAGATGAAGCAAAGCGCGGTGCGGCGGGCGGGTTCCGGCCAGACCAACCAACTTGGCCGCTACTCCATCAAGAAGAAGGAGGGGCTCGACGGAGTGAAGTTCTTCCTGGACGCCTCCAAAAACGGCAATGGAGCCGAGCCCTGGGTGCTGTTTCGAATGTCCGGAACCGAGCCCCTGCTGCGGGTTTATTCCGAAGCGGCCGCCCCTGAACTGGTGGCGGAGATTCTTTCCCTCTCGGAGGCGTTCGTAAGAGACGCCGCTTCGTAAGGAAAGCCGTTGACAACGCGGAAGACACGGATAACCATTGGACTTCCGAGTCTCGCATTTGGTTTTCGGCGATACGATAATCAACCAGGCAAAAAATGGTTTCAGCAGCCGCTACCATTCCGGTTCCCACCGACTCGCCCGAAGCGCGGCGTTACAACCGCATCCGGCGCTGGCTCGGCATTGCCGATTTTGTGCTGGGCGTGGCCCTGATGGCGGCATTGCTGGTCACCGGATGGAGCGGGGTCCTTCGCGACCTGGCCTACGAAGCTACATTCCAGCACTACGGCCTGGCCCTGTTTCTGTACGTGCTGATGCTGATGGCGCTGGCCAAAGTGCTCGGCCTGGGCCTGGACTACTACAGCTTTCGTCTCGAACATCGCTATCAGCTCTCCAATATGCGGCTGCGCGCCTGGCTTTGGGACGAGAGCAAAGGCTTCATGGTGGGGCTGGTCCTGGCCGCGATCGTGGCCGAGTTGTTGTATTTCATCATGCGCCAGGCGCCGGAGCACTGGTGGCTGATTGCCTGGGCGGTGTTCCTGGGATTGTTCGTGCTGCTGGCGCAACTGGCTCCGGTGGTCCTGTTTCCAATTTTCTACAAATTTGCGCCGCTGGAAAATGAAGAATTGAAGAGCAGGCTGGTGCGGTTGGGCGAGCGGGCAGGGACCCGGATTCGTGGTGTTTATCAATGGAAGCTTTCGGAAAAAAGCAAGAAGGCGAATGCCGCCCTCACCGGTCTGGGCAACACCCGCCGCATCATTCTCGCCGATACCCTGCTCGAGAACTACTCCACGGACGAGATCGAAGCCGTGCTGGCCCACGAACTTGGGCACCACGTCCACCGCCACATCTTCAAGAGCATCGTGGTGCAGGCGGGCATCACGTTTGTCGGGTTCTGGGCGGCCAATTGGGTCTTGCACTACGCGGTGGACCGGTTGCACATGTTTGAGATCCTGTCTGATTTTGCCAATCTTCCTTTATTAATGCTGGTGGCCACGGTGCTTTCCCTGGTGGCGATGCCGCTGCTCAACGCTTACTCGCGTTTTAACGAACGCCAGGCCGACCGCTATGCCTTCCGCTCCATTCCCGCGGTTGAGCCGTTCATCTCTGCCATGGACAAACTGGCGGCGCAAAATCTGGCGGAACGTTCCCCTGCTCGTTGGGTGGAATGGTTGTTTCACTCGCATCCGGCGATTTCGCGGCGCGTAGCGGCGGCCCGCGCCTGGGCCAAGGTTCAGCCGGCGATCTCAAATCGCTGAATATGTGGGCGCGAGCGTCCCGCTCGTGCGTCCCCAAATTCCACAGCCGGAAAGTGGGTGCCCTCCAACTTTCGCACGAGCGGGACGCT
>JBOGLD010000143.1:0-24284 GCA_050745885.1 Terriglobales bacterium
GCTGGGTGCGAAGCGCGATGCGCGCGGCCTGCTCGGTTGGCAGGGCAAGAGCTTCGTCGGAAGAGTTGGTATGCAGAGACTGGGTGCCGCCGAGTACCGCGGCCAGCGCCTGCAACGCTGTGCGCACGATATTATTCTCCGGCTGCTGCGCGGTCAGCGTGGAACCTGCGGTCTGGGTATGGAAGCGCAGCATCCACGAACGCGGGCTCTTCGCCTGAAAATCGTCTCGCATGATGCGCGCCCACATGCGGCGGGCGACGCGGAACTTGGCAACCTCTTCCAGAAAATTGTTATGGGCGTTGAAAAAAAAGGAAAGTCGGGGAGCGAACTTGTCGACATCGAGGCCGGCGTCGATGGCAGCCTGGACGTAAGCGATGCCATTGGCAAGGGTGAATGCGACTTCCTGCACCGCGGTCGATCCGGCTTCGCGCATGTGATAGCCGGAGATGGAAATCGTGTTCCACTCGGGCACGTTCTGGTTGGTCCAGGCAAACAGATCGGTGACGATGCGCATGGCCTGCGCCGGGGGGAAAATGTAGGTGCCGCGCGCGATGTATTCCTTGAGCACATCGTTCTGCACCGTGCCGGAGAGTTGGCGCATGTCGGCGCCCTGGCGGCGGGCCACGGCGACATAGAGGGCCAGCAGGATTGACGCGGTCGCATTGATGGTCATCGAGGTCGAAATCTTGGTCAGGTCGATGCCATCGAACAGCCGCTGCATGTCTTCGATCGAATCAATGGCCACGCCGACTTTGCCGACTTCGCCCACGGCCAGCGGGTGATCGGAATCGAGACCGATCTGGGTGGGCAGATCGAAGGCTACAGAAAGGCCGGTGGTGCCGTTAGCCAGCAAGTATTTGTAGCGTTTGTTGGACTCCTCGGCGTCTCCCATCCCGGCATATTGGCGCATGGTCCAGAGACGGCCGCGATACATGGTGGGCTGCACGCCGCGGGTGAAGGGGTACTCGCCGGGATATCCGACTTCGAGTGCCTGGCCTTGAGACTCCGGGTTGCCGGTGTACACCGGGCGGATTGGGATGTGGGACGAGGTTTCGGGGTCGGCGGGCGCGGGTTTCGGCCTGTCAGTCATGAAAAAGAAGAGCAATAACCACAAGGGACTCTAAGGTGCACGAAGGAAATCCATGCCTGAGGGCTCTCTCACCAATTGGCTCGAGATTCCCTTTCATGCCACTTCGTGTCCTTCGCGGTTCCAGCTTTTAGCCTCTCTTCCATACTCTCCAGAATGAACTCGCGCCGAACCAGGTGAAAGTCAGAGTGAAAATAATTGCGACCAGAACTCGCCCCGTCGTAGTCTGGCCGGCCTGGTAGCGCGCCCACTCACGAAAAAATGCGCCGGCGCCGATGAATGCTAAAGCCAGGAAAACAAAGCCTGTGACTTCGAGCCACAGCTGACGCAGGACGCGTCCGAAATGGGTCGCCGTGGTGCGAACACCCTTCCAGACCGCGCTCACGGTCCGAGTACGCCCGGCGTGCTGGGCTGCAATCCGGGCCATGATGCTCAATTTGCGGACTGTCGAGACATTCATCATCAGCGTCGATTTTAACAGTGTTCGGGGTTACAATGGCGAGGCACGACGGTGGCGTCGCGAGCCGGGTAACGCAATCCTGGCATCCAAGTAACCAGGTACTGCCGCTTTACAGGGGGCCACGTGGACCAGCATTTGAAGCAGTTAATGAAAGAACTGGGCGAGGCGATCAACGAGTCGCTGGCAGACAGCGAACAGATCGCCGAAGTGGTCTCCAAGATCAAAGACAGCGGATATGACATTTTTCTGGTACTGGAAGCGACCATCGGAGTGAGTAAACCTGGCGAGAAGTCCGATGATAAGACCTCGATGGTGACTACGCTGACGACGAATCCCGAGTTCAAGATCAGCGACCAGGACCTCAAGTTTCTGAAATCGCTGCGCATCAAGATCGAGAACGACGCGGCCTAGCCGTCATCATTCCTCGGTCATCAGTCTTCCGTAAATCCCCGTCGTTTTGACCGATCCCAAATCGAAAACCGTCTTGATTCAGCGATAGGTTGTGCGAACCGCAGGGTGGCGTTATCCGCGCCGGCTGAAAGCCGATAGCTGATAGCTGACCGCTGTGGTACAACCACGTCTTGCCTGGCGGCGAACAAATCGGCCTGGTGCGTGCCATTGGACGGTGGAGTTTGGCGGCGCTGGTGGTCAACTCGATCATCGGCAGCGGGATTTTTGGCTTGCCTTCCGACGTCGCCCGCCTGATTGGGCGAGCCAGTCCATGGGCCGTCCTGTTGGCGGGGGCTGCCGCCGGCGTCATCATGGCCTGTTTCGCCGAAGTGGCCTCCCAATTTAACCAGGCCGGCGGTCCCTATCTCTACGCTCGCGCAGCCTTTGGCCGTCTGGTCGGAATCGAAATGGGCTGGATGCTTTGGCTGGTGCGATTGGCTGCGCCGGCAGCCACGACCAACCTGTTTGTGATTTATTGTGGCGAATTTTGGCCGAAAGCCGAGGAACCCCTTCCGCGATTCCTGATTCTGACGTTGCTCTATGGCGTCTTGACGCTGATCAACTATCGCGGAGTACGGGCCAGCACCCAGGTGAGCAATGTGTTCACGGTGGCGAAGCTGGTGCCGCTATTCCTGGTGGCGATCGCGGGTACGTTCTATCTGATGACGAGCCACGCGGCAGTGCCCGCATTGCCAGGCGGGGCGGGCACTGGGGCCTGGCTGAAAGCTTGCCTGCTGCTGGTCTTCGCCTATGGAGGCTTCGAGACGGCGCTCACTCCCCTGAGCGAGGCGAAACATCCCCGGAGGGATGCTGCTTTTGCCCTGTTCACGGCACTGATCACCTGCACTTTGCTGTACTCAGCCATCCAGTGGGTGGTGGTGGGAATTCTGCCCGACCCTGGGCACAGCGAACGCCCGCTGGCGGACGTAGCCCGGCTGGTGCTGGGACACGGCGGCGCAGCCTTCGTCTCTGTGGGCGCGCTGGTTTCTGTGGTTGGCTATCTCAGCGCCAATATGTTGGGCGTGCCCCGAATCACTTTCGCGCTGGCCGAGAACGGAGACTTCCCTGCCATCTTCGCGGCGATCCATTCCCGCTTCCGGACACCCTACGTTTCGATCATGGCTTTCGCCCTGTTGAGCTGGCTGCTGGCGCTGCTGGGCAGCTTCACCTGGAATGCGACACTGTCCGCGGTGGCGCGACTTCTTTACTACGGCCTGGTGTGCGCGGCGCTGCCGGTATTTCGCCGCAAGCAACCGGGAGCGGCCATGTTTCGACTTCCCGGAGGAACTGGGTTCGCGGTGTTGGGCGCCGGGATCTGCGCCGTCCTCATGACCGGGGTCAACCTGAGCGGGTCGTTGATCCTGCTGGCCACCGCGCTGGTGGCCTTGCTCAACTGGCTGCTGGTCCGCAAGCGCCCGCCGGGCGAGGCCTTGGCTTCGTGATTCTTGTATTGAGCGTGCTCAAGCTGCTAGGCTACGCCGTTCCATGAAATTCAAATTCCTGCTGCCCCTGCTTTGCGGAATCAGCGTTCTCGTCCCGGCCCAGCAAGCGCCTTCTCCAGCGCCAGACTTTGTCGTCGAGAAGGATGTTGCAGTTCCCATGCGGGATGGCGTGACGCTGCGAGCGGACCTGCTGCGCCCGCGCGGGCCCGGCGCGTTTCCTGTCCTGGTCTACCGCACTCCCTACGGGAAAGAACCTGCCCTGAAGGAATACACCACCTTTCGGCACGCGGTGGAACGGGGCTACGCGGTGGTGGTGCAGGACGTGCGCGGGCGCTACGCGTCTGACGGCGAGTTTCGTCCTTATCAGAATGAAGGCCGCGACGGCTACGACACCATCGAGTGGGCGGCGCGGCAACCGTGGTCGAACGGCGCGGTCGGAACTTTCGGCCTTTCCTATCCCGGGGCGGTACAGTGGCTGGCCGCGGTGGAGAACCCGCCGCACCTCAAAGCCATGGTTCCGGCCATGACATTTTCGACGGCGCAGAATTTTTTCTATGCCGGCGGTTTGTGGGACATGTCGTGGATCGAGTGGATATGGGACAACATTGCGCCCGACATTCGGGTCAAGAAAAATCTGCCGGGGCCGAAAACCCCTGCGGAGGCAACCGCCGCCTGGGGCGAGGCGGGGCCGAAGATGCTTTACACGTTGCCCCTGGACCAACTGGCCGAGCTGCGCGGTATTGCGCCTTATTATTACGATTGGCTGACCCATCCCTACGACGATTCCTGGTGGGACTGGTGCGACTTGCGGAACAAATATGATCGTGTGCATGCCGCTGTGTTGAATCTGTCCGGCTGGTACGACGACAACTATGGCCCCGAGGGCGCCACGACCAACTTTGCGGGATTGCTGAGGGCCCGGGCCGGGACATCGCATGCCGAGACCGGTCTGCTTATCGGTCCGTGGGTGCATGGAGTTGCGTCGACAGCCAAGACAAAATCAGGGGAGCGCGAGTTTGGACCGGCAGCGAAAATTGACTACGACGAAGTTGTCCTGCGCTGGATGGATCACTACCTACGGAGCCAGGCGAATGGCGTTGAGCGGGAAAAGCCTGTCCGGTACTTTGTGATGGGAGACAATCAGTGGCGCGAGGCCGAGGCCTGGCCGCCGGCAGCGAAACCCACGCCGTACTATCTGGTCAGCCCTGAAGGGGGCAAGTTTCACGGGAGCCTGTCGAGCGACATCCCCAGGGCGAAAAAGGCATTCGGCTCCTTCGTCTCTGACCCATCCAAGCCGGTCGTGAACTCGTACGCCACTTCGGGGGCGCACGATTACCGGGCGTTGGCGGAACGCAGCGACATTCTGACTTTCGACTCGCCACCGCTGGAACGTGATACCGAAGTGACCGGCCCGATCCATGCCCAGATCTACCTGGCCTGTGACTGTCGCGATGCCGATTTGTGGGTCCGCTTGCTCGACGTCGCTCCCGACGGCACTGCTTTCAACCTGATGAGCCCTGGGCTGGACGTGCTGCGGGCGAGCTATCGCGACCCGCAGAAGGGCCGGCAACTGCTCACCCCGAACAAAATGTATGAACTGCACCTCGACAACCTGATTACCAGCAATGTTTTTCGAAAGGACCACCGCATCCGGGTACAGGTTTCGGCGACTTTCTTTCCGAATTTTTCACGCAATCTGCAGTCGGGCGAACTGGAAGCTTCGTCGACCAGAATGCAGAAAGCCACGATATCAGTCTACACCGACCGCCGGCATGCCTCGCGCATCGTTCTGCCGGTGGTTTCAAGATGAGGCGCGGAAGATAACGCGGAGATGACGATGCGCAGACTCGGAGGAGCTCTTGCCCCGGCGAAACCCGATTAGCTTCTTACTCCTGTTGGGAATGGTTTTCCTGTTCATCACTTCTTTCTCTTCTTTACTTCTCAGCGCGCAACGCGAACTGGTGCTCAAACAGATCGACCTGCCGCATCCTTACTACTTCCGCGAAATGTATTTGCCCCAGCTTACGACTGGCCCCAGTGCGGTGGCCTGGATGCCGGACGCTGGCAGCGTGGTCTATTCGATGGCGGGATCGCTCTGGCTGCAGAAGCTCGACTCAGGGGTGGCGGAACAATTGACCGCCGGGCCGGGCTACGATTATCAGCCCGATTGCGCGTCCGGTGGACGCTGGGTGGTGTACGCATCCTATGCCAAAGACGCGGTTGAACTCTGGGCGCTGGATCTCAAAACCAAACGCACCCGGCAGCTCACCCTGGGCGGGGCGGTCAACGTGGAGCCGCGTTTCTCGCCGGATGGCAAGCAGATTGCCTTCGTTTCCACTTCGTTCCACGGACACTTCCATATTTTCGTGGGGCAATTCAGCGATGGCGAATTGAAAGATGTCCAACGCATGACCGGCGAGAACCGCAGCAATCTCAAGCGCTACTACTACAGCGAATTCGACCATGAAATCAGCCCTGCCTGGTCCCCGGATGGAAAGGAAATTCTCTTCGTTTCGAACCGCGGCCACATTTACGGCACCGGCGGTTTTTGGCGCATGAAAGCGGAGCCGGGCGCCGAGGCCCATGAGATCCATTACGAAGAAACGTCCTGGAAGGCGCGACCGGATTTTTCTCCGGATGGCAAACGCATCGTCTATGCCTCTTATCTGGGACAGCAGTGGCATCAGCTTTGGGTGCTGCCTTCAGAAGGCGGCGATGCCTTTCCGCTTTCCTATGGCGATTTCGATAACGTTGCGCCCCGCTGGTCGCCGGATGGCAAACGAATCGCCTTCATTTCCAATCGCGGAGGCAACACGTCGTTGTGGACGCAGGAAATTCCCGGCGGCGCGCAGGCGCAGCTTGTCGCTGCCGAGAGGCATTACCTGAAGCCGGTGGGCCGGCTGAGCATTACCGTACTGGACCCGGCCGGGCATCCAGTGCCGGCACGGGTTTTCGTCGTAGGTGAAGATGCACGCGCTTACGCTCCCGATAACGCGTGGATGATGGCGGACGATAACTTCGTGCGCTCCGAGCGCCCCTTTGAGGCCCACTACTTTCACACTTCAGGCAAGGCCGAACTGACTCTCCCCGCAGGACAAGCCGAAGTCGAAGTGATGAAGGGTTTCGAATACCGCTTCGAGCGGCGCAGCGTGACCATTACGGAGGGAGAAACGTCCAGGCTGACGATTCCTCTGCAGCCACTCAGCCTCCTCAAGGACGCCGGCTCGCAGTGGGTCAGCGGGGACGTTCACGTGCATATGAATTACGGAGGCACGTACCGCAATACGCCCCAGCACCTGGTGGCGCAGGCGGAGTCCGAGAACCTGCAGATTGTCGAAGACCTGGTGGTCAATAAAGAGCAGCGCATTCCCGATATCGCATACTTCAGCCCGCGCCTGGACCCGGCTTCGACCGCGACCAATCTCCTGCTGCATGGCCAGGAATTTCACACCAGCTATTGGGGACATCTGGGCCTGCTGAACCTCACCCGGAATTTTCTTCTGCCCGGCTACGCTGCCTATCCGGGGACGGCGGCGGCCAGCCTGTTTCCAGCGAATGCCATGGTGGCTGACATGGCGCATGAACAGCATGCGCTGGTCGGCTATGTTCATCCCTATGATTCAGTCCCCGACCCGGCAAAAGACGCATCGCTGACCCATGAACTGCCGGTCGATCTGGCGCTAGGCAAGGTGGATTACATCGAAGTCGTCGGATTCGCGGAGCACAAATCAACCGCGAACGTGTGGTACCGGCTGCTGAACTGTGGATTCCGATTGCCAACCGCGGCGGGCACGGATGCGATGGCCAACTACGCGTCACTGCGCGGGCCGGTCGGACTCAATCGGGTTTACGCCAAAGTTCCGGACGGCCCTCTCGATATCAGTGTCTGGCTGGATTCGATCAAACACGGCCGCACCTTTGCGACCAACGGTCCTTTGCTGGGATTCTCGCTGGGGGGCAAACAACTCGGGGATGAACTGTCGTTGCCAAGCGGCGAGAACAAGGTGAAGCTCACGGCGTGGCTGCGGTCGTTCGTGCCCGTTGATCACCTGCAGGTGATCTGCAACGGCGAAGTGGTGCGTGATTTGAAGCTGGACAGCGCCCGCGAAGCGGCGGACGTGGAGGACACGGTCCCGGTTTCACGCAGCGGATGGTGCTTGCTGCGCGCCTGGAGCGAGCAAGCCGAGCATCCCGTGCTGGATTTGTATCCCTACGCGACCACCAGTCCGGTCTATGTGAAGGTCGCGGGATCGAACCCAAAACCTGTCGCGGACGCTGCTTACTTTGTCGCCTGGATTGATCGCATGATCGCCGACGCCCAATCGAACCAGGACTGGAATACGGAGGCAGAGAAGAAGGCGGTGCTGAATATGCTCACGTCTGCTCGCGGTATTTACAAACGCATGGAGCAGTAGGTTATCGATTTCGATAGACCGTTGGTTGGGTTCACACCGTGACCTCAACCACGAAGGACACGGAGGAATTTCCTAGACATCGACGGCCGCCTCGCGCTCCAGTTCCAGCAGCGCTTCCTTACGTTCAATTCCCCAACGGTAGCCTCCCATTTCTCCGCCCTGGCGGACCACGCGGTGGCAAGGAATGGCCACGGCGACGGGGTTGGTGGCGCAAGCGCGGGCCACGGCGCGAGTGGCGGTTGGCTTGCCGATGGCTTTCGCGACCTGGCCGTAGGTTCGTGTTGTCCCGAAGGGAATGGATTGCAGTTGCGACCATACCCGCCTCTGGAACGCGGTCGCCTGAATATCGAGCGGCAGAGGTGAGCGCAGTTTGTGCCCTTGCATCTGGCGAAGGAGACGATCTTTCCAGGTCGCGATGGCCGCGTCATCGCGCCGCCGGATGGCGAAGGGGAACTCATGCCGGAGGCCGTGCTCGAGTTCGTCGTCCGAATTCGCGAACTGGATGGCGCAAATACCCTTTTCGGTGGCGGCGATCAGCATGCGTCCCAGGGGAGAATCGGTAACGGTATAACGGATAGGCGCTGCGATGGCGCCGCGGCGATATTTGTCGGGAGTCATGCCCAGTTGCGAGGCGGTGCGCTCGTACAAACGGCTGCTCGAACTGTAACCGGCGTCATACATCGCTCGCGTCACCGAATGGCCCGCCTGCAGGTTGCGTTTGAGCTGATTCATGCGGCAGGAGTCGGCATAGGCCCGGGGCGAGATGCCCAGCACGGCCTTGAACGAGCGTTGAAGATGAAATGGGCTCTGGCGGAACTCCGATCCCAGACGGCGCAGCGTGACGGGTTCATCCAGGTGGCGCTCGATGTACCGGCATACGGCTTTGACCGTTTCCGTCTGCTTGTCGGCGCCAATCGCTCGCGGGCGGCAGCGCAGGCAGGCACGGTACCCGGCCTTCTCGGCCTCATCGGGTTTACGAAAGAAAGTAACGTTCTCTCGCCGGGGACGCCGCGATGGGCAGGACGGGCGGCAATAGACTCCGGTTGAGGAAACGGCGAACACGAAACTGCCGTCCTGATTGGCATCGCGGGCCAGAACGGCCTGCCACTGATTTTCGCCGCGGCGATTGTCGGTGCTGCGCGCCATGTCGCTAACTTCGGTCAGATTGAGTATCGCATTGGCTGTCATAATGACCAAAGGGTAAGCTGGGGCGGCGGCGTGGACTATCCGGATCTTGCGGTCAAACCGATTTTCCCAGTGATGCTTATCCGAGTATTCGCCTCTTATACTGGCTTTGCAGCCGTTATTGTGCTTTCTTCTATCTCGATGATGAGCCAGATCACGGAGCTATCGAAGCGCGCCACGAGCCCTTCCGAAATTGTCGCCTCCTATGTCGCCAGCGACTTTGGGCTCGACGCTGAGCATCCCGCCACCCAGTGGCAGGGCGCCCAGCCGATCGTCTTTTGTTCCGACTGGCAGGGGGGAAATCCTGACGAGCAGCGCGAAACCGGTGTCCGAGTCCTGTGGTCTTCACAAACCTTGTATTTGAGATTTGAATGCCGCTATCGGGAGCTGTATCTTTTCGAGGACTCCGCAAGCACCGGGCGCCGGGACCACCTGTGGGACCGCGATGTCGCGGAAGCATTTCTCCAGCCCGATCCCTCGCGGGAGCGCTACTATCGGGAGTTTGAGGTGAGCCCAAATGGGATGTGGATCGATCTGGATATTTTTCCCGGCGGGCTCGCGGATCTCGAGAGCGGCTTGCAGAGATCGGTGTCTCTGGATGAGAAAGGGCGCCGCTGGGCGGCGGAACTCGCCATTCCGATGAGGGCCCTGACCCCGACCTTTGATTCGCAAGCAGTTTGGCGCGCGAACTTCTATCGGGTTGAGGGGAAGCAAGAACCGCGAGCGTACCTGGCCTGGCGGCCTACGAGTACGCCGAGCCCGAATTTTCACGTGCCGGCTGCGTTTGGGAGTCTGCGGTTTGCGCCGGCGGGTGAGGAAACCCAGTAGCTTATAGTCAGTTGTCAGTTCGCGGTTTTCAGTTCCCAGTTCATATTCCCATGGAGGGTGCTACATGAAGCGACATTTGGGATTGATAGTCGTGGTCTTTTCCTGCGTGCTGTTTGCCCAGCCACCCAAGCCGGGGGTGCTCGGCCCCGATGACATCCGGAAGGTGGTTCCCGCGACTTATTTTTTCCGCGGGCAAACGGCCCCGGTGCAGCTGCGCAATTCGGCGGGATTCAGTGGGCCGGACGGCAAATTCGTTCTCGCCGGGCTGGTGGATACATCGGGCTACGCCTCCGACGTGCAAGCCAAGTATCAGGGATTTCTGATCACGGAAGTGAAACTCCAGATTGAGGGAACGGAGCTGCCGCCGGGCCAGTATGGTTTTGGCTTCTCGGCGGACGGAAAGTTTCTGGTCATGGACGTGGGGGCCAACGATCTGTTCAGCGTGGCCGGCAAGACGGACGCGAAACTGGCGCATCCAGTGCCGCTGAAGATTGTGGAAGATGGAGGCGCGTACCGCCTCTATGCCGGCCGGAAATGGGTCAGCCTGAAGGCTGAATAGAGCGGTCTCTAGTGCGTCAGAGGTCGAAGCGACCCTAAAACGGCCGGGATGCCGGCGCGCTTGCGCAATTCAGTAAGAACCGCGGCGGCGGCGTTCTGATAGGTCTTGCCGGGATCGGAAGGATCCGCCCAAACCGCCTCATAGACCACCCTGGTGGCTTCTATCAAGTCCATGTGCAGGGCCGCCTCCAGCAGGTCTACCCGCTGTTGCAGACGGAGGTAGCAGTGCTGGCATACCGCTGCGGGTTCAAATGCGCCCTGATGGTTTGCTTCCACGCTGCAACCGATACTCCCAGCCGGGTCAATCTGGGCTGGGTCGATTTGGACATGGGAGGCATAGACCTGGGACTTGAATTCCCGCAAGAAGCGCTCCCGTTCTTCTTCCAGCGCAGACTCATCGGGCATGGGCAAAGCGCTTTCCGGAAGGCTTGGATTGGAACCGGTGGAGGCGTCCATGACCGGCGAAACCCGCTCTTCGGTCTTACACACTGGACACATCGGCAGATCGGCGGCGTAGTAGGTCTTGCACTTCACGCACGGCAAACCGTATCCGGTCCGCCGCGGAGCGAGCCCGGACGGGAGACCCTCCACCGACGGCGTGGCCCGCGGGAAACCGGTTTCACTGGGAAGAATTGCCGACGGAATCGAACCGATTTCGGCAGGCTGTGACGATGTCGCGGAGTTCATCAGATTGCTCCCGGTGCGAAAAACTCGTTTCGCGCCTAAATCCAAAGACATTCTAGGTCTGGTTGTCCGGTTCTCCGACGCACGGCAGTGCATGTGGCCTATTGCACTAACGTGCATAGCAACTGTGGGACCAAAATCAGGGCGGACACAATAAGGACTGCCTTTTGATCTGTTTCAATTCCCGTTCTGGTATGCCGATCCAACGGTTAGCGCACGCTCGATGCCCGCATGAGCTTTAGAAGTTCCTGCTTGCGGGTGCGATACAGATCTTGCGCAGGTTCCAGCCGGGCGGCTGTATCCAGTTCCGCGAGCGCGGCGTCATACCGCCCCATGCTCATCAGGCAAGCGGCCAGGGAGTAGTGGTTGTCAGCCGAGGGCTTGAGGCGCAAGGCCTGGCGAAACTCGGTTTCAGCCGCCGGGAAATCGTCCGCGCTGAAGAGCGCGGTCCCAAGATAATGATGAGTCAGGGGGGAATCCGGGTCTAACTGAACCGCCAGGCGCAACTCGCGCACTGCCTCCGCTTGCCGGTGGACCAGAAGAAGGGCCTGGCCGAGATAGCGGTGCTCGTCCGGATTCGTGGGATCCTGCACAATAGCGGCCCGCAGTTCCACAATCGCGGAATCATAGTCGCGCCGGGACATAAATGCCCGGGCCAGGCAGCTGTGACCGCCCTGCCAGCCGGAATCCATGCGGAAGAGTTCGCGGAACTCGGCGATGGCCGCGGCGTAATCGCCTTTGTCGCAGTAGGTGTTGCCCAGGTTGTTGCGGACAACCGACTCCTCCGGCGCCAGACGCTTGGCTTCGAGGTATTCGACCATGGCGCCGTCCAGGCTTTTGCGGTCGTGCAACAGCATTCCCAGATTGTTGTGGGCCTCCCAAAGCTCAGGGTTCAGCGCAATCGCCTTGCGGTAAGCGGCCGCGGCCGCATCCACGTCGCCTTTGTCGCGGAGCGTGATCCCTATGTCGTAGTACACGTCGGCATTCCCGGGCTGCAGCGCAAGGGACTCGTGAAAAGCGTGAATGGCGGCTGAATACCGGCCACTGGCGTAGAGACCAAGTCCGAGAAAGCGATAAGCCTCGGCATTCCGGGGATCGATGCTGAGCGCGGTGCGGGCCTCAGCAATGGCGCTGTCGGCATCGTCGACGCGATAGAACACATAGGCCAAACGGCCGTGAACATCGGAAAGGCCGGGCATGAGCTGTTGTGAATTCTGGTAGGAATCAGAGGCTTCGTCCCAGTCTTCCTGCTGCTGTTGAACATAGCCCATAGCAAAGTAGAGGGCGGCATCGCCAGGGTCGGCCGCGATCAGCTTTTGCAAAAGAGACTGAGCTTCCTGATACTTCTTCTGACCAATCAGCTCGCCGGCGTGCGCGAGTGAGGCTGGGCAACTGCCGGCTTCCGCTTTGCCCGAGCCTGGATTGATCGAGAGTAAATTCTGGAGTAATGCCGGCTCCGCCCCTGCGGTGGACAACAACTGGGATGTAGCCGAATCCAAAATAAAGGCAATCCCTCGCTCGTGGGCAAGCCGGCTAAGCCGTTGGCTGGACATTCCTCCAGCGGTCCACGCCATGAACTGGGTGCAATTTACCGCAGGCACATTCTGTTGCGCGGAAGCAAGCGTCACAAAGAGAATAAACGGCAGAGAAAACAGGGGCTGACGGCGCACTCCGACTCCTTGGCCGGGGAACAAGTCTCACCGGCTGGCAGTTGGCAACATAGAACTCCGAAGTGGGTCCGGGTAGGTCACGAAGGTAACTGGCCCTTGGCCCATGCCAGTTGGCCTGCGGGCGAGTTGACGTGAGTGGCCGCTTTCGATACTGTTGGGCTAGCTGCCAGCCGCAGGCGGCGGAGGATTTATGCTTGAAGGCCTGTTTCAACCCATGCATCTGTTGGTGATCTTCTTTATTGCGCTATTGGTTTTCGGTCCCAAGAAACTGCCTGAACTGGGCAAAGGAATTGGCGAGGGCATTCGCGCTCTGAAAGAAGGGATGAAGGAGTCCTCGGGGGAACAAGCCACCAACGCCAGCCCTGAGGTCAAAAGCACGGCTCCCGCGGACCTTTCTAACCATTCCAGCTGACTGCTGCCCTCCGGGAATGCCTCATGCTGCGCGCCATATTTCCCCCTATTGCGCCGCCACCTTTTTGCTCTCGCCGCTCCTCTCTCATATAATTCCATGGTCTTCGCAGCCCGAGCGCTGACCGCAGGCAAGAATGAGCGACTCGCGAGTCGAAGTTCCCCGCTGCTGATTTCCTTCTGCAGCGGGTGGCGCCTTCCATTCGCCATGAATTAATCCACGATTTCTGTATTTTCATTCCGGAGGAAAGACGTGTCGAAACTACAAGCTGTGGCCCTGATTTTCGCAGTCCTTTGTCCCGCATCCCTGTTGGCTGACCAGATCGTGCTGAAGAACGGCGATCGTTTAACCGGAACCATCGAGAAGTCCGACGACAAGGCCCTGATCATCAAGACTGAGTTCGCCGGTGAAGTTACGGTGCAGTGGCCCGCGGTGCAGGAGATCACCTCGACCCAGGCCCTGTCTGTGAGCCTGAGCGACGGGAAGACCGTGGTCGGGAGGGTAACCACCTCGGATGGCAACCTGGCTGTAGCCACAGCCAACGCGGGCACCGTCACCGAACCCAAGGCGTCGGTCACCAAATTGTTCGGCGAAGCGGAGCAGGCGGCATATGAGAAATCGCTACACCCGGGCCTGCTCGAAGGATGGAAGGGAGGGGCCAACGTGGGGTTCGCCCTGACCCGCGGCAACAGCCAGACCAAGAACCTGGCCCTGGCCTTCACCGCCGACCGCAAGACCCTGCACGATCACCTGGGTCTGTACACCAACAGCGTGTATGCCACTAATGACGCGCCTGGTGCAACCCCCGCCACTACGGCCAACTCGGTGCAGGGCGGGATCCGCTACGACCATGACTTCACTCCCCGGCTGTTCGCTTACGTGGGCGCCGATTTCCAGACCGACGCTCTGCAGACTCTGGACCTGCGCTCCGTTTTTGGCGGCGGACTGGGCCTGCACGCGATCCAGAATACCCGCACCGCGCTGGACCTGCTGGGCGGCATCAACTACACCCGTGAAAAATATTCTCTCCTGCCCAGCCGCAGCTTTGCGGCCGCCTCAGTGGGCGAAGAACTGACTCACAAGCTGGGGATGAATACCTTGCTGACCCAAAAGCTGTACTTCTTCCCGGACTTGAATGATACCGGCGAATACCGCGCAACCTTTAACTTCGGCACGGTGACCAAGATCAGCAAATGGCTGGGATGGCAGAACGCGTTCGGAGACATCTATGTGACCAATCCGCCCGCGGGAGCCAAGCAGAACGATATTCTGCTGACCACGGGGCTGAATTTCTCGTTTACGCACTGAGGGTAAACCCGGAGACCGTATAATCACAGGGCACAGTCAGGCGTGTTCGGAGGCGATCATGTCCAGTCGCATTTCGATTGTTTTCCTCTTGCTCCTGCTTCTGTCAGTCCCGCGAGCTGAGGCAAAAAACAAGAAAAAGCAGTTGCTCCCGGACGAGGTGCTGCGGGCGCAGAAGGTCCTGGTTATCATTCATCCGGACGCGAGCGAACCCCTGACCAACCCCATGGCCAATCGAACCGCTCGGGATGCGGTGGAAAGAGCAATCACAAAATGGGGCAGGTTCGATGTGGTGATGGATGCGCAAACTGCGGATTTGATCATTGCGGTTCGAAAGGGAAATAAGAGCGGTCCCGTCATCAGTCATTCGCCGGCGGACGATCGGCCGGTCATCTTCCAGCCCGGTATTTCAGACACTCGCATCGGTCAACCCGCAGGTCGTCCTCCGAATCTGTCTGGGTCTCCTGGCGAAATGGGGAACAGAGGCCCGGAACTGGGCAGCCAGGTCGGATCGTCTGACGATACCTTTGAAGTCTATCGGACCGGGAGCGAAGACCCGCTGGAGGCGCCGCCGGTGTGGCGCTACATCGCGAAGGACGCCCTGAACGCGCCCCAGGTTGCCGCCGTCGAGCAATTCCGCAAGGCCATTGAGGAGTCCGAAAAGCAGAGCCAGCACAAACCTTGAACCCGATTTTCCGCAACGACCATGAAGAAGGTTCCGCCGCCGCTGTTGTTGTCGTTAGGCCTTGTGGTTTTCTCCATGCTCGGGTCGCGTTCGCCCGCGCAGCAGCCGGCTTACGATCAGCCCTGGCGGCCGCAGTACCACTTCACGCCGCCCAGGAACTTCATGAACGATGCCAACGGGACGGTCTTCTACAAAGGCGAGTATCACCTCTTCTACCAGTACAACCCCGAAGGCAATGTGTGGGGGCACATGAGTTGGGGGCATGCCATCAGCAGCGACCTGGTGCACTGGCAGAATCTGCCCGTCGCGCTGCATGAAGTTCCGGGCCAGTACTTGGTGTATTCCGGAAGCGCGGTGGTCGACTGGAATAACAGTAGCGGACTGTGCACGAATCCCGACCCCCAAGACCGATCCTGCCTGGTGGCCATTTACACCGCGGCCTACAAAGACCGGCAGAAACAGCACATTGCCTTCAGCAACGACCGCGGACGGACCTGGACGAATTACTCCGGCAATCCCGTGGCTGACCTCGATGCCCTCGATTTTCGCGATCCCAACGTCTTCTGGTATGCGCCGCAACACAAGTGGGTGATGGTCGCGGTCCTGGCCGATGAAAGAACGCTGGTGATCCTCGACTCACCCGATCTCAAGCACTGGACCAAGCGGTCTACGTTCGGTCCAGCCGGAGATGTTGCCGGACAGTGGGAATGTCCCGACCTGTTCGAACTTCCGATTGAGGGCGACGCCGGGAAGAAGTGGGTGCTGATCATCAATCGCAATCCGGGAGCGCCGGCAG
Organism: Terriglobales bacterium; assembly: GCA_050745885.1. Taxonomy (GTDB): domain Bacteria; phylum Acidobacteriota; class Terriglobia; order Terriglobales; family Acidobacteriaceae; genus JAIQFF01. The sequence continues at coordinate 15,975 of JBOGLD010000143.1, forward strand.
GCGGGACGGGGGTTCGCTACCTGATTGGCAAATTCGACGGCACGAGCTTTACCAGCGAAATTCCAGACGCTCCCGCGCTTTGGGCCGACTGGGGCAAGGACTTCTATGCCACCAACGCCTGGAATGACATACCGCCAAGCGACGGACGGCGAGTGTGGATTGGCTGGTTCAGTAACTGGCAGTACGCGAATGCCGAGCCGACCGTGCTCTGGCGCGGCGCCCAATCGATTCCGCGGACGTTGATGCTACGGCGCTATGCCGACGGGCTGCGTCTGGCCCAGCAACCAGTGCGGGAACTGGAGAATCTGCGCTATGAGAAGCTGAGCATGGTGAACGCCAGCGTGGCCGAGGCGAACCAGAAAATTCGCGACAGGGGGACGAAAGGCGAGATTTACGAGATCGAAGCCGAGTTACAAACCGGGCACGCCGGTAACATCGGATTTCGTCTGCGAAAGAGTAAGGAGGCTGAGACCCTGGTGGGTTTCGACGCCCTCCATCGCGAGGTTTACGTTGATCGGACCCGCTCGGGCGACGTTTCGTTCAGCAAGGACTTTCCCGGACGTTTCTCGGCCCAGGTCGAGAAAAAAACTCGCGTCAAACTGAATATCTTCGTGGACCGCTCTAGTGTCGAGGTCTTTGTAAATGACGGCGAACGCGTCCTGTCCGATCGCATTTACCCTCCGCCGGCCAGTGATGGCATAGAACTCTACGGGAAGGGGCCTGGCGCGAAAGTCGTCTCTCTGACGATATGGAAACTGGCTTCCACCTGGAAGTAGGGAAGGCAGGAGGCCATTGCGCAATTCGGCTTGCGTATTCCGTACATGGATTCCACTGTTTCCGCCCGTGCGGTAGCTCTCCAGGAATGGTTCGTCGGCCATCCGCGACAGCCGAGTCCCATGTGAATTCAGGGGTTTACGAAACTTTACAGTAGTTGACCGAGTTTTTACCCGGAGGGCGGAGCGGGCAGTGTTGAATGTACTCATGACCTGCGCAATTCGTTGGAATGGTTGAATGAGCCGCCGCGCTGAATCCAGGTGCAGTGCCCAAGGGTCTATTGATCCCGGGGCGTGGTTCGCCTTTATGTGGCAAGCTGGGTTCCTGATGCTGGTCGCGATCAGTTCACTGGCGCAGAGCGCGCCGGCGGCTCCAAACGTTTTCATCACCGGTGTAGTGAAATCGGGTAGCACGCCAATTCCAGGAGCAACCGTTACCGCGACCAATTCTTCCACAGAAGAAAAAACCGCAACTTCCACAGATATGAACGGCACCTATGCGCTCCGGGTGAGTGGCCCGGGAAAATATCAGCTGCGCGTCGAAATGCCTGCGTTCGCGCCGAGTGCGCGGGAAATTATCCTGGGGGAAGCGAGCACGCGCGCCGACCTGGAATTGACATTGCTTTCGCGAACGCAGTCAGCTGCGCACATCCAGCAGGGGCCGGCCGCGGCTCGAGCTGGCCGGGGGTTTCAGAGCCTGGCCGTGATGCAAGGGCTGGCCGGCGCTGAAGGCGGCAATGGCAATGGGACAGACGAGATCGTGCCGGCGGGAATGCCGATTCCCGGCGTTGCCCCGGACGCCGCTACAGAATCAGTTTCGTTTTCCGGCAGCACCTCGGGTGTGGGGATGTTCGGCATGAGCACGGACGAGTTGGACCAAAGGATGCGGGAAGGTCGGGAACAACAGAGCGGGCTCGGCGGAAGCCCAGGTGGAGGCGGTCCGGGTGGAGGCGGTCCAGGCGGTGGCGGCCCCGGCGGTGGGTTTGGTGGGTTCAGCGGCTTCGGCGGCGGAGGAGGGCGTGGCGGCCCCATGGTTCTGGGCGGCGGCAGAGGTAGATTCGACATCAATCGGCCACACGGATCGGTCTATTACTCGGTCGGCGATTCTGCGCTGGATGCCGCCCCCTACGCGCTCACCGATAGTTCCGTCAACAAAGCGAGCTACTTGAAGCAGCGCTTCGGCGTTGCCATGGGCGGCCCGCTGAACATCCCGGGAATCTACAAGGGCGGAAGCAAGACTTTTTTCTTTGCCCACTATAACGGCTCGCGCGGCGATTCGCCTTACGATGCCTTTTCCTTCGTGCCCACAGCCTCCGAGCGCAGCGGCGATTTCTCCGGAGTGGCGGGAATTCAACTGGTCAATCCCAGCAACGGACAGCCCATTCCGGGCAACAATTTCCAAAATGCCGGCCTGACCGTCAATCCGGCGGCGCTGGGGCTCTTGCAGTACATTCCCTCGCCTAACGTCACGGGCGCGGCCCCCGACGCTCCCAACTTTCATTTTGTTACCTCCACGCTCAACGACAGCGACGACTTCAATATCCGGCTGAACCAGGCCCTGGGCGGCGCCAGCAACGGCCGCGGCCGGGGACGGCGTGGACCACGCAATAATCTGAATTTCGGCTTCCATTACCACTCGGCCAGCGCCAACCTGACCAATCCCTTTCCCAGCGTTGGAGGCAACACCCATACCCGCAGCTTCGATGTGCCCATCGGGTACGTGCGAACGTTGGGAAAGGTGATCAACAACGCACGCCTGGACTTCAATCGCTCGCGGATCAGCACCAAAAATCTATACGCCTTCAAACAAGACATCACGGGAGGCCTCGGCATTGCCGGCGTTTCCACGGACCCGTTTGACTGGGGCCTGCCTAACCTGTCGTTCACCCACTTCGGCAGCCTCAACGATACCAACCCGCAATTGCTGCGTAACCAGACCTGGACTTTTTCCGACAGCTTGATCTACCGGCGCGGGAAACACACCTGGCGCTGGGGCGGAGACTTTCGGCGCATTCAGGTCAACCCTCAGACCGACAGCAACGCCCGCGGGACCTTCACCTTTACCGGTGTGAATACGGGATACGACTTTGCCGATTTCCTGCTGGGTCTTCCCCAGCTCACTTCGGTTCAGTTTGGCAACAACAACTACCATTTCCGCGGCAATTCCTGGGACCTGTTCGTACAGGATGAATGGCGGCTGCGGGGCAACCTGACCTTGAATCTGGGCGTGCGCTACGAATACATCTCCCCATTTTCCGAACTGGACGACCGCATTGTGAACCTGGATTTGCCCGTGGGCTTTACTTCTCCGCCGGTCCCGGTGCAGGTGGGGCAGACCGGACCCTACAACGGTCAGCTTCCCGTGACCTTGGTCCGGCCCGACCGCAACAACTTCGCTCCACGCCTGGGACTGGCCTGGAAGCCGCTGCGCAACACGGTCCTCCGCGCTGGATATGGCATCAACTACAACACCAGCGCGTATCAGAGCATCGTGCAGAACATGGCGTTCCAGCCGCCGTTTTCGACCACGGCGACGAACACCCAATCCGCGACCACCAACCTCACATTGCAGAATGGATTTCCGCCCATTCCGCCCGGCTCCATTACCAACAATTTTGGCGTTGACCCCAACTACCGCCTGGGCTATGTGCAGATCTGGAATGTCGACCTCCAACAAGAGATCCGGCCCACGCTGATCATGAACCTCGACTACACCGGCACCAAGGGTACTCGGCTGGACGTGCTGGAAGCACCCAACCGCACCGCGACCGGCCTGCTCTTCCCTGGAGTACAGCCGTTTTACTGGGAAGATTCGGTGGGCGATTCGACCGCCAACGCGGCTTCGGTGCGCGTCCGCAAGCGGCTTCAGGGTGGTTTTTCGATTGGCGGCCGCTACACGTTTTCCAAGTCGCTGGATAACGCATCCACGATCGGAAGCGGCGAGCCGCTGGTCGCGCAGGGCGCAGGACGCGCCGGAGTTTCCGGTACCACCAACGTCGCCCAGAATGCTTTCGACCTGGCCGCCGAACGCGGTTTGTCCAGCTTCGATCAGCGCCACCAGTTTACGGCTGACTATCTGTGGGAACTTCCCTTCGGCCACGAGCGGCGGTGGCTGAGCGGCAAGAGCCCGCTGCGCGCCGTGTTCGGAGACTGGAATTGGAGCGGCGACTGGACCATCGCGTCCGGATTGCCGTTCACCCCGCGGATTCTCGGCGACCCGTCGGACGTGAACCGCGGCACCAACGGCACCATACGGGCGGATGTAGTGCCCGGCCAAATTGCCAGCCTGCCCGATCCTTCCATTGCCGAGTGGTTTAATACGGCCGCGTTCGTGGCCCCGTCCGGCCAGTTTGGCGACGCGCGCCGTAACAGTATTGAGGGGCCGGGCAGCCGATTGTTCGATATGGCATTCACCAAGATCTTCCCCCTCAGTGAGTCGCGGTTTCTGGAGTTTCGAGGGCAGTTCTCGAACATTTTCAACACTCCCCAATATGTGGGGATTGACACCGTCGTGAACTCGCCTACGTATGGCCGCGTGATTTCCGTGGGAGGGATGCGTTCCCTGCTACTGACCGCGAGGTTCAGATTCTGATGCCAATAGTCACCGCTCCCGACCACAGGTTCAACCGGCGGACAGGTGGAGAAGTTTGTCGCTCCATCCTGGCATTTGTGCTTGTACTCGGGATGTTGAGCGCCAGCGGGATATCGCAGGAACCCTCCAGCGAGTACACGTTTCGCTCCAAGACGGAACTGGTGCTGGTGAATGTTACGGTGCGGGACAAGAACGGCAATCCGGTGCGCGACCTCAAGCGCGAAGATTTCACCGTCCTCGAAGACAACAAGCCGCAGCAGGTAGTTTCTTTCGATCTGGAAAATACCGACGCGGTGCTCTCCACTGCCGCGAGCGAGGCAGCATTGCTCCGCCCGGCCCAACCCGCAGGCACCAACGCGACACCGTCGCTCGCAACCCGCCCATTGAAAGACCGGCGGCTCATCATACTGTTTTTCGATCTCAGCTCCATGGAGCCGGATGAAATCGATCAGGCAACCACCGCAGCACAGACCTATGTGGACAAGCAGATGGTGGCCGCGGACCTGGTGGCGGTGGTGTCACTAGGTAGCACGCTGAGTGTGAATCAGGATTTCACCTCGGATCGGGCCCTGCTGAAGCAAGCCCTGCAAGCCTTCAATCTCGGGGCCGGCGCGGGGTTCGAGGAGGGCAGCACGGGCGCCACGGAGGGCACAGCCGAGACCGGCGGGTCGTTCACGGTGGACGACACCGAGTACAACATCTTCAACACCGATCGCCGCCTCCAGGCCCTGCGCTCGATCGCGGACAAGCTGGCGCAGATCGACGAGAAAAAATCGCTGATCTATTTCTCCAGCGGCATGGACCGGACCGGCATTGAGAACCAGTCGCAGCTGCGTTCCGCCACCAACGCGGCGGTGCGGGCCAATATGGCCATTTACACCATGGATATTCGCGGCCTGCAGGCCCTGGTACCGGGCGGGGAAGCACAAAATGCCAGCTTGCGCGGGACCTCGCCTTATTCCGGCAAGTCCGTGGCCGGGCAGTTCGATTCCAATGCCACGACCCAGGAAACGCTGGTCACTCTTGCCGGGGACACGGGCGGGCGCGCGTTCCTCGACTCCAACGATTTCAGTCGTGTGTTCACCGGCGTGCAGCAGGACACTTCGCTTTACTACCTGCTGGGGTATCACAGCACGAACCCGGCGCGGGACGGGCGTTTTCGGCGCATCACCGTGCGGGTCAACCGGCCCGGGGTCAAAATCGACTTCCGGCGCGGTTACTACGCCCCGGCGGATTTCCAACACTCCACCCGCGACGATCGTGAGCGCCAGCTGGATGAGGAACTGGCTTCCGATCTTCCGACCACCGACCTTCCGGTGTATTTGTCGGCGGCCTACTTCCGCATCGCTGACCGCAAGTTCTACGTGCCGGTATCGGTGGTGGTGCCCGGATCCCAGATCCCGTTCACCCACAACAAGGACCAGGACCGCGCCACTCTGGATATTCTGGGAGTTGTGACCGACCCGGACAAACGGCCAGTGGGGCAGATACGAGACACGGTGAAGCTTGCCCTGGACACATCGCAGCTGGTGCAACGCAAGAACGTGCAATACAACAGCGGTTTCGTCTTACCGCCGGGTACGTATCATCTCAAGTTCGTGGTGCGTGAGAACCAGAGCGGACGACTGGGCTCATTCGAAACCGATCTCACGGTTCCGGACTTAAAAACCGTTCCGGTAAAGATGAGCTCGATTGTGCTGGCCAATCAGTTGAAGCCCAGCGGCAAGCACAAGACTGAAAACCCGCTGGTACGCGATGGATCAGAGGTGATTCCCAGCGTCACCCACGTGTTCTCCTCGGGTCAGCAGCTGTACTTCTACTACGAAGTGTATGATCCAGCTCGCGCAGCGGCAAATGCCAATGCGCCATCGAATGGCCGCAGCCCCGCGTCTATCCGCCTGTTGACCAATGTCGCGTTCTTTCGGGGAAACGTCAAAGCGTATGAAACTCCGATCGTCGAGAGCCAGCAACTGAATGCGCCGGACCGCAAGGCTATGGTTTTCCAGCTCGACGTGCCGCTCACCCGCCTCAAACCCGGCTTCTACACTTGCCAAGTCAATGTGATCGACGATGTAGCCGGACAGTTCCGCTTCCCCCGCCTGGCATTACTGGTTCGCCAATAGCCACACTGGGCGTCTTCCCCGCGGCGGACATTTGCGCTATAGTTTGAACCTGAGTTGCAATAAGGACCGAACCCATGCCATTACCCGAAACCGAGATTCCGGGCCGTCTGCAGGCTGAACTCATGTCCCGCGGCCTGCGCATGACGCGGCAGCGCCGCACCATTCTGAGCGTGGTGGAAACCGCCAAACAGCATCTCGATGCCAGCCAGTTGCTGCGACGCGCCCGCCGGATCGACCCTCAGATCGACCGGGTCACGGTCTACCGCACGCTTGGGCTCTTAAAACGGCACGGATTGATCGACGAACTCGACCTGATGCATATGCAGGGCGAGAAACACTTCTATGAACGCCGCCCCCAGCGGGACCATATCCACATGGCATGCTTGCGCTGCGGCAAGATCACTGAATTCGAAAGCGACCTTTTTGACCGCTTGAAGGGTCAGATCCAGAGAGATTGCCGCTTCCATATCATCGTCACCCGGCTTGAAGTAGGCGGTTACTGTGCCCAGTGCCGCACCACCGAGCAACCCAAGGATTAAAACTCCCAAGTTCGCGCACTGAAATCTGGACAGGCGGAACAGCGGGTTCCGGGCTTGCTATGCGCGGTCCCTCCCGCGGAGTGTTTCAGGGGCACCCATCGTTTGTATCTAGTTGCAATCCAGATGCAACAAAAGATCCGACCAGCGATTGCCCTTCAGGCAGAACTGTTTGGAGTTCATGGAAAATCGGTAGCTGCAACTGTCATCCATCTATGAGAACCCCAACTTCAGGACCCCGTTGTCAGAACTCCGTTCCCAGTTCTGAGCGCAATGACTTGCATGACTGCGAATTCCTGGCGCGCAAACGTTGCCCGCCTACAGTGTTCCCCGTATTGACCACAACCCGTTGGGCTATAAAGTACTGTTGACACCCGTCCCCCTGGCATCCTAGAGATCGTGGTTGCTTCAGTCCGAGCCCAGCGGGCGCCCCAAAACCGTTTGACCCAGAGCATAAAGTCAGTCCGAATGGCCGGGCTCTGGCCCGAGTGCACAGCCCTGAAACGGAACTGCTCGGGAAATGTAAAGTCTTGTAAAGGCTGAAGATAAGTCGCAACCGGGATATAATTTCTAGCGTCAATATGGAAGCGGTTATTGCGCCGCGACAGGGACGGCAGCGCTGTTGCGGGGGAGCGACTGAGTGAGCATACGCATTGCAAAGGGCGGGCGAGGAGCGAGCTGGACTCGTGCGCGGCAACCCGGGAAGTCATCTCGCCCATATCTTTTGGTGACCCTCACCTCGGCCATGGCATGCGCGTAGCTGCTCGGCTGCAATGCGGGCTCCAAGCCGAATACCGCGCGGGCCTCGACCCAGATGGTGGTGCCGGTGGCGGTTGCCACGGCGGAGCGTCGCGACGTGCCGGTCTATCTGAAAGGCCTGGGCAGCGTGACCGCTTCCAACACGGTCAGCGTAAGGAGCCGGGTGGATGGCCAACTGACCCAGATCAATTTCCGTGAAGGCCAGCATGTGAAAAAGGGAGAGCTGCTGGCGGTGATCGATCCGCGGCCGTACCAGGTGGCACTTGCTCAGGCGCAAGCCAATCTGTTCCGCGACCAGGCCCAGTCGAAAGATGCCCGGCTGAACTATGAGCGCTACAAAAGTTTGCTTGAAGATTCAGGCGGGATTTCGCGGCAGCAGGTGGATACACAGAGGGCCTCGGCAGAACAGCTGGAGGGATCGGTTCGCGCCGACCAGGCCCAGATCGACAACGCAAAGCTGAACCTGGTGTACACGCACATCACCGCTCCCATCAGCGGCCGCATCGGACTGAGGCTGGTGGATGTGG
>JBOGLD010000144.1:0-12312 GCA_050745885.1 Terriglobales bacterium
CGGCGTTTACTTGTTGCAGGGCGGAGACGTCGGCGTCCACCGTGCCAGCCAATTTCGGGAGCTGGGATTGGATTTGTGCGCGGCCTTTGGCGTCGCGGTCGAGCACCACCACGGTCGCGCCTTCCTCCAAAAAGCGGGCAGCGGTGGCGGCGCCGATTCCGCTCGCGCCTCCGGTGATCAGTACGCGCTTGCCCTTGAGTCCCCGCATGGACCTCCCTTGACCGTGTAATGTGGGCGCGGGCGTCCCCGCCCGTGCTTCCTTAATCCCGTGATGGCCCTGGCACGAGCGAGGACGATCGCGCCTACATTCACCCATGATGCTAAATGATGAACGGCCCCAGCACGAGCGAGGACGCTCGCGCCTACATTAAACCTTGCCGCCGAAGAGGAAGACCAGTTCGATGACCAGGATGATCACCACCATGAGTTCGAGCACAAAGGCGCGGCTCTGGTTGAACTGATCCACCATGAAGCGGTAAAGGTCTTCGGCGGTTTGCAGTTTCTGGGTGACCAGATCCTTGTAGTCGGGCACGCCGACTTTGGCGGCCGCCAGCTTGTACAGGCGCGCGGAGAACATGTCGCTGAGAAACTTGATGGCATTGTCGGCGCGCTCGGTCAATTCGCTCACGTCGAGCAGGACAGTGTGCAGCTTGGTTGCGGCCCTGGCCAGGCGCCAGCGAGCCAGCATTCCAGTGCCTTTGTCGAGACCGGCATAAACAATCTCCAGCTCGCGGGTGAGCAATTCATCGTAGTGGCGGAACTCCAGCAACTGCGAGTTGGCATACTCCAGGAGCTGGATGGCAGTCTCGGCGCCGGCCTCGCTGTCATAGAGGAAAGCGGCGTTCCAGCCTATTACCGCCAGATCGTTGGGATAGTAGGAAATGCGGGACTGCAGGATTTCGTTGCGCTCGCCCTCGGAGAGTTGCGCGGTTTCGCCGCGCACGATTTGTGCGATGCGTCCGCCCTGGGAAGAGCACAGCTCGGTGGCGGAGGGATTGCCGGCCATCTCCCGGACATGGAAAATAAAGTAGTCCTCGCTCAACCACTCGGGATACTGCTTGACCAATGCCGGAGACGCCCGCTCCAGTTTCTGGTGCACGATGCGGGAGGCGTACTTCTCAAAATCGACGTCCCAAACCCAGCGGCTGCCCATGCGGACCAGGGTGTCCCAGTCGCCGGAAAAGGGCAGCTCAAAGACCACACTCAAAACCCCGTAGTCGTAATACTTGATTTGACCCTCGAGCCGTTCGCCGCTGTCCAGGATCAGAGGCTCGATGGGCTCGACCACCGGGGGTCGCTGGTAGCGAACGTAGCCGGGCGCCGGGTGCTTGAAACTGGGCTGCTCCAGGGTGCGGGCGCCAAAGATTTGACGTAGCTGGTCGAGCCGAATTTCTTCGCAAACGTCGAACTGGATGAGGACGAGGACGGAACCGCTCAGCGCCGGCTCAACCGGGATCTCGGCCCTGGGCGTGGTCTCGGGCAGGTTAAGAATAATTTCGGAGTTCAAAGCCATAAAAGCCTGCTTGCCAGCCGGGAATGAGAAGGTAGGATGTGCCCCCAGCTAATGGTACTTACTATTGTCCCAGAATCCCTGCCGGTTGGGGAGAGGCCAGGAGGTAAACATGCATGTTATTGATTACACAGTGTTTAATTTCGGGGCGCGGATGTCTTCCACATGGCTCAGAGTGGGCTCTCGCTAGCTCGCGGCAGTGGACCTCGGCCTTGGGCGGACCGATGATGCGGGGAAGAAGGAGCACGAGCGGGGCGCTCGCGCCTACATCCGGCTTTTCAGCCACCAGAGGAGGGCCGCGGCGGCGGCGACTCCGGCTGCTGCCAGGCCTGCCCGCTTCATTGAGCGATCCAGTTCAGCCCATCTTTTGTCGACCTGCGGCTGTTCGGGGTAGGGGAGGTCGGGCGGGAGGGGCCCTTTCAGGGCGGTTGCGATTACTTCTGCCAGGTGCAGGGCTTGGCGGTCGGTGCCTTGGGCGATCTGCTCGCGGCAACTGAAGCCGTCGGCGATGATCAGGCTTTCGGGGGAAGCTTGGCGGACTGCGGGCAGGAGCTCCAGTTCACCGATGGCCATGGAGACATCGTACTTTTCGTGGTCGAATCCGAACGACCCCGCCATTCCGCAGCAGCCCGGCGCGGGAGCGCTCCAGTCGATGCCCATCTTTCGCAGAACCGACTCCTCATCGGTCATTCCCATGAGCGACTTGTGGTGGCAATGACCGTGGATGAGGGCCTTGGCGGAGAGATGGGGCAGCTGAAAGTGGGAGGCTTTCTTCTCCAGAAATTCGCTCAGGAGGAACGACTGCCGGGAGAGCTTGTGGGCGCGGGCGTCGTCGGGGAAAAGATTGATCAGTTCGTCACGGAAGACGGCGGCGCAACTGGGCTCCAGAACGACGATCGGAATTGCGGCTTCGATTTCCGAGGATAAGGTATCCAAAATCTTGAGCAGCAGGCGCTTGGCCCGATCCAGCATGCCGAAATCATAGAGAGGGCGTCCGCAACAGAGAATAGCTTCGGGTATGGACACACGAAACCCGGCCGCTTCGAGGACCTCTACTGCTGCCTTGGCGGTGTCGGGCAGGAAGTAGTTATTGAAAGTGTCGGGCCAGAGCATGACCAGGGCGGCCTCGGGATTGGGCGGCTGCCGCTGCTTGAACCAGTCACGAAAGGTCTGCGGCGCGAATGCCGGAATGCTGCGCTGCTGCGGCATGCCCGCCGCCAGCTTGGCGATATCCCGCAGGAAGGGCAACTGGGTGGCGAGGTTCACCAGGCCCGGCACCTTGGAGGCGAGCCGGGCCCAGATGTCGATGTTGGCGAACGCGTAGTCGCTGCGCGGACGCAGGCGTCCTTCGTGATAGTGAGAGAGAAATTCGGCCTTGTAGGTGGCCAGGTCCACGCTCACCGGGCAGTCGCTCTTGCAGCCTTTGCAGGACAGGCACAGGTCAAGGGACTGCTTTACATTCTCATCCCGCCAGCCGTCGCGAATCACCTCGCCTTGGGCCATTTCCCAGAGCAGGTGGGCGCGGCCGCGGGTGGAGTGCTCCTCCTCATGCGTGACCCGCCAACTGGGACACATGACGCCACCTTCCTCACGGCGGCATTTTCCGACCCCGACGCAGCGCAGGGTGGCGTGGGCCAGGCTCCCACGGTCCTGGGGAAACTGAAAGTGGGTCTCGGGCTCCCAGGGCTTGTAGCCGGCACCCAGCCGCAAGCTCTCGTCCATGCGGTAGGGTTCGACGACCTTGCCTGGGTTCATCTTCCAGGCGGGGTCCCAGAGGGCTTTGAATTCACGAAAGGCTGTAATCAGTTCCGGTCCAAACATTCGGGGCAGCAGTTCTGATCGTGCCTGGCCGTCTCCGTGCTCACCGGAGATCGATCCGCCGTAGCTGACCACCAGGTCGGTGGCCGCTTCCATGAACTTCCGGAACTTGGCAATGCCCGGCTTCGATTGCAGATCGAAGTTGATGCGATTATGGACGCAGCCGTGGCCGAAGTGTCCGTAAAGTGAGGCACGATAGTCGAAGCTATTCAGCAGCTGGCGCAGGTCGCGCAAGTATTGGCCGAGCTTTTCCGGGGCCACGGCGGAATCTTCCCAGCCTTCCCAGGACAAGTCCTCGCCAGGGACGTAGGAGACCACGCCGAGGCTGGACTCACGCACGTCCCACACCCGCCTGACGTGCTCCCGGTTGGTGAACAACCGCATGTGCGGCGGATTCGGGCTCCGGTTCAAGGCTTCCATCAGGCGGGAAGCCTGAGCTTCAGCTTCAGGGATGGTGTCGGAACCGAATTCCGCCAGCAGCCAGCCGCCGCCTTCAGGCAACAACGCCAGTCCTTCCGAGTTGATGCCTTTGCGGCGCGTGTATTCGACCAACAAGTCATCGACTCCCTCGAGGCCGATCGGTTTGTGGGCCATGACATCGGGGACGTGGTCCGCACACTGGAAAATATCAGGATAGGCGATCACTAGCAGGACTCGTGCCGGCGGGCTTTCCACCAGACGGCAGGTGGCCTCAAGCACCGAGACACAAGTGCCTTCGGACCCGACCAGAGAGCGGGCCACATGGAATCCATTTTCGGGCAGAAGGTAGTTCAGGTTGTAGCCTGAAACCCGGCGCGGAATATTGGGATAGCGCCGGCGGACGAGGTCCGAATATTGGTCACGGAGTTTTTTCAGGCCGGCGTAGATTTCTCCCCGGCGGCCGCCTCCGCCAATAATCTGTTCGAGTTCAGCGTCGCTGGTCGTGCCTGCCTTCATCCGCAGGCCGTCGTAGGTGAGGATCTCGAGCGCCTCGATGTTGTCGTCGGTCTTTCCCGCCATCACCGAGTGGACGCCGCAGGAGTTGTTCCCGATCATGCCACCCAGAGTGCAGCGGTCGTGGGTGGCCGGGTCCGGCCCGAAAGTCAGATGATGTTTTTCCGCCGCATTGCGAAGGTGGTCGAGAACCACGCCAGGCTGTACGCGGGCGGTGCGCCGTTGCGGATCGATTTCCAGAATCTTGCCCATGTAGCGGGTGAAATCCAGCACCAGGGCCACGTTGCAGCATTGGCCGGCGAGCGAGGTGCCGCCGCCGCGGCACAATAGCGGAGCGCCATATTGGCGCGCGAGCGAGACGGCGGCGATGACGTCGTCGGCGTCGCGGGGACGAACTACACCGATGGGAACCTGACGATAGTTGGAGCCGTCGGTGGCGTAGAGGGCGCGGCTGCCGGCATTGAAACGGACGTCGCCGCGGATGGTCTTGCGTAGGGCCTCTTCCAGCGCGGCCGCGTCGACCACGGAGCTGCGGGCGGCGCTGGCGATTTCTACATATTTGTCGGGCATTCTTTCGTCGTTCCCCTGGGGTCGAAGCTCTCACAATTGAATGCAGAGGCTTCCGTGACTGGGCGGGCGAGGCCCGTCCTCCATTTCAATTCCAATCTGTCGTAAAGGCTTAGTTGTCCGAGTCACCGTTGATCATCTTGCCGGAGACTCTGGCGATATGAATTCTGGTCTTGCCGTCCTTCGGCTCAATGTTAATGGTGATCATATTTTTCTTGTCGGTGGAGATGATGGAGTAGCGGTCGCCGGCGGTGGAGATTGCACTGGCGTTGGGAAGCCTCGACTTATAAAACTCACCCACCGTGTTGACAGGATCATCAGACTCAAACTCCGCCGCGGCGGTGTGCATCGCACCCATTGTCATATTCGACGTTGTGCCCTTGATGACCCGTGCTCCAGGATATAAATCAATGCCCAGATTGCGTGCGGCATCTTCGGGATCGGTGGAGGTATTCATGGTCCCGAAGGGGGTTTCGACGCGCACATTCCCGTCTTCATTGTGAATCCGGCTGTGCTTGGCGATGCGGTAACCGATGAAGGAGACGGTTCCTATCCCCAGAATGCCGAGAACTACAATGACGCCGACCACGATCAGGATGATCTTGAGGGCGCCACTGTTCTGAGATGGAGCCGGGGCGGCTCCAGTGAAGACGGGGGCCACGGGAGCAGACGCCGCGCCGGCTTGGGTGGTGCCGCATTTATTGCAAAACTTTGCTCCGGGGTCCAGAGTCGCGCCACAAGAATTACAGAACGCCATCGCAGCACCTCGCGCTCATGGTTTTGTTGACCGAGGCAGGAGTATATCGCAAGTTTACATCACCAGCCGGGTGGTGTAGTCGGCCAGGCTCAAGCCCAGCAGCAACAGCAGAAAGAAGATGGCGGAGATCACCACTACCTTGACCATTTTTTCGCTGGTGTACTTGACGTGCATGAAGATCAGGACGACCAGCAAGGCCTTCAAGGTTGCAATGACCAGGGCGACGACCGTGTTGAACGGACCCAGATCGACGAAAGCGATGCCGGCGGTCAAGCCGGTCAAGGCCAGTAGCGACAGCCAGACCGTGATGTTGGTTTTCGCGGAGACGATATGTTCAGACATGGCAGTGCTCACTTCTTGCGGTCGATCAGATAGAGCAAGGGAAACAGATAAATCCAGACAATGTCCACAAAGTGCCAGTACAAGCCGGAATTTTCGAGCGGCGTGTGATATTCGGGCGTATACGCGCCCTTCCATGCGTGGTAAAGCAGATAGCTGAAAATCCCGATCCCGATGATCATATGCAGCGCATGCATGCCGGTCATGGCAAAGTAGAGCGAGAAGAAAAGTTGCGCATGCTGCTGGTCCACCGGCTGTCCAGGATGCCCGGGAATGCTGCCCTGGAAATTGAAGGTGGGACCGGGGACGTGGTGTTCCTCGAACTTGGTGGTCCACTCGATCGCTTTAACGCCCAGGAAGGCCAGACCCAGGACCAAAGTCAGCGCGAGGTAGACGACCTGCTGCTGACGCTTGCCCAACTGCGCGGCACGCACCGCCATGACCACAGTCAAGCTGCTACAGATGAGGACGGCAGTATTCACCGTTCCCAAAACGACGTCCAGCGAACTGCTGGCGGCGGCGAAGTCGGGGAAATACCAGTAGCGGTAGATCAGGTAGGCGCAGAACATGCCGCCGAAAAACATGATTTCGGTGCCCAGAAAAAGCCACATGCCCAGCGATGAAGCCTCGCGTTGCTGTTCCATGTCGGCAAAGTGGTGCCGAAGCGCCGGGTTGTGAGGTTCGACGGCGATTGGACTATCCGCCACTGCGGGCCTCCTGGGGAGCGGGAATGTTTTCGTAATCGTAAGCTTCCCAATCGACCACCGGGGGCTGGTCAAAATTAAGAGTTGGCGGCGGCGAAGACGTCATCCACTCCAGGCCGGAAGCCCCCCAGGGATTGGCCGGCGCCACCTTTCCGTAGCGCATGGACCACAGGAAATAGACCATGGGGAGAAGATACCCGACCGCCAGAATCGTGGAACCGGCGGTGGAAAGGACGTTCAGAACCTGGAACTCCGGAGGATATTGCCAGTAGCGGCGAGGCATCCCCAAGTAGCCCAGGATGAACTGGGGGAAAAAGGTCAGGTTGAATCCGAGGAACACGATGAGGGCGGCCAGCCGGCCCAGCGATTCGGGGTACATCCGGCCGGAAATTTTCGGCCACCAGAAATGCATGCCGCCCAGATAGCCCATCACGGCCCCGCCGACCATGATGTAGTGGAAGTGGGCAATAACGAAGTAGGTGTCGGTCACGTGCACATCAATGCCCAAGGCCGCGAGGAACAATCCGGTGAGCCCGCCCATGGTGAACAGGCCAATAAATCCGAAGGCGTAAAGCATCGGGGTGGAAAACGTGATCGAGCCCTTGTACATGGTGGCGGTCCAGTTGAAGACCTTGATGGCCGAGGGGACGGCAACCAGGTAACTGAGCGCGGAAAAGATCAGCGCCGCGTACAGTGAAATCCCCGCCACAAACATGTGGTGCGCCCACACCAGAAAGCCGAGGACCGCGATGGCAATGCTCGACATGGCCACGAACTTATAACCAAAAATGCGCTTGCGCGAGAAGCACGGCACAATCTCGGTGACCACTCCCATCGCGGGCAGAATCATGATGTAAACCGCGGGGTGGGAATAAAACCAGAACAGGTGCTGAAACAGGAGCGGGTCGCCGCCCCGCGTGGGATCGAAGATCCCGAGATGGAGCGATCGCTCAAGAACCACCAGCACCAGGGTGACCGCAATCACGGGTGTCCCCAGCAACTGGATAATACTGGTGGCATAGTGCGCCCAGATAAAAAGCGGCAAACGATTCCAGGTCATGCCGGGGGCGCGCATGCGGTGGATGGTAACCACGAAATTCAGCCCGGTCAGGATGGATGAGAATCCCGCAACGAAGATGGCAAGTCCGGCCTCGACGACCTTGGTATTGCTGAAAGCGGTGCTGAAGGGCGTGTAGAACGTCCAGCCGGTGTCCACGCCGCCGGTGAGCATGCAGTGCAGCATCAACGCGCCGGCGATGATGTACAGATACCAGCTCAGCAGGTTGATGCGGGGGAAAGCCAGGTCCTTGGCGCCGATCATCAGCGGCACCAGGAAATTGCCCAGCACCGCCGGAATAGATGGAATCAGGAAAAAGAAAACCATCACCTGGCCGTGCATGGTGAACAGCTTGTTGTAAGTGTCGGCCTGGACCAGATCGCCCGCCGGTGTCAGCAATTCCAGCCGGATCAGCAGGGCAAAAAAACCTCCGATAAAGAAGAAGAAAGTAATGGACAGCAGGTAGAGCAGCGCGATGCGCTTGTGATCGACGGTGAGCAGCCAGGACTTGATGCCAAATTCCTGGTTGAGATAAGTCTCGCGTTCCGCGGTGATTGCTGCCGTGGCCATTGCTATTGCACCTTTGGTTCCTGCGGCTTCGCGCCCGGCGGAACCCCCGTCGGACCGCCCGCCGCTCCCGATGAACTCGGGTTCAACGATTTAACGTATGCCACCAACGCGTTCAGTTGCTCTTCACTCACCAGTCCCTGGAAAACCGGCATGATGGGCTTGAATCCGCTGACCACTTTCGCGGCCGGCGTCAGAATGGATTCCCGGATGTAGTTTTCGTCGGCGGTGACCACGCGCCCGTCTTCCAGTTCCACGGGCTTGCCAAACAGTCCGACCAGATTGGGGCCGCGGCCCTGCGTGTCCGAGCGGTGGCAGGTGGAGCAGCCGAGCTGTAAAAAGATATTCTGCCCATTGGACGCCATCGTTCCGGAAGCCCCTCCGCCACTGAGCCAGGCCTCATACTCCGCCGGTTCCAGCACCACCACCTGGCCAATCATTCCGGAGTGCTGCGAGCCGCAATACTCGGCGCAGAAGAGATGATAAATCCCCGCCTTGGTGGGACGGAACCATGCCGTGGTGTAGCGGCCGGGCAGGACATCCTGTTTGATGCGGAAGGCGGGAACGTAAAAGCTGTGGATCACGTCCTGTGAGGTCAGGATGAGCTTGACATCGCGGCCCACCGGCACGTGCAGTTGGTTGATTTCACGCGGCCCTTCTTCGTGCTGCAGCTTCCACATCCACTGCTTGGCCACGACATAGACCTCGGTCGCTCCGCGCGGCGGCGTGCGCTCCTTGAAGTAGATCACCGCGCCCCACACGAAGATCACGACGAAAATACAGAGCGGGATCACCGACCAGGTCACTTCCAGCGCAGTCGAACCTTCAATCTGTTCGGCCTCGACTCCTGGGCGGCGGCGATAGCGGATGGCGAACACGATGATCGCGATGAAAATGGCCACGCTTACCATCGTCGACAGAATGACCAGGAAGACAAAGAGCGCGTCTACGCTCCCGGCTGTCGTCGAGGCTCGTGCGGGCCAAAGTGGAAAAGTATCGAACATAGCTAGTCGTTCGCCGTTGGTCGTCGGTCGTTAATCTTCATTACCGTTGCCATCATCTTGCCGCCGGCCGATTGTTTCCTGATCCCAAACGGATCAGGACGGCCATGAAAATACCCAGGAACAATATGGTTGCCAGTCCGGAAAGCTTCAGGACGCGCGAGATCACGGGCCCATACTTCCCGATCGTGGGGTCGTAGTGATAGCAGTACAGGATCACCTGGTCCGCCAGGGTGCCGATCTTGTTCTGGGACGCCTGGATCAGCGCCAGCCGCAAGTCCTTGGGCGCGTACTCGACACCGTAGTAGTACTGGGCAATCTTGCCGTCCGGTTTCAACACCATGATGGCAGTGGCGTGCGCGAACTGGCCGGTCTTGGGGTTGTACTGGTACTGGAAGCCGGCGGCTTTGGTCAGCGCGTCAATCGAGTCCTGCGGGCCGGTCAGGAAATGCCAGCCATTGGCGGCGCTGGCGCGTCCGTAACGCTTCAGGAATTCGGCCTTCTTCTTTGTGGCCATGTCCGGCGTTTCGCGCGGATCGAAGCTTACCGTCAGGACTTCGAATTCCTTTCCCACGTCGAATTTCAAAACGCGCAACGCGCTTTCGAGACCGCTGAGGACTTCATTGCAAAGCATGGGGCAGTTGTAATAGACCAAGTTGAGGATCATCGGCTTCTTGCCGAAGTAATCGCCCAGGCGGACCGGCTTGCCGTTTTCGTCGCGGAAAGTGAGGTCCGGGGGAATCTGCTCGTCCAGATGCTGCTCGATGCCGACGTGCTTCAGTCCTGGCGGGCGGATGTTTGCTGGTGGCGACATGGTGCCCTGGGTCATGCCTTGGCCGACGCACAGGGCGGACAGCAATAGCACGGTGAATACGGTCGCCAGAATTTCTTTCGAGTTGTTAGTTCTGCCTGACACTGCTCATCCTTTCCGCTACTTGTGCTTCGCGGGCTCGCGGCTGGTATCGGAGCGCCGCGCCGCTTCTCTGGTTACGTTCACTTCCGATGGCGGAACCTCTCCCGCCTGCGGCCGGGTGGGAAGTCCGCGCTGCGCCAACAGTTCCATGGCCCGGTCGATGGGAATCCGCACCACGCCGGCCTGCTGGTCTACCCAACCGTAGCTGTACAACGTCCTTTCTTCCTGCATGCGGAAGTCGTTAATCTCCATCGGTTCGTTTGTTTCCAGCCGGGGCTGGGGGAATTTCGCGATGTCGGCCGGCGTAACCGTGCGCGTGTCCGCCGTGGTCGGCTGCGCCAGCGGACTGGGCGCGGGCTGATGGCGGTTCTCACGGGCGTCCAGATAGCTGTACATGCCCTTCAGAACCAGAGCCACCAGCAGGCAGGCAACCGTCAGCGCGAGCAGGAATAGAACGATGGGTTTGGCCGCGAGGTCTTCGCGTTCGAACCCTGGTTCCTGGTCTTGTCCGTCGATGTGTGGGTCGTCACTCATTCTTAATTACTCATGTGCCGCTTCCAGAACTTCCACCGCAAAGACGTCATAGGCCGGGACCAGGGGCATGGCGCTGAGATTACGGAAGAAGTAGGCCAGCCACAGACCTCCCATCGCAATGGGGACCACCACATCCAGCCAAGTAACGTTGAAAGTCCGGGAAAAGCTAGGCTCGATGTTCCAGAACAGGTCAACGTAACGCATCAGCAACAGCCACCCCGCCAGCCAGACCAGGCGCGTGATATCACGTTTGAACGGGCGCGAAATCAAAAACACGAACGGGACCGCGAAATGGAACAGGACCAGGAACAGGCCCACATATCCCCAGCCGCCATTCAGGCGCCGCATGTACCAGGTAATTTCCTCGGGCAAATTTCCCGCCCAGATGATCAGCCACTGCGAGAACGCAAAGTAGGCCCACACCATGATGAAGGCCAGCATGAACTTTCCGTGGTCGTGCACCTGCTCCGGCTTGAGTAATTCCGACATGGGCTTGTAACGGAACAGGATCCCCTCCACCACCACGGCGAAGCAAAGCGCCGATAGCACCTGCCCGATCAGGAACGAGAGGCCATAAATGGTGGAAATCCAGCTGGGATCGATGGACATGATCCAATCGATGGCCGCGAACGTGATGGTAAAGCCGTAGAGGATCAGGCCCGGTCCGCTGAGCGCCTTGAAGCGGGCACTGTTGTCCCGCATCGGCGGATGGTCCTGCTCGGCCGACCATTTGGTCAGGAGAAACGACAGCACCCACCAGACGGCAAAATAAATTGCGGCGCGAAAGATAAATCCATTGACCGTAAGGTAGGTCCTGGTGATGTCCTGCAAGTGCTCGCGCAGATGCTTGTCCGCAATGCCATCCAGCGGCCGGGCCCAGATGTATAGCCGGTGTATGCCAAACAGCAGGGGGATAAACAACGCCACCATCAGCGGCACACAGCGCATGGCCGCTCCCAGAATCCTGCGGATCACCATTCCCCACGCGCCTTTGGTCAGATGGCGGAGCATGAGGATGGCCATCGATCCCAGGGTCACGCCCAGCCACGCCATGAAGGCCAGCAGGTAAGCGCGAAAGAATTCGTCGGGACGAAGCCATGCCCCCAAGCCTGCGAAAACACTAAAGACCAGGCCGATGAGCAGCGAGCGCTGCTGGATGGTCTTCACCACCGGGGGCGCCATCAGGTCGAGGTTGCGCATGGGAACCGTCGTCATTTCGGCTCCTCCTGCGGCGCCCCGGTTTGGGGCTCGATCACCGGCAGGGTCGCACCCGAACCCAGTTCCTCGAAATGTGGGGGCTCGGAAGGGACTTTCTGTCCTGACGGAACGTCAGCGGCGGTGGCGTCCTGGCTCAACTGCAGAGCGCGGATGTAGGCGACAATCGCCCAGCGATCCCGGGGCGCGATTTGCGCGGCGTAGTCAGGCATGGCCCCGAAGCCATTGGTGATCACGTCAAAGAAATATCCCAGGGGCGCCTTGCGCAGACGCTCACTGTGGTAGGAAGGCGGTTTGCGCGGAAAACCGCGCGACGGAACCACCCCATTGCCATCGCCCAGCCGGGAATGACAGGGAGCGCAATAAATATCGAAGCGTTGCTGTCCGCGGGCCAGGA
>JBOGLD010000145.1:0-2498 GCA_050745885.1 Terriglobales bacterium
AGAGCCTTCAATTCATCCTGGCAGGCAGGTGAAGCGGTGGTCGAAAAATTCAGGAGCAAGGGCTGGCCGCGAAATGAGGCCAGGGCGTGACTATGCCCAGCCAGGTCGGGCAAAGAAAAGTCGGGCGCGGAAACCGGTACAAGCAGCCAGGTTTCAACTTTGCGCGGCAGGGCCTCGGGTTCCGTCGACCGTCCAGCGGCCTCTCTGGCCTGGCTGCCTTCGCGGCTGGGCTGGAACGATTCAAAGTGAGATGGCTGGGATCCCTCTTCGATCCATACCCGGTGGTTAAGCGGAAGGTCCTGGATTTCCTGCACCAACCCACTCGGCCAGCGGATGGAGGCTCGTATCGGATCCTTGGCCCCGCCCAGTCCGAAAAACAATTCCTTGCTGTGCTGCGAAAGAAACCCGGATCCGGCCTGCAAACTCCGGGTCTGGCGGCCAGATCCAGTTTCCACGGTGACCACCGCACCAATGGCGTCGCGATTGCTCTTGGTACCGCGGAGGCGGAAAGCGATCGACGGGGGGAGGTCCTTCATCACATTCTTCAAAACCCGCAACTGCGGAGCGTTACGATTTTTCAGAAACGCTTCCAGCCGGCCGTCGTGATCGAAATCAGCCAGAGCGAACGACCTGCCGTCCTCCAGAAAATCCATCTCCACTACGCCGGACACGTCGGAAAAGGTGCCATCGCCGTTGTTCGCGTAGAACACATTGCGTTCGAACCCGCTCCATGTGCCGCCGGAGCGAATCAGTCGATTGATGGCGTCCCAGCCTTGTTCGTAGTCGTCCGCAGGCTTGCCCTCCGGCCGTGACTGCGCCACCACTTGCCGCCAGAAGAAGCTGTTCAGATCTTTTCGAGACTCACCGGAGATCATGCCGTTGGTGATGTAAAGGTCGGGGAAGCCGTCGTGATCGAAATCCCACGCGTCACTCGTCCACGACCAGCGGCCCATTTCAACTCCGGCGGCCGCGCTCTGGTCTTGAAAAGTAACGCCGTCGGCATTGCGAAACAGCGAATTGCCCATGGCATGCTTACGGTACATGGCGCGAACATTCTCGGGCGCGTCCTGCTCAAAAAGTTTCTGCGCCGAAACCCGTTTGCCGGCGGCGGTCCACATGTTCGCGACGTAAAGGTCCTCGTTACCGTCGCCGTCGTAGTCCAGCCAGCAGACGCTCATGCCCGCGCCCACGTCTTCCACGCCCGCCTCCGGCGCCACGTCCGTGAAAGTTCCGTCGCCGTTGTTGCGGTAAAGGTTGTTGCGGCCAAAGTCGTTCACCACGTAAAGGTCCGGCCAGCCGTCGCGGTTATAGTCACTCCAGCCGCAGCAAAAACTGTATCGCTTGTTTCCCTGATCCAGACCTGTCTCCGCCGTGACATCGCGGAAAGTACCGTCCCGCTGGTTGCGCATCAGGAAGTTGGGAGGCCCGTTTTGTGCGTCGTAGAAAGGAGAGGGAGATTTGTAGGGCTGAGTACCCCGATAATAAAGATAAAGACTGAAGTAGATATCCAACCAGCCATCGCGATCGTAATCGGCAATCGCCGCACCCGCAAACGTTCCTTGCGGAGGGTTGGCAAAGCGAAACGCGTCAACCTTTTGCCGGAATGTACCGTCGCCCTGGTTTAAAAACAGAAGGGGAGCGCTCTGGCAAACCACGATCAGGTCCTGACGCCCATCGTTGTCAATGTCGGCAAAAAGCGCGCAAGCCGTATCCTCCAGTACCCCGACTCCGGATGTTTCCGTGATGTCCTCGAAGGTGCCGTCCCCGCGATTGTGATAGAGCCGGTTCGGCAGGCTGGCGGGTTGGCAAACGTAGAGATCATCGAAACCGTCATTGTCGATGTCTCCCATCGAAACTCCGTTGTGGCCGTAAATATCGATGCCGCATGCGACGTCGAGAACCGTGCGCCAATAATCCGCACCGTGGAGAAGCTGAGCGGAATACGAGGAATTGCGACCAAGCGCATCGCCGGCGATATCGGTAAAGATAGGCTCGGTGGAACGGCTTCGGGTTTCATCCAGCGCCCGCCAGTTTCGCAGCTGGAAGCCACTTCCAGAAGGGATTGCTTGCCATTCGAGTTCCCATTCGCCCACGCGCTGTTCACGGTGGAAGCCTTGGCCCGTGCCCACCAGTTCATAGCGCACACGCGTTCGCAGCCAGTCGGGGATTGGCGCGGGGCTGGCATTAATCGCCACCACCTGGAATTCGGCAGTCAGTAATCTCGAAAATCCACTCATCGCGGATTGCATGCTCTGGAGAAAGGCACCGCGTCCCAAAACAGTCTGGCTGGCGAATTTATTTCGGCGGACTTCAAGTGCTGGTCCGGCCCTGATCAGGCGAGATTCAGAGGCTGCAAACGAAGACCCAGAAAAATCTCCGGAAAGGACCTTCTCGATTGCGCTTGTGGCGCCCGGACTTTGTTGTAAGGCATCGCTCCATTCGTTCAGGATGGCCGCGATCTGGTCGGCGTATTTTTCTGTGATGAACTTGTCCGAGCC
>JBOGLD010000146.1:0-9781 GCA_050745885.1 Terriglobales bacterium
GCTCCATCTCAATCAGGCGATGTTCTTCTTCCTGGATCAGGTACTCGAATGCCTCGTTGACCTTCATCTTCCGCTTCTTGGTGCGCTGGCCGAAGATGTTGGGCAGCATGTCCTTGATGTTGACATCCATCTCCTCAACGCCCTGGTTGGAGATGATCTCGAAGGACGGGAAATTGCGCTCGCGGACGTCGATCTCGACGGTGCGGTCGTCCAGCTTGCCTTCGCGCAACTGCTGGCGCAGTTTCTCGCGGGTGCGGCTCTGCGATTCATGGCCGGAAGCCGTGGTCCCTTCGAGCACCATACCGCCCGTGGAAGACTCGGCGGGCCGGGGAGTCGCGGGAGGAAGCAGAATGTCCAGCAGACGCTCTTCGGCATTGAGCTCGGCTTTGTCAGAGACGTCTTCGAGCTTTTCCTCGCGAACCATCTCGATGGCGATCTCCACCAGGTCGCGAATCATGGATTCGACATCGCGCCCCACATAGCCGACTTCGGTGAACTTCGAAGCCTCCACTTTCATAAAAGGCGAGTTGGCAAGCTTGGCCAGCCGGCGCGCAATTTCGGTTTTGCCGACGCCGGTGGGGCCGATCATGATGATGTTCTTGGGGATGACTTCTTCCGCCAGTTCAGGGGTAAGCTTCTGGCGGCGCATGCGGTTGCGCAAGGCGATGGCCACGGCGCGCTTGGCGTCCTTCTGGCCTACAACATGCTTGTCCAGTTCGGCGACGATCTCGCGCGGAGTGAGTTCGTCGAGCGCGATCTGTTCTTCTTCGGCGGCAGCGGGTAAGTAGATGGCCATAAATCAGTTGTCAGTTGTCAGTCGTCAGTTGTCAGTTGGGCCGCTTTCTGACGACCTATGTCTAGAGTTCCTCAATGGTTACCTTGTCATTAGTATAGATGCACATCTTGCCCGCAATCTTCATTGCTTCTTCGGCAATCTGGCGGGCTGTCAGTTGCGTGTGCTCAGACAGGGCTTGTGCCGCTGCCTGAGCGTAGGGGCCGCCGCTGCCGATGGCGGCAATGCCGCCGTCGGGCTCAATCACGTCCCCCTGGCCGCTGAGCAGGAATGTCTGTTCCTTGTCGGAAACCAGCAGCAGGGCTTCGAGATGGCGCAGAAATTTGTCGGTGCGCCAGTCTTTGGCCAGTTCAACCGCGCCCCGTCCCAGGTTGCCATGATACTGCTCCAGCTTCGATTCGAAGCGGCTGAAAAGGGTGAAGGCATCGGCGGTTGAACCGGCAAATCCGGCCAGGATCTTGTCCTGATACAAGCGGCGAATCTTCTTGGCGGAGTGCTTGATGACGGCTTCGCCGAGCGTAACCTGGCCATCTCCGGCCATGACAACGGTGCCGTTGCGGCGGACGCAAAGAACTGTGGTGGAACGAATCAGACGCTTCGTAGGCATGAGCGCAATCTGTGATTATAACAGCCGTTTCGATGTAGGCGCGAGCGTCTCGCTCGTGCTGGGCCATCCATGAAAGCGTCGGGAAGAAACAACAGAACGGCCGAAACGCCCGAGACCGGGGCGCACGAGCGTGGACGCTCGCGCCTACATCGTAAAACCGCTACTGCAGCGCGATCAGGGGCACGGCCAGCAATGCAGCGAAAATACCAATTGTTTTCCAGCGGGTAAAGCGTTCGTGCAGAACCAGCCGCGCCAGCACAACCGTGATGACGGGATAGAGCGAACTGAGCACCACTGCGGTATCCAGGCGGCCGGTTTGCTCGGCGCGGATGAAAAGCGCGGTGCCTGTGACGTCGAGACATCCGGCAAAAACCGCGAGTACGGCGCCGGTTGGCTGCAACGGGCCCGGGCTTTTCCGCAACCAGACCCGCCGAAACAGCACGATCACCGCCACAATCACCAGTGAGGCGACGCGGGAATTCACCGCTGACCATAAGGCGGAACTGTCGCCGGCGCGGTCGATACAGATAAAGAATCCGGCAAAGCCGATTCCGGCCAGGGCGGCCATGGAAATTCCCGAATATTTATTGACCGAACCGTCGGGGCGGGAGATCAGCCAGATGCCGACGCCGGCCAGGAGGAAGCCGGCTATGGAGAATGCTCCCGGTAAACCCTGCGTGATGATGGCGAACGCAGCCGGGATGGCGGCCCCCAGGACGGCCGACACTGGCGCGGTGATGCCCATATTTCCGCTGGCCAGGGCACGGTAAAAAATGGCCAATGCGGTTCCGCCCAGCGCGCCCGCAAGCAATGCCCAATTCCGGCTCGCGGGCGAAGGATAGGGATCGTGAGCAAGAAGTGCCACCGTGAGCATGAGAATGAAGCCGCCTGCGTGGGACAGCAGCGTGACCACAAAGGCGTCCGACCGCTTGGAGGCATAGCCGCCCGTGAAGTCACTGGTTCCCCAGCACAGCACTGCCGCCAGGCTGAAGCCGACGGGGACGAGTTGTTCGGCGGAGGTCAATCTGAATTTCTCCTGGTTGCGTTTTTCCGTCCGGAGGACGAGAGTAGCACGCGATAGGATGTCCTGGTCGGGTCGGGGTTTTCATCTCCCGGCAACACCATTGAATCCAGGGGTCGCGTAAAAAGATGGAGCAGGAATGTCCACAGCACTAGTTCTGGGATTGGTCGGCGGTCTTCTGGTGGTGGCCTTTCTGGCCAACCGCGTCTACGGGCTGACCCGCATTCCCGATGTCCTGGTGCTGATGATGCTGGGCGTTCTGCTCGGCCCGGTCCTGGGCCTGGTGCGGGCGGGCACGCTGGCGCAGACCACCAATCTGCTGGGAACGCTGGCCATCATTCTCGTGCTGTTCGAAGGCGGTCTGGAGCTTGATCTTCGCGACACCTTGAAGCACTTTCCGGGCAGCTTCCTGCTCGCCACCCTGGCCTACATCTTCAGTACGGCTCTGGTGGCCGTGATCGTCACCAAAGGTCTTGGCGTGTCGTGGACGGATGGCTTGCTGGTGGGCGCGGCGCTGGGGTGCACCAGCAGCACGGTGGTGCTGCCGGTCTTGCAGCAACTGCAGGCGGAGGAGCCAGTTCGGGTCACGCTGATGCTGGAAGCCTCATGGGGAGACGTGCTGGCGGTGCTCACGGTGGGGCTGCTGCTGGACCTGCAGGGGCATGGCGGGGCGATCGCGCACGGGTTGGCCCACGGCTTGTTGAACCAGGTCGGAGTCGCTCTGTTGTTCGCCATCCCGGTGGGCATCCTGTGGTCACGCCTGTTGCGCGTGCTCTCCGAGCAGCGCTTTTGGCAGGTGCTCACTTTCTCTGTCGTCCTGGTGCTGTATGCGGGAATGGAGGCGCTGGGCGCCAACGGGTTGATTGCGGTGCTGGGCTTTGGCCTGACGCTGTCTAATTTTCCCGGCGTCGATTCCGGCCTCGGGCTGACGCTGCCCGTCGCGCAGATGGCCGAGTCGCAGCAGGCTCTGCTCACGTTCCACTCCGAGCTTGCATTTCTGGTGCGCACTTTCTTTTTCGTGCTGATTGGCGCGGTGGCGGAACTGGGAGTTTTCCGCCAGCATCCCCTGCTTATGGCGGGAACGCTGGCATCCTTGTTTCTGGCACGCTGGCTGGCCATTCATTCCAGTCGCTGGGCGTGGCGGGGAATCGAAGCGCACAGCCGGGAATTGATCTTCTGGGTCATGCCCAGAGGTCTGATCACGGTGGTGCTGGCGATCGAGGTGGCGCATGAACGCGGCAGCGGCCTTGCCTTCGTGCCGGGATTGGCTTTCGCGGTCATCCTGGTTACAAACGCACTGTTGGTGCTGGCCAGCTTTCGAGCCCGGCGCTCGGCCCCCGTCCCTGCGGCCACACCGGCTGCGGAGGCTTCAGCGGAACCTGCGGCCGCAGCCCCGGCTCCCGCCCAACCGCGGCCTCACCGGCGCTGGGTCCTGAACGCGGTGATGCTCTTCCTGCTGGCCCTGGGTGCGGTGGTGCTGTGGTATGGAAATCATCCAGAGCGGCCACGACCGAAGAACTTCGTGCAATGGCTCAAAACGCATTTGCATCGCGGGCAGTGAGAGGTTGAGGGCAGGCGAGAGCCTTGCGGACTACTCGGTCCAGCGTCGGAACAGCAGCGCACCGTTGGTCCCACCGAAGCCGAATGAGTTCGACATGGCGAACTCCACGTCCGCCTTGCGGGCCGTGTTGGGGACATAGTCCAGATCGCAGTCCGGTTCGGGGTTCTCCAGATTGATGGTCGGAGGCAGCATCTGGTCGCGCAGCGCCAGCAAGGTAATACCGGCTTCCAGCCCGCCCGCCCCGCCCAGCAGATGTCCGGTCATGGACTTGGTTGAACTTACGGCCAGCTTGTAGGCGTGCTCGCCGAAGGCCCGCTTGATGGCCACGGTTTCCAGTTTGTCGCCAATATCAGTCGAAGTCCCGTGGGCGTTGATGTACTGGACCTGCTCCGGCTGCACTTTGGCGTCGCGCAGCGTGTTCAGCATGACGCGGTAGGCGCCGTCGCCATTTTCCGCCGGCTGCGTGATGTGGTAAGCATCTCCGCTCATGCCGTAGCCCACGACTTCAGCCATGATATGGGCCCCGCGGCGGCGGGCAAACTCCAACTCTTCCAGCACCAGAATGCCGGCGCCCTCGCCAATTACAAATCCGTCGCGGCCCGAGTCCCAGGGGCGGCTGGCCTTCTCGGGATCGTCATTGCGGGTGGAGAGCGCGCGCATGGCGGCGAACCCGCCCACTCCCATGGGAGTGATGGCGGCCTCCGTGCCGCCCGCGATCATCACATCGGCGTCGCAACGGGCGATGATCTTGAAGGCGTCACCGATGGACTGAGCGCTCGAGGTGCAAGCCGTGCAGGTGGCTTCGTTAGGCCCGCGGGCGTGGTAGCGGATGCTGACGTGCCCGGCCGCCAGGTTGACGATCGCGGCTGGAATGAAAAAGGGGGAGATCTTGCGCGGCCCGCCGTTCAGCAGGTTGATATGTTCGCGTTCGATCACGTCGAATCCGCCGATTCCGGACCAGATGTGGACCCCTACGCGCTCGGAAATTTCGGGTGTGACCTGCAAACCCGAAGCCTTCATCGCCTCATCCGCAGCCGCCATGGCCAGATGGATGAAGCGCCCCATCTTCTTCAGCTCTTTTTTTTCGATGAATTGCAGAGGATCGAAATTCTTGACTTCGGCGGCAATCTGGCAGGCAAACTGGGTGGGATCGAACTGGGTGATGCGGGCCACGCCGCTCTTGCCGGCCAGCAGTTTTCCCCACACCTCTTCCGCGGTGTTGCCCACCCCACAAATCAGGCCGATTCCGGTGACTACGACCCTACGTCCCAACTACTTCCCGCCTTTCGCGTGCTTGCCGATGTAATCGACGGCATCCTGCACGGTACGGATTTTTTCGGCGTCCTCGTCCGGAATTTCGATCTCGAAGGCCTCTTCGAAGGCCATGACCAGTTCCACGGTATCCAGCGAGTCCGCGCCCAGGTCGTCCACGAACGAAGCGTTCGACGTGACTTCGCCTTCGTCCACACCCAGTTGTTCCACGATAATCTGCTTCACTTTGTCGTCAACGGCTGCCATTGCTTCTCCTCGCTTGCAGTCTCTTTCGCTACGGACGCTTTACGGATGGCAACTCTCCCGGGTTTGCGCAGGGGAAACGCTTCTAGCCGCCGGCTTCCAGCCTCTAGCTCCACTCCATCACGGTTGTCATCCTGAGCGCAGTCAGTTCATTCGCTTGCGAATGAACTGATGGAGTCGAAGGACCCCTATCGCTGCTTGGATGCCACGGTACGCCCGGATCGCCAGAAGTCGCGGCTATGGCCTGACCTACTTGCTTACCTTGGCGTGCTTGTCGATGTATGCGATGGCATCCTGCACGGTGCGAAGCTTCTCCGCGTCCTCGTCCGGGATTTCCACCCCAAAATGTTCCTCGAGGGCCATGACCAGCTCGACCTGGTCGAGTGAGTCCGCGCCCAGATCATCGACGAACGAGGCACTGGGAGTGACTTCGTTTTCGTCCACGCCCAACTGCTCAGAGATAATCTGCTTCACTTTTTCCACAATCTCTTTTTTTTCTTCGGCAGCCATGAATCCTACCTCCTGAATTTAAGGGAACGAATAGTGTACTGGCCCGTACGAATTGCTGTAAAGGAAGAGCGGGGAGGAAACAACTTAGCCGCCTTATCGCCCAAGGGAATCCTACTTCCGTCAGCCCATGGGGTCAACGCCGTTGCGAGTGACGGTGTGGATCCGACCCACCCAACCGCTACCGGGAATATCTGTCTCGCAATTCGGTCTGGCGACTTGTCATCGGCACTTCCTGCCCGTCGATGAAAACCCTCTTCACGTCTGTCTTGACGTCGAGTGGGTCTCCGTCCGCGACTACCACGTTCGCTGTCTTGCCGACGTCGAGCGAGCCTAACTGGTCCGCCACGCCCCATATTTCCGCCGGATTCAACGTGATCGCCTTGAGCGCCTCATCATGCGGCAGGCCGAACGCCGAGGCATAGCCGGCCGCGTAAGGCAGGTTGCGCACGGCGTGAGCGTCATAGGACGCGAATGCGATTTTTACTCCGCGTTTGTACAGCTCGCTCGGCAACTTGTAAACCGCGTCGTAACGTTCGTAGCTTTTGGGATCTTCGTAGATCGGTCCAACGATAACCGGGACCTTCAATCCCGCCACGTAGTCGAGTACGGGTTGGGAGTGGCTGATGTGGTTGAGCACAAATTTCAAGTTGAATTGCCGGGCCAGTCCAACCGCGGTTTCCAGATCGCTGGGCTCCTGCGCCGCCAGCACGATCGGCCTCTTGCCCTGTAGATAGGGCAGCAAAGCTTCCAGCTTCAGGTCCCGCTTCGGAGCCAAGGGCGGACTTTTCTTGTCATCAGGCTTCGCCGCGGCTCTCTTTTTTTCGTAATCGGCCCAGCGGTCGGAGTAGTCCTGAGCATCCATGAACGCCTGCCGCAACTGGGCGGCCAGGCCCATGCGAGTCTGGGGAAACTTTCTCTTTTCCCAGGACTCGTTCCGTCGCTGCTCGCCGGTGAAGTTGAGGGGCATGGCAATGTCCCGCACCAGCAGCATGTCGTTTGCCGATTTACCGTCCAGCTGAATGAACGAGTCCTGGCCGGGCAGCGTGTCCTGGCTTTGCGGCGCCACAATGGCGTTGGTAATCCCATTGAGACGCGCCACGGGAATCAATTCCGACTCGGCGTGGAAGGCGTCATACACGTGCATGTGGGGCATGATCTCATCGCTGGTTTCAATCAGATCGTTGGTGCTGGCCTCGGCCGAAATCTCGGTCAAGCCCAGATAGCTCTCCGAATCGATTAGCCCGGGATACACGGTCATTCCGGCCACATCGATGACTTGCGCGTCTTTCGGAATCGCGACCGACCCGGCTGACCCCAATGCGGTGATCTTACCCGCAGACATTACGAGCACGCCGTTGTCAATCGTGCCGTGCGAGATGGTAAGCAACTTGCCGCCCTTCAGCACGAAAGTTTTCTGCTGGGCCAACGATGCCTCCGACAGAAAGCAAACAGAGAGAGCCAGGAGCAGTTGGCCAACGACTAACGACCAACGGCCAACGACGACTCCTAGCGACCGAACCCCGACGACCGACGACTGTTTTCCCATCACTCTCCCTCCCGGTAGTGGGGCATGCCGAAGCCCGGCAGCGAGCGGTCAAAATAAACGTCGCCGTCGATCAGCACCTTGTTGGGCACACCGAAGCTGGAGAGAGGATAGCCATCCCAGAGCACCAGATCGGCGTCCTTTCCCACATCAATCGATCCCACGCGATCTTCGACGCCGATGATCCATGCCGGGTTTAGCGTAATCATTTTCAGGGCCTCTTCCTCGGTGGCTCCGCCGTAGCGCATGGTTTTGGCCGCTTCTTGGTTCAGGCGGCGGGCAAAATCTTCGGAATCGCTCTTGATCGCCACCCGCACTCCTTTGCGCATCGCCATTACCGCGTTCCACGGAATCGCGTCCCAGGCTTCCTGCTTGTAGCCCCACCAGTCGGAAAAGGTGGCGATGGCCACGCCCTGGGCGGCGAGTTGGTCGGCGACCTTGTAGGCCTCGAGCGCATGATGGAAAGCCCGCACCTTATAGCCGAATTCCTTCGCGATGGCCATCTCGGTGAGCAATTCGTCGGCGCGATAGCAATGGATCTGCACCAGCAGCTTGCCGCGCAAAACGTCGGCCAGCGCTTCCAGCTTCAGATCATGTTTGGGAGGCTTGGCATCGTCGTTGCCGCGTTTGATTTTGGCGTTGTAGTCGTCCCACTCGCGCATGTAGTCCTGCGCTTCAACCAGGGCGGCGCGCTGCACCGCAAAATTTCCCATACGGGTCGAAGGCAGTTGGTCCCTGCTGCCGTACACCCGTTTGGGGTTTTCACCGCTGGCGAACTTGATGGATCGGGGCGCGCCGGGAAACAGCATCGCATCGCGGTTGGCCCCGTACTTGTGCTTGATCACAATTGCCTGGCCGCCAATCACGTTGGCCGACCCGTGCAGCAGCAGCGACGTGGTGACGCCGCCGGCCAGGCCGCGATAGATGGCCTTGTCCTGATAATCGAAGGCGTCCATCATCATCATTTGCGGAGTGATCGGGCTGGTGGCCTCGTTCACGTCGTCGTCCAGCGCGATGTGCGAGTGGGAGTCGATGATGCCCGGAGTGAGATACTTGCCGCCGGCATCGATTACCGTTGCCGTAGAGGGTGCGCTCACGTCCTTGCCAACGGCAGCGATTTTCCCATCCTTGATGTAGACGCTGCCGCCCTGAATGTTGCCGTGAGTGACCGTCATCACCACGGCGTTTTTGATCAGAACTTCGTTGTGAGACGAGGAAGCCGCGGTTTGCTGGGCCAAAAGCTGGAATGACATTAGCCCTACAACCGCGAGGGGCAACAGTTTAGAGGCCCGGCTCATCGTGGCAACTCCCGCACCCTGATTTTGTAAAGGAAGGACACGGGATTCTAAGAGCCAATGAGTGCGCCGTCAATCAGGGATAAAATTATTGACGAGTGGGTTCGCAACCGTCCCTGCCCCGGTGTTACGCTGACCCCACCAGCCGGGTGAGGAAACCCGTGGATTATCTTTGCCGATGCTGCATGGGTGAGGCGCGTACGCCCATCGCGGTATCATGAGCAGCACCGCCTTTCATGAGGAAACAAACGTGAAACATTTGTTGTGCCTGGCCTGGTTTGCGATCTTCCCGCTTACGATGTCCGCGGCGACCTGCCCAACCCATCAGGCCAAAGACGGCAAGGCCCTCATCGAGATTGAACACGCCTGGGCCCAGGCCCTGGAAGTGCGCGACGCCGATGCCGTCGGCTGCATCCTCGCCGACGAATTTCAGGATGCCGACCCCAGCGGAAACCTTCACGACCGGGCAGAAACTCTGGCGCAAATTCCCCATCGTCGTCCTGGCAAGAACATCCTGAGCTAACTCACGCCGCATGTGCTTGGCGATTCCGGCTACATCCGCGGACTGGCCACGCTGGTGGACGGGCAGGGCAAGACCGTGGCCCGCGTCCGGTTCACTGACATCTATGTCTATCGCGGCCAGCGCTGGCTGGCGGTTGCCGGCCAGGAATCGCTGCTGCCGGAAGCGGCGAAATAAGAAATGCGCGCCGTGGTCCAGAGGGTGAGCCGGGCCCGAGTTACCGTCGGCAACGACCTTGCCGGCGAGATTGGCGGTGGGCTGCTGGTCCTGCTCGGCGTCTCGAGTGAAGACACAGAAGCCTCTGCCGACTATCTGGCTGACAAGATCATTGGCTTGCGGGTTTTCGAGGACGCTGCCGGCAAGATGAACCAGTCTGTTGGCCAGGCCGAGGGGAGCGTACTCGTGGTCTCCCAGTT
>JBOGLD010000147.1:0-19589 GCA_050745885.1 Terriglobales bacterium
CGCTGTGGCTACGCTGCTGGCGCTGGAACTTGCGCTGAAGAAAAGATTGCCCGGGGCGGAGAAGTTAAGCATTGCGGCTGAGGTCGGGTCGGATCTGCCGCTGTTCCTGGTCGGAGGGACGGTCCTCGGGGTGGGACGCGGGGAAGAGGTTTATCCGCTGCCGGATCTGGCGCCTGCCTACTGCGTGGTGGCTACGCCCGAGATTGGGGTGCCGACACCCAAAGCGTTTTCCGATTGGGATGCGCTGATGCGTGGTGACAGCGGAGCTGCCGAGCTGCGCTCGGCCAGGACGGCCGAGGGCGGCCGTCCCCACGTGGGCCGTGCCGATGCCAGCTCCAAATTGACGCCTTCTTCACCCTCCGATAGAATGGTTGAGTTCGGTCGCGCACTTTCTGCGTGGCTAAGTGGTCAACCTTTATCCGGTGTCCCTGTGAGTAAAGGCAGGGGCCGGGCCGAGACCTCGCTTCTCGACCTTGTCCGTACCGGGATCGAAAACGACTTTGAACAGGTCGTCTTTCCTAAGTATCCCGAATTGCGCGAGGTCAAGCGTGTGCTCGAACGGGCCGGGGCATTTTACGCCTCGCTGTCGGGCTCCGGTTCTGCGGTTTATGGGCTGTTTCGGTCGCGGACCGCGGGCCAGAAGGCTGTGGCCAGATTGCGGCATGAAGGCATACCGGCAGTGGTCACCACCACCCTGACGCGACGGCAATACTGGAAAAAGTTTCCCGTTTCAGGTTTCTAGTTTCGAGTGGATAATGCGGGCACAGCGTTTTACTTGAAACCTGGAACTGGAAACTTGAAACTGATTTTTACTGGGCCGTCGACTAATGGTAGGTTGAGGCGTTTAGCGGGCGTCCGAGCCCGCTGCCGAAATCCTGAGCGCAGCGAAGGATTCCTCAACACCATCTGGCCGGCGGCGGAGATACTGGGCCGTCGACTAATGGTAGGTCAAGTGCCTTTGGAGCACTTTGTCTAGGTTCGAATCCTAGCGGCCCAGCCAGAAACCCGCTTCTAGCTCCTGGCTTCTAGCCAGGACGAAGTTGCGGCGGTTCACGCTAGAAGCTAGTAGCTAGGAGCCAGAAGCCCCATGGCAACTCTTGCGACTGCGACCGAAAAGAAGGCCCAGATGAACGCCGACGAGAAACCTGAGCGCAAGCCTCAGCGCGGCCGGGTGGACGACAAGTTCAAGATCTTCTGTGGCACGGCCAACGAACCGCTGTGTGATGAGGTCTGCGCCTTTCTGGGGTTGACGCGCGGCCAGGCGCAGGTCACGCGCTTCAGCGACGGCGAGGCTTACGTCCAGATTCAGGAGAACGTCCGGGGAGCGGATGTGTTCGTGCTGCAGCCCACCTGCCATCCCGTGGACGAGCACCTGATGGAGTTGCTGCTGATGATCGATGCGCTCAAGCGGGCCTCGGCGCGGCGCATCACTTCGGTGATTCCGTATTTTGGTTATGCCCGGCAGGACCGCAAGGACAAGCCCCGGGTGCCGATTTCGTCGAAGCTGGTGGCCGATCTGCTCACCACCGCTGGCGCCGATCGCGCCTTGATTGTGGATTTGCATGCCCCGCAGTTGCAGGGATTTTTCAACATTCCGGTGGACCATCTGTTCGCGTCGCCGGTACTGGTGGACCACTTCAAGCGGCTGAATTTGCCCGACTTGACGGTGGTTTCGCCGGACGCGGGCGGGGTGGAACGGGCCCGGTTTTTTGCCAAGAAAATGGACTCCGCTCTGGCTATCGTCGACAAGCGCCGCTCGGAGACGAATGTGGCTGAAGTCATGAACGTGATCGGAGACGTCAAGGGCCGTACTTGCCTGATCATCGACGATTTGATTGATACGGCGGGAACGCTGGTCAAAACAGCCAGCGCTCTCATGGAAAATGGGGCCATCCAGGTTTATGCCTGCGCGTCGCATCCGGTGCTCTCGGGGCCGGCGGTGCAGAATCTTTCGCAGTCCTGCATTAGCGAAGTCGTTGTGACCAACACCATCCCGTTGAGCGAAGCCGCCAGGCGGGAACCGAAAATCAAGGTGCTTACCATCGCTGGTTTGATCGGACGCGCGATCCAGTCGATTCACGAAGAAACGTCCGTCAGCAGATTGTTCTTATAGGAATCTAAATTTATGGCAACTGCAACTGAAAGCAACGTTTTAGAAGCGCAACCGCGGACTCCGGGCAACAAGAATGTAGCTCGCCGGGTACGTATGGGCGGCAAGATTCCCGGCATTCTCTACGGCGCCGGCAAGGATTCGATGCCCGTGACTCTTGATCCCCGCCAGGTGACCCGCATCCTGCATTCCGCGACCGGCCACAACACTATTTTCGATCTCGCGGTCGAAGGCGGCGAACGCATCAAAGCCATGATCGTGGACTGGCAGTACGAGCCCATCAAGAGTTCGCTGCTGCACATCGACCTGAAGCGCATCGCCATGGACCAGAAGCTCACGGTCAGCGTGCCCATCGTACTCAAGGGCGAAGCCGCCGGTGTGAAACAGCAGGGCGGCATCCTGGAGCAGATTCTGCGCGAAGTGGAAGTGGAGTGCTTGCCTGGCGACATTCCCAGCGCCATCGATGCGGACGTCAGCGAGTTGGTATTTGGCAAAGTTCTGCGGGTCTCCGACCTGGCCCACGATGAGACGAAGATCCATTTCATCACCGAGGCGAACCAGCCCGTGGCCCACATCACCACGGTCAAGGAAGAAGTGGCGCCCGCCGCGGATGCGGTTGCCGCAGACGCCGCCGCCACTCCCGCCGAGCCCGAAGTCATCAAGAAGGGCAAGCAGGAAGTCGAAGGCGAGGAAGGTGCAGAAGCTGCCGAGAAGCCGGAGAAGGCAGAGAAGCCCGAAAAGAAAGAGAAGAAGTAGCTGGGCAGTAGTGCCTGTTGTGTGGGGGCGGTCCGGTCGAGCGCAGCTCGACGGCGTTTGTGGTCGAGGAAAATTGACCAAGCGTGAAACTGATTGTCGGGTTGGGCAATCCGGGCATTGCATACCAGTTCACGCCGCACAATCTGGGCTTTCTTACGATTGACCGCATTGCCAACGACTGCGGCGTGGAAGTGAGAAATCGCCAGTGTCATGCCCTCACGGCGCGGACGGCAATCAGCGACGAGCAGGTGCTGCTGGCCAAGCCCTAGACCTTCATGAACCTGAGCGGCATGGCGGTTCGTGAACTGGTGGCCAAGCATGAGATCAGGCCGGAGACTGACCTGATCGTGATTTACGACGAACTGGATTTGCCTCTGGGCGCAATCCGTATCCGCCAGCGGGGCAGTTCGGCGGGCCACAATGGCATGAAATCGATCATTGCGGCGCTGGGCACGCAGGAGTTTTTGCGCGTCCGGCTGGGGATTTCGCCGGAGCGGAAAATTGCGGATGGCGTGAAGTTTGTGCTCACTCCCTTTCGCAAGTCGCAGCTCAAGAAAGTGGACGAAGTGCTGGACAGCGCCGCAGAAGCAGTGAACGTAGTTCTGAAGGAAGGTCCGGCTGCGGCCATGAACCGCTTCAACCGGAAGGCCGAGCCCATGTAGGCGCGAGCGTTTCGCTTGTGCGGAGCCGTCCGTGACGCTGCAGCACGAGCGGGACGCTCGCGCCTACATCGAAATCGAACGTGGTGGATGGAGAGAAAATGAATCGCACTTATGAGTTGATGTTTATCGTCCGCCCTGACATGGTGGAGGAAGAGCAGGACAAGCTGATTTCCACCCTGGAAACGGCGGTCACGTCGTCAGGCGGAAACGTCAAGAGCGTGGAAAAGATGGGCAAGCGCCGCCTGGCCTACATGGTCCGCAGATTTCACGACGGCATCTATGTGCTGCTCACGGTGGAGGGCGGCGGTGGGCTGATTCACGAACTGGAGCGCCGGCTGCGCGTCACTGAACCGGTGATCAAGTTCATCACCGTGCGCATCGACGAGGAGCAGAAGCGTCTGGACAAGATCAAGGCGATCCGCGACGCCAAGCGCAAGACCCCGCCGCCCGCCCCGGTTGCAGAAGCCGGCGGAGAAACGGCAGCGGTCACGGCGTAAACCCGTCGTTGGTCGTTGGTCCTTGGCCATTGGTCGTTGGCGGTTCGGTACGAACCGACGCCACGACCGCGGCCGGAGAGCCAGGGGCCAAAGGCCAACGACCAAGGACCAACGACGATTTTTAAGGAGCATCATGGCTGAAGAAATTAGAGCGACAGCAGCATCAAGTTCTGGTAGTGAGCGTCCGGCGGGCGGAGATCGGCCTTCGTTTGGGGATCGTCCTGATCGGGAGCGCCGTCCCCCCAGGCCCGGCGGCCCGGGGGGCCGCGAAGGCGGGCGCAAATATTTTCGCCGCAAGAAAGTCTGCAAGTTTTGCGTGGAGAAAATTGAGGCCATCAATTACAAGGATGTCCGGCTGCTCGCCCAGTTCGTGGCGGAGAGTGGCAAGATTGTTCCCCGGCGTTTGACCGGGGTTTGCACGCCTCACCAGCGACGTTTGTCCCTGGCCATCAAGCAGGCGCGGAATATCGCCCTGCTGCCGTTTGCCGGACGCGCCTCGTAATAGAACCCGGCCACGGTTTGCGCGGATCTTCACGGATTGTTTTCTTCCGGAATCTGATCCGTCAAAATCCGCGTAGATCAGTGGCGAGAGAATTTCTATAGGGAGTCACCATGGAAGTCATTCTGAAGGAAGATGTGCCCAAACTGGGCTCGCGCGGCGACGTAGTGAAAGTCGCCGAGGGTTTCGGACGCAATTATCTGCTGCCCCATAAGCTTGCCATCGAAGCCTCGAAAGGCAACAAGGCGGTCATCGAGCAGATGAAGGCCGCGGCCGTCCGCCGTTCCGCCAAGGAAAAGACCAGCGCTGAAGCCCTGGCCAAGCAGTTCGAAGGGGTATCGGTTGCTTTCCAGCGGCGCTCCGGCGAACACGACCAGCTCTTTGGTTCGGTCACCTCCGGTGATATCGCTGACGCGCTGGCCAAGAAGGGCTTTGAAGTGGACCGCCGCAAGATTCAGATCCACGAGCCGCTCAAGACCGTGGGCGAGTTCACCGTGCCGGTCAAGCTGCACAAGGATGTGACCACGCATCTGAAAGTAGTCATCGAAAAAGAAGCAGCGGCAGAGTAGATCCGCTTGCGGTCCCGGCGCGGTCTCCCACGCCCGCCGTCTTCGGCTGCGGGAGGCAGCGTTCTAAATCGTTTTATGCTGGTTTTCTTGGCGAACTTTGCGAGGTCCCGGCCCACTTTGCGGTTAAGCCTTTGATCGTGCGGCAAGTCATGATCTTGACCGCAAAAGTCACCAGGAACTGCCGTAAAGAACGCAAAGAGTTCCTCCCCGAGGCGGCTTGATGGGATGGTTTTTCCTGTTCTTCTTCGTCTCCGGGTTCTGCAGCATCCTCTACGAAATTGTCTGGCTCCGGTTGTCGATGGCGCAATTCGGCGTCACCAGCGCCTTGATCTCGATTGTGCTTTCGATGTTCATGGCCGGGCTCGGGCTGGGCTCGTGGGGAGCGGGTTACGCGATCCGAAAGCATGCGGAACGCATCAAGTTTCCCGCCCTGCGCCTTTACGCATTCGCCGAATTGTTGATCGGAATTTCCGCGCTGGCAGTGCCGGCGGAGCTGTTGTGGGGACGAAGCCTGCTGGAGCGGATTTCGATTTCTTCGTCGCCGGCCTACTACGTTTTTTCCGGCTGCTGGGTTGCGCTCATCTTGGTCCCGTGGTGCGCCTGCATGGGGGCAACCATTCCGCTAGCCATGCTGGCCATCAACAACAGCTTCCGCCGGGAAGCCCACCGGTCTTTCAGCTTTCTGTACCTGGCAAATGTCTTAGGCGCGGTGGCGGGTGCGACCGTGCCCTTGCTGCTGATCGAAATGTACGGATTTTGCGGCACGCTGAAAGTTGGAGCACTGCTGAATGGCCTGCTGTTTGTACTGGCCACGGGCCTGACGCTCCGCAGATCGGTCGCCGTGGAAATTCAGCCATCGCCGGCAACGCCGGTGGTTTCGTCCGCAAGCGGCAACAAACCGCTGGTCTT
Source organism: Terriglobales bacterium (assembly GCA_050745885.1). GTDB lineage: Bacteria > Acidobacteriota > Terriglobia > Terriglobales > Acidobacteriaceae > JAIQFF01. The sequence goes on from JBOGLD010000147.1 coordinate 6,003, forward strand.
GCTGTTTCTTACCGGGCTCACCAGCATGGGCGCGGAGGTGGTGTGGATCCGTCAGTTCACTCCCTATCTCAGTACCGTGGTGTACGCCTTCGCGGCGATTCTTGGCGTATATCTGGCGGCGACTTTTACGGGATCGCGCGTCTACCGCTACTGGAGCCGCGCCCATGATCAGGAAGGCGGACTGGTCTGGGGCGTGCTGGGATTCGTCTGCCTGCTGCCATTGGTTACAACCAGTCCTCAATTTCGGGTCCCGGAATTGCATCCGGGGCTGCTGCGGCTGGTGCTCGGCATCGCGCCCTTCTCGGCCGTGTTGGGATTCGTGACGCCGATGCTGGTGGACCGCTGGTCGGGCGGCGATCCCGATCAGGCAGGCAAGGCGTATGCGGTCAATGTCGTCGGCTGCATCGTTGGACCCCTGGTCGCAGGCTTCATTCTGCTGCCCCTGATCAGCGAGCGCTGGGTGCTGTTCGCATTCGCACTCCCCTGGTTGATTATCGGCGTGGCGCAGCGATGGTCGGTGGGGCCGGAAGAAGCAGCCCGGCAGACTTTGCAACGCAAGCTTTCGTACGCGCTCGCAGGGCTGGCGCTGGTGGGGACGTTTACCATCAAGGGCTTCGAGGACCAGTTTGCCCATTACGAGGTGCTTCGCGACAATACGGCCACCGTCATTGCGACGGGCGAGGGGATGAACAAGCGGCTGCTGGTGAATGGAATCGGAATCACCTATTTGACTCCCATGACCAAGCTGATGGCGCACCTGCCGCTGGCCTCCCTCGATCATGCTCCGAAAAGCGCGCTGGTGGTGTGCTTCGGCATGGGCACTACCTATCGTTCGTTGCTTTCGTGGGGCATTCAGACCACCGCCGTGGAGCTGGTTCCCAGCGTGCCCCGCCTGTTCTCGTACTACCATCCCGATGGTCCGGCGCTGCTGCGCTCTCCGTTGTCGCGGCTGGTGATTGACGACGGCCGCCGCTATCTCGAACGGAGTTCGGAACCATATGACGTCATCACCATCGACCCGCCACCGCCGGTGGAAGCGGCGGGCACCAGCCTGCTTTATTCGAAGGAGTTCTATTCGATCATAAAGCGGCGGCTCAAGCCGGGAGGCATTCTGCAACAATGGCTGCCCCGTGGTGATGCCGTGGTAAAAGCTGCGGTCGCGCGGGCGCTCGAGGAATCTTTCCCTTATGTTCGCGTTTTTCACTCCCTGGATAACCGGGGGTTCCATTTCCTGGCCAGCAGTCAGCCTATAGTTTTGCGGACCGCCCACGACCTGGCGGAGCGCATGCCTGCCAAGGCGGCGCAGGATTTGGTCGAATGGGGCCCCGAACCCACGGCGGAACGTCAGTTCGCGATTATCCTCAGCCGGGAGCTGACTCTCGACCAGATGACCGCTGGCGCGCCCCAGGCTCCAGCGCTGCAGGATGACCGGCCGGAGAATGAATATTACGTCCTCCGCAACTACCTATCCCCGCCTTGGCTGTCCTTCATGGCAGTGCCGCACTAAGCCAGGCACGGACAGTGCCAAACTCCTATAATTTGTGCTCACGGTTCTTTGGCTGCCACGTCCATAGCTATGCAACCGGGGAGAACGGCAGGGCACCCGGCTTAGTCGAGGACAACGAAGAGATGCCGGCCGATGCATGGGCAGTACATCTAGCGGTTGGCGGCTCGCATCCGGACGCGAGTCGCGGGGTGGAACAAAGCAACGAATCCCAGGACCCCCTCGCTCGGGGCCAAATGGCTGGGCACAGTTCAGGCCGTATCGATGACACGTTGCTGGTCCGCGAGGCACAGCGCGGCAATCGCGCCGCCTTCGAGGAACTGGTGCGGAACTACGACCAGGCGGTGCTCCGGCTGGCCATGCACCTGACCGGGTCGGAGCACGAAGCCCAGGACATTTATCAGGACGCTTTTCTGAAGGCGTACAAGAGCGTGGGCAACTTCCGCTTCGAGTGCTCCTTCTACACCTGGATCTACCGCATCGTGACCAATCTTTGTCTCGACCACTTGCGGAAGAAGCAGGTACGCAAGGAAGACGCGCCGGTCGCGGTGGATGGGCAAGGCGAGGCTTACGATCTCCTGGCTCAGGTGCCCGACGGCAGAGCCGGCGCCAACCCGGAGCGCGATCTCATGCGCCGCGAACTGGGAACGCGCATCAACCATGCTCTCGATAAACTCACGCCCCGCGAGCGCATGGTATTCGAGTTGAAGCATTATCAGGGACTCAAATTGAGGACGGTAGGCGAGATTTTGAATACGACCGAAGAAACGGCAAAGAATACGTTATTCCGGGCCACCCAGAAGTTGCGTGGCTCTCTGGCGGACATGCGATGAGAGAGGTTTGCAAAGCTGAAAGTCAAAGTCAAAGGCGGCGGACAACAGTGTCCGTCCCACACTTCCCCTGCGAAGGGGTGAAATTATGAAATGCGAATGGGTGCAGGAAAATATTCTGCTGCACATCTACAACGAGCTGCCCGACGACGCTCGTTATGAACTGGAGCAGCACGTGGCGCGCTGTACCGGCTGCGCCGCCGAGCTGAAAGCAGCCCGCCAGCTTCATGGCCTGCTCTCCCGGCTTCCCGTGGAGGAGCCCTCTCCCAATCTGGTTACCGCCTCGCGCATGCGCCTGCAGGAGGCGCTCGAAACCACCGAACAGGGCGGCTTCTGGCAGCGTCTGGTGTTCGACCCGGGCGCCTGGCTTCGCCCCATCAAGCTGGCTCCGGCACTGGCGGCGGCGATCTTCATCGTGGGCTTTGCGGGCGGAATCGGCGCTACCTATCAAGTGATGAATGGCCGAAACCCGGTCGATCTCTCCGCCGCGGCTCCCACGGAATCTTCCATCACCGGCATCCAGTCCATTTCACAACAGCCTGGGTCCTCTCAGATCAGCATCCGCTACAACACGGTGTCTACCCAGGAGGCGCAGGGCTCGCTCAACGATCAGCGCATCCAGCAGCTGCTGCTGTTTGCCACCCGGAACAACTACAACTCAGGCGTGCGCATGGACTCCGTGGACCTGCTGACCCAGGCGCCGAACGATATCCGGGTGCGCGAGGCGCTGTTGTATGCCTTGCGCTATGACTCAAATCCCGGAGTGCGGCTGAAGGCAATCGAAGGACTCGGTTCTTACGTGAAGGACGACGTGCGCGTGCGCGATGCCGTACTCGAGGCCCTGGTGAACGATTCCAATCCCGGCATACGGACCCAGGCTTTGCACCTGCTGGAGCCGGTGCGTGCCGATAGCAGCGTGCGCGTGGTGCTGCAAAAGCTGGCGGAGAACGATCAAAATCTGTACATCCGTACGCAGGCCCGAAATCTGCTGTCGCAGATGTCGGGGATCGACTGAGGCAAGCACCGGTCGAGAAGACGTCTACGGTTGAGTGCTTGACCCGCGATTCGAGCCAGTCTGAGCGCGGCAAGTACGGATCGGAAGGTGACAGTTGAATAGAGTTCCTAAAATCTTCGCGGTAATACTGCTGCTCCTGCCCCTGGCGGTAGCGCAGGAAGCGCGTCCCGACGAACAGACCCGGGTCTACCAGGAAAATGGCAGGTGGTCGCGGCAGATCACCGGCTCTCTGCCTGCGGTGAAGAATCTGCGAGTGAAAGTGGATTCCGGCGTGGTACGGGTTGTGGGCGGTTCGCAGCAGACAATCAACTATGTGATCAAGAGTCGTTCGTATGCCTCGTCCGAGGAGAAGGCCCGCCACGAATTCGAATCCTACAAAATCAGTGCTTATGTTCGCGGCGACACCGCCTGGGTGTTGGGCGAATGGCAAGGCAGCAAGCCCCACCGATCGTCCAGCGAATTCGTAATCAACGTCCCGCGGAACACTGATCTTGTGAAAGTCGCAACTGAAGGTGGTGATCTCACCGCGACCGGCATCGCCGGCCGGGTGGAAGGTGAAACCGGCGGAGGCAGCATCCACCTCGATGATATCGGTGGCATGATCAGCGTCGAGACCGGTGGCGGCAGCATCGATGTGGGAACTGTGGGTGGGGACCTTACCCTGCGCACCGGCGGCGGCGGGATCAAGGTGGCTTCCGCCAAGGGGAAGATCAATGCCGAGACCGGCGGGGGCAGCGTGGTGGTGGTCTCCGGCATGCAGGGTGCCGTGCTCCAAACCGGGGGCGGAAGCATCGAGGTGCAACATTGCTCCGGGCCCCTGAAGGTCACAACCGGCGGTGGCAGTATCGAATTGGGCGAGATTGCCGGCCCGGCGGAAATCGAGACCGGGGGCGGAAGTATTCGTCTGAGCTCGGCCACCGGGGCGGTGCGGGCTGAGACCGGCGGAGGCAGCATTACGCTCAATGGAGTGCCTGCGGCCCGGGCTGAGACCGGAGCTGGCGGCATTGTGGCCAAGTTCGTTTCCGGAGGAGACCGCGCGGATTCGGTGCTGGAAACTTCCGCCGGAGACATCACGGTTTACCTGGCGCCCTCGCTGAACATCACGATCCGGGCATCTATCGATCTGGCGAACGGCCATCGTATCCGCTCCGATTTCTCCGAGATTCGAGTGACCACTGAAGGAGGCGAGTGGGGTCCCGGTAGCGCCACGGCCGAGGGCAACTTGAATGGTGGAGGTCCGACGTTGAAGGTACGCACCACCACCGGAGACATCACCTTTCTCGCCAGCCGCTGAGTTTGAGAAATATAAAGGGGGACGAACATGCGTAGAGCCATCCTCGCAATGCTGGTGTTGCCGATATTCGCGGCGGTCGCGAATGGCGGGCAGCTATGTTCGCAGGAGCCCTTCAGCGAGACCTTCGGATATTCGAGTGAGGACTTCGGGGGCGGATCGTATCTGGGCGTTGACACTCGCGACGTGACCGCCGATCGCCTGGGCGAGCTGAAACTGAAAGAAGAACACGGCGTGGAGGTGACCCTGGTCGACCAGGATGCTCCCGCCGGCAAGGCGGGACTCAAGGAGCACGACGTAATTCTCACCATCAACGGCAATCAGGTGGAGAGCGTGGAGCAATTGCGCCGTATGATCCGCGAAATTCCTCCGGAACGGGTCGTGAACCTCGGAATCAGCCGGGATGGCCAGGCCTTGACCCTCAAGGCGCGGCTGGCGGATCGCCGCAAGGTTTTTGCCATGCCGGGACCAGGCAAGACCTTTACCTTTGCCATGCCGGCCATGCCCGCGATGCCGGCCATGCCCGCGACACCGGCGGCTCCCTTTGTTCCCGACATGGATCTGCCGGTCTCCATCGTGGTGGTGCATTCCTCCGCGCGTAGCGGGCTGATGGTGGAAAACCTGACGCCGCAACTGGGCGACTTCTTCGGCGCGAAAAACGGCCGGGGGGTTCTGGTGCGATCTGTGGAAAAAGGCAGCCTTGCCGAGCAAGCCGGGTTCCGGGCGGGCGATGTAATTGTGAAAGTCAACGGAGAATCCATCAGTGACAGCGGCGATTTTACCCATGCCATCCACCGCCGCAAAAACAACGCGGTCACAGTCAGCATCATTCGGGAAAAGAAGGAACAGAATCTCACCTTGACCATGCCCGGCCGCGACCAGTCGCGGATTCTCGATCTGGGCGAGAGTTCCGAGACTCCTGACACCGACGCTGAAACTGTGATTGACTTGAGCCAGGCCCAATCCGAGGTCGCACGCATGAAGCCAGAAATCGAACGCGCGATCCGGAGAATAAAGCCAAGCGTGGAGGAAGCCACCCAGGAACTGCGCAACCATCAGGAAGAGCTGAAGCAGGCGATGCGCGAACTGGAACGCGAACTCAAGGATCAGGAACGAGAAATTCAGGAGAATCAAAAGGTGAAGGTCTGGCAACAGCCTGAGGCAGATATCTAAAGCTCATTTCCACCGGAAGTCGTCTATCGGCCTATTCCCAGGGCCAGGGCCTCGACCGACGGGGCTTCTCGAACGCAGTTCCTCCCCGCTTGTTTGGCGGCGTACAAGCCGGCGTCGGCCGCTTTTACCAGCTCTTCGCGAGTGTTGCCGTGATTGGGGCAGGTGGCCACCCCGACACTGATGGTGACCGGTTGCGGCACTCCGGGAAACTGCCAGCTATCCACCATTCGCCGCAATTTCTCGGCTATGCTCATGGCTTGTTGCTGGCTGGTTTGCGAGAGCAGGATGGCAAACTCTTCTCCTCCGTAGCGGCAGACAACGTCGATTTTCCTCAACTGCTGGGAAAAGATCGAGGAAACCTGGCGCAGCACTTCATCGCCCAACAGATGGCCGAATTCATCGTTCAGCCGCTTGAACTGATCGATATCCACCATGATCACTGACATGCCAGAGTCGAAGCGCCGCGAGCGCTCCAGTTCTTCCTGGATTCGCAACTCGAAGTAACGGCGGTTGAAGATTCCGGTCAGACCATCCAGATAGGCCAGGCGCTTGACGCGCTCCACATAGTGAGCATTCTGAATCGCAGTTGCACAGATGTCGGCAACGGATTCGAGCGACTGAATATCGCTGCCACCGAAGGAACCAGGCTGGGCGCTGTCCAGAACCAGGACGCCCAGGGTCTGCCCAAAGGAAACCAGCGGAATGCACATCTGAGAGCCTGTTTCCAGATAGATGCGCACACCATCCGGATCGGCCTTTAAGTCATTTCCGATCACAGTCTTGCTCTCGCGCAGAGCTTGCCCCCACAAACCTGCGCCCGCAGGCACTTTTCCGCCCTCTGGGATACGGGGCGTCAGGTTGCCATCATTCGACTGCAACACCAGGTCTTCGTCTTCCTTGACCAGCATCGAAACCTGAGAGACCTGGAACGCTTCCCGAATCTTCCGGCAGGCTTTGGACAGCAGTTCTTTCACGTCCAGTACGACCGTAGTCTCCCGGGCAACCGCGTTGATCGCCTCCAGTTGCAAAGCCCGTCGGCGTTCCAGCGAATACAGCCGAGCATTCTGCAGGGCCATCGAAGCCTGGGTGGAGAACAGGGTCAGCAGGTCAACTGTTTCGGAATCAAAATGGTCCGGATTTTCACTCTGACAATCCAGCACGCCCACCATTTCATCCCGGACCATGAGCGGAATCGCCAGCTCAGATCGAGTCTTCTTTCCCCACGGCTGATAGCGGCTCTCTTTCGTGAAGTCCGGCACGTACAGGGGCCGCTTCTTCTCGGCGGCAGTGCCAATCAACCCCGTGCCGATTCTCATCCGGACGTCCTCAAGTCCGGTTTCGCCGCCAATCTGGGACCGGATGCAAAGCTGGTCTGTCCCCTTATCTAAGAGGAAGATAGCGACATTCTGCAGGTGGAAGTAGTCGCGCGCAATCAGCAGGATGCGCTGTAGCACTTCGTCCAGGTCGAAGGTGGACAGTACGGCCTGGCTGGCGTCGTAGAGGATGGCGATTTTTTGCATTAGCCCAGCCGGATTGTAACTCGCCGCGGAACCTGACCGAGGTTCCGAAAGTAACGAGGGGAAAGGCCAAAAAACCTCATGATTTCTGCCTTTTGGAGTCGCGCCTGTAGCGGCTCAGCATTTTGACCGCACCTAACGCGACCAGACAGAACCAGCAATCCACCACCAGCCCCAGGTCGATGCGAAACGGTAGGTGACGGGCCTGGAGCGGAAGATAGGGCATCAGCAGAAAATAAGCCGCGTTCCCCGCCACAACTGCGACCAGGGAGTGGACGAAATTTCTCACCCATGGCTTAGACACCGGTACGGCCCTCCTGGAGGTTCCATGATGAGCGTTCAGAGGCTGCTCCCGTCAAGTGCCAACCGCCGGTCTCCTGCTAACATCTCTGACATGCTGGAGTTGAGCACCTCGGTCCAATATGTGAAGGGCATCGGCCCGCGCCTGGCCGAGGTGCTGGGCGCCAAGGGCATTCATACGGTCGACGATTTGCTTCATTACCTGCCCTTCCGCTACGAAGATCGCGTGAACCCGCGTGGCATTTCCGAACTGCGGCCGGGAGAAATGGCGACGGTCATTGCCGAAGTCCGCACTTCGGGCCTGTTTCGTACCCGCCGCATGCCCATCTTTCAAATGACTGCCGGCCAGGGCAGAAGCCGGCTGAAGTGCATCTGGTTCAATGCTACCTATCTGCGCGACCGCTTTAAACCCGGTCAGCTTGTGGCTCTTTACGGCAAGGTGGAGCAGGAGCGGGGCGGCGAATTGCAACTGGTGCAGCCCCAGTTCGAAATTCTTGGCGACGCCTCCGAGGAGGCCGACGCGGGAGAACAGAAAGCGGCCGCCTCGCTCGAAGTGGGCAGGATCGTCCCCATTTACGAGTCCGCCGGCCAGGGCCGCCTTACCCCGCGCTGGTTTCGCCGCATCATCCACACCGTTCTGGAGAACCTCTCTCCCCAGCTCGCGGACCCCATTCCCGCTGCCGTGCGCCGTCACTTGAGCCTGATCTCACCGCGGGACGCGCTGCGGCACGTCCACTGGCCCGATCCCGGCGAGAGCTTTCAGGACCTGCAAGCGTCCCGCACCCCGGCCCACATCCGGCTCATCTTCGAAGAACTCTTTTTCCTGGAGTTGGGACTCGAACTCAAACGGCGCGAGCAGAAGGCGCAAACCGGAATCGCGTTCAGCCTGGACAATCGGGCGCGCGAAGCGATCAAGAAAATTCTGCCTTTCCATCCCACCGCCGCGCAGAAGCGCGTGCTCAGGGAAATCGCTTCCGACATGGGAAAGCCGTTTCCCATGCGGCGTCTGCTGCAAGGCGATGTCGGGTCGGGTAAGACCATTGTGGCCTTCGAGGCGGCCATCATCGCCCTGGAGAATGGATACCAGGCCGCACTCATGGCGCCGACCGAAATCCTGGCCCAGCAGCACTATTTTTCCGCCCGGCGAATCCTGGAGAATGCCGGTTACCGCATCGTGCTCCTCACCGGTTCGCTCGAAGAAGACCGCAAACGCGAAATCCGCCGCCACATCGCCCAGGGCAACGCGCAACTGGTCATCGGAACCCACGCCTTGATTGAGCAAAAAGTAGAGTTCGCCAGACTGGGCCTGGTGATCGTAGACGAACAGCACCGCTTCGGCGTGATGCAGCGTTTCAAACTGATGAAGAAATCCGCCGACGAGGCCGTCGCCACAAGCCACGTAGGGGCGGACGCCCTCGTCCGCCCAGCCGAGCAAAGCTCGGCAACCCAGGCCGACCCCGACGTGCTGGTCATGACCGCCACGCCCATCCCCCGCACCCTGGCGCTGACTCTCTACGGCGATCTCGACATCAGCATCCTCGACGAAATGCCGCCCGGCCGCACCCCCATTGTCACCCGCCGCGTCTCCGATGACCGGGCCGGCGAAGTCTGGCAATTCGTGGGCAAGCAAGTGGCGGCCGGCCACCAGGCCTATGTTGTGTATCCCGTGATCGAGGAAAATGAAGAAACCGAACTCAAGGCCGCGCTCAAGATGCACAAAGAGCTCAGCAAGAAGATATTTCCCGAGCTGCGGGTCGACCTTCTGCATGGCCGCCTGCATCCCGATCAGAAAGAAGACGTGATGCGGCGGTTTCAAAAAGGCGAGGTGGACATTCTGGTTTCGACCACCGTGATCGAAGTCGGAGTCGATGTGGCCAACGCCACCGTGATGGTGATCGAACATGCGGAGCGTTTCGGTCTGGCGCAGTTGCACCAGCTCCGCGGACGCATCGGCCGCGGAGCTGCCAAATCCTTTTGCATTCTCATGACCGGTGGAAAAATTTCCGAGGATGGCGAACGCCGCCTCGACGCCATGGTCCGTACCACCGACGGTTTCCAGATTGCCGAGCTCGATCTTGAACTGCGCGGCCCGGGTGAGTTTTTCGGCACCCGCCAGGCCGGGATGCCAAGCTTCCAGGTCGCTAGCCTGATTCGCGACCGCCAGCTCCTGGAAGCCGCCAAACGTGAAGCCGCCGCCGTGCTGGCCGGACCCAACGAAGAAGTGTCAAGAGAAGAAATCGATCGCGCACTACGCCACATGCGCACCCACTGGCAAAAAACCTACGGGCTGGTGGAGGTAGGATAGGCCGTGTGTGTGTATGTGGCGCGGGCGCCCCCGCCCGCGAAAGCCGGAAGTCAGAATCAAAGTCAAAGGCGGCGGGCAGTCTTTTTTGGCTTCCTGCGGGCTGAATGGGATAATTACCCCGGTGCCTGCCCCTTCCAAAACCGGTCTCTACCGCAAACTTCCCTCGGTCGATGATTTGCTGCACGGCCCCGAGTTAGCCGCAATCGTTTCCAGGGAAGGATCGGCGGCTGTGATTGACGCTGCCCGTGCCGTGCTGACCCGCTTGCGCGCCGAGATTGCCGCCGCGAGACTGGATGCAAATGGCGTTAACCTCGCTCTTTCCGGGATAGCGGACGCCATCGAGCGTCAGGTCCGGCAGTCGCTGAGCTATTCGCTGCGCCCGGTGATCAATGCGACCGGAGTCATCCTCCACACCAACCTCGGACGCGCCCCGCTGGCGGCTGCGGCGCTGGAACATGTTCGCGAGGCTTCGTCCGGATATTCGAATTTGGAATTCGATATAGAAACTGGTGACCGGGGCAAACGCGATATCCACGTTGACCGGTTGTTTCGCAAGTTGCTGGACAAGGCTTTCGCGAGCGAGGGCGCCGGTACAACGCTGGACATCTCCACCATCGTTGTCAACAACAACGCGGCCGCGGTCCTGCTGGCGCTGAATACATTGGCGGAGGGTGGCGAAGTCATCGCCTCGCGCGGAGAACTGGTCGAGATTGGCGGGTCATTCCGCATTCCGGATGTCATGTCGAAGTCGAACGCCACTTTGCGGGAAGTAGGCACAACCAACCGCACCCGGGTGGCCGATTACGAGCGCGCGATCAATGAAAAGACCCGCCTGTTGCTGCGGGTGCACCGCTCCAATTTCCAGATCACGGGATTCACCGAACAGCCGGCAATCGAAGAGCTGGCGACTCTGGCCCGCAAGCGAAGCATCCCGCTGATGGAAGATCTGGGCAGCGGCGCGCTCTTCGATTTGCGCTCCATCGGAGTCAGTGGAGAGCCGGGCGTCCTCGATAGTCTTCGGTCCGGTGTGGATGTGGTCAGCTACAGCGGAGACAAGCTGCTGGGCGGTCCGCAAGCCGGCATCCTCAGCGGCCGGGGCGATCTGATTACGCGGATGCGGGCCAATTCTCTGTTCCGGGCGCTGCGCGTGGATAAGCTGATCTACGCTGCGCTGGAGTCCACGCTGCTGGCCTACGTAAAACATGACCACGACTCGATTCCCGCGTTGCGCCTGATGCATTTGTCCAAAGACGAAATCGCGCAGCGCGCGGAAGCTGTTGCCGCAATCCGATCGTTGGGATTGACGGTTGAGATGACTGACGGCGAATCGGTGATCGGAGGCGGCGCGGCTCCCTCGGCGGTGCTGCCCACCCGCCTGCTGGCCGTGACCCGCGAGGGACTCAGCGCCGACGAAATCTCCGCGCGTCTGCGGGCCGGAGATCCGCCGGTCATCGCTCGCGTTGAGGAAGGCCGCGTGCTGCTGGATCTGCGCACCGTATTTCCGGGGCAGGATAAGAACGTGATTGCGGCGCTGCGGGCCCTGTGACTGTCTTCGCGCAAGATTGGCCGCTCTAACAACGTTTCGATGTAGCCGATACAATCACTGTATGTCGCCCCGCGTCGCCATCCCCGTTCCCCACGCCGCAGATCCGGAGTATGCGGAGCGGGCCTTGCCGCAGTACCTGCGTGCCGTCGAGATGGCGGGCGGAGAGCCGGTCCGGATTCCTTTGGATCAATCGCCCGCGGAAGTCATGCGGCTGATCGAGGGCTGCGACGCGATACTCTTGCCGGGAAGCAAGGCCGACGTAGGACCCATGAAATACAAGGCTCCAACCCACCCCAAGACGGCGCCGGCCGATCCCGGACGCGATGCCGTCGACGAACTGCTGCTGCAGGATGCTTATAGTCTGCGCAAGCCCGTGCTCGGCATCTGCTACGGCTTGCAAATCCTGAATGTGAATCGTGGCGGGACCCTCTTGCAGCACATCGAGTCGACGGTGAATCACGAGGCGGGAAGAAACGTGACCATCGCGCACACGGTAGCCGTGGACCCGGGATCGAGGCTCAGCAAGATTGTTGTTGGGGATGTCCAGGCGGGGCAGCACGCCGTGCCGGCGATGGCGGTCAACTCGAGCCATCATCAATCTGCGGAATTGATCGGCGACGGCCTTCGCGTTGTGGCCCGATGTCCTGAGGATGGAGTCATCGAAGCATTGGAGGGCACATCTCCTGATCATTTTGTCCTGGCCGTGCAGTGGCACCCTGAGCGTTCCGTCGAAGATGATGAAGCCTCACGGGCAATCTTCCGAGCGCTGATTGAAGCGGCGCGGGCGAGACCGGGCAAGCTGGTACGGGAATTTGAAACACGCTGAGAACGAAGGGGATCAGCTTAGTCTGACGATTTTGCTTTCCTGATTCCAACACGCTTGGCCGCTTTTCTCTCCAGCAGCACGACGGCATGGGCAATCGCGGCGTTGTCAGTTCCCATGCCTTCGGGGGTCTTGGCTTTCACGCCTACGCAATCCGCGGGGATTCCCGTCAACTTGGCCACCTGGGCGCGAATCGCGGCAGCGTGCGGGCCAATCTTGGGCGCAGCCAGAATCAGAGTCGAGTCCACATTTACCACCGCATAGCCGGCGATTCTTACGCGCTTGACCGCTTCGGCCAGGAACAGGGCGGAGTCTGCCCCTTTCCAGCGCGCATCGGAAGGGGAAAAGAGCGAACCAATATCAGGGGCGGCGATCGCTCCCAGCAGGGCGTCCGTGATGGCGTGCAACAGAACATCGCCATCGGAGTGGCCCCCCAGGCCCTTGGGGTGCGGCAGGGCAATGCCGCCGATCTTCAGCGGAATGCCGCGCTTGAATTCGTGAGAATCCCAACCGTAGCCGATGCGGGTATTCGGTTTCAAGGTTTCCAGTCTTGTCGTTAGTCGTTAGTCGTTGGCCGTTGGCCGAGACGCGCTGGCATCATCATACTGGTCATCGGTTGAGTGCCTGTTGGTGTGGTCCGTGAAAATCCGTGGCCGCCCTTACCGTTTCAGGTAAAACTCCGCGAGCTCCATGTCTGCCGGAGTGGTGATCTTGATATTGCGCGGCGATCCCATCACCACCACTACCTCATGGCCCGAGCGCTCGACCAGAGAAGCCTCATCGGTGCCGACAAAGCCGTCCGCCGTGGCTTCATCGAACGCCTTTTTGATCACATCGTGCCGAAATCCCTGTGGAGTTTGGGCCATCACCACCCGTTCCCGAGGCACGGTTGCCGTGATCACGGCGCCTTCGGAGGTACGTTCCACTTGTTTGATGGTGTCCATGGCCGGCATTCCTGCGATGGCCGCACCATATTTTCTGGCAGCCTCGATCACGTCGTGAATGATTTCTGCGGTCACGAAGGGGCGCACCGCGTCGTGCACGAGAACAATGTCATCCGGCGCCGCTGCAACTGCCGCGATCGCATTGGCCACGGATTGCTGGCGGTGCTCGCCGCCTTCCACTAGCTCAATCTTTTTGTCCGAAAGTTGCTTGTCTGCTTCCAAGCGAGTTTGAAAGCCCGCAATCTCGTTGGCGCGCAGGGCCACATAGATTTCCGCGACCTCCGGGCTGGCTGCGAACTTGCGCAAGGTGTGAACCAGAATCGGTGTTCCTCCGATCTC
>JBOGLD010000148.1:0-16442 GCA_050745885.1 Terriglobales bacterium
GGAAAGCTGACCATCGAAACCGCCAACGTCACGCTCGACGCCAACTACGCCCGCTTCCATGCTCCGGTAAAGCCCGGTGACTACGTCATGCTCGCCATCAGCGACACTGGCATGGGCATGGACGCCGAGACCCAGGCCCACATCTTCGAGCCCTTCTATACCACCAAGGGATTGAAGGGCACGGGACTCGGCTTGTCCACGGTTTATGGCATCGTCAAGCAAAGCGAAGGCTACATCTGGCTCTACAGCGAAGCCGGCAAGGGGACTTCATTCAAGATCTACCTGCCGCGCTTCAGCGCCACCGGAGAAATTCTGGCCACGCAGCCCGAATTCCCGCAAGATCAACCCAGCCCCGGTCACGAAACCATCCTGCTCGTCGAAGATGAAGAGAATCTGCGCCGTCTGGCACGCCAGTCACTGGAGACCCAGGGATACCGGGTGATTGACGCTCCCGACGGCGCCGCCGCCATCAGGATTTCCCAGGCACACCCAGGCCCCATTCACCTGCTGTTGACCGACGTCATCATGCCGGGAATGAACGGGCGTGAATTGGCCAACCAGCTCTCCCCCACGCGTCCCGAGATGAGAGTGCTGTACATGTCGGGTTACACGGAGAACCACATTGGCCACAACGGCACGCTGGACGAGGGCATCACCCTGCTCCAGAAGCCCTTTACCCTCCCCGCTTTGAAAGCCAAGGTGCGGGAGATGCTCGATACCCCACTCCCTCAGGAGGTACACATGTCTGCTCGCTTAGCTCAAACAGCTCCATTGGCTCGTACCCGAAACAAGATTTCCTCCCCCTTCCGCGCCACCCGCTTCGATCTTCACCTGCCGCTGAAATACCGGCTGGTGGGAGAAAGCGGCTGGCGTGAGGGCACAACCGAAAACATCAGCCGCTCTGGGATGTTGTTCCAGGCGCAAGAACCCATCGCTCCCAACGCGCAGCTCGAGATCAATCTCGTGCTGCCCGCTGAGATCGCAGGTCTGGCCGCGGCAGAAGTAGTTTGCCGGGGCGAGGTCGTACGCGCGGTCAAAACCGATACCGGTACCGTGAGTCCGACCCTGGCCGCGAAAATCCTGCAATACCACTTCCAGCACGGCTCCCACCTGTCTCAGGCGTGAGTCGACCGCTGGAATCCAAACGGCGCTGGGCTGACGTGAGCACCAAGAACCACGTAGGCCCAGACGTCCCGTCTGGTCTGGGCGGGCGAGCGCAGGCTCGCCGGTTGCACAAGCCGGGACCCTGGCCCATCTTGGACTGGGTGACCGCGCGGACTTCATCCCGAACCCTTCGTTGACTTGCTCCTGGCAGCGTTCTACCATCCCTTCCGCCGTTGCAAGACGCGTTTACATGCACTTCTTCGTTGTATGCCAATAAAGATGGAGACGGACATTTCGGGTGACGTGGTGATTCTGTATTGCGCCGGACGCCTTGTGTTTGGCGACGAGACCGCTGCTTTCCGCGAGAGAATAAGAAATATCCTCCTCGGGGCTCAGCAGATTGTCCTGAATCTAGGCGGAATAGAGTACATCGACAGCGGGGGCCTGGGCACGCTGGTCGGAATGCTTGCGTCAACCCGGAACCGGCACGGTGAGATCAAATTAGTTCGCCCAAATCAGCGTGTAGCTGAATTGCTTCAACGGACAAGACTCAACACAGTCTTCAAGTCGTACGATAATGACGACGAGGCAGTTGCGGCCTTCCGCGCGAATGGTTAGAGAAGTTCTAGCTAAAGCTATGCGACTTGGTTGGAGCACCGTCCTGCCATACACATCCCACAGGTGCGGAGTCCCGGTCGAAGCGATCGGCAAACCCACGAACAGCACCGCGGCATCGAGCACACATTCCTCGGCCGGTTTGTCGCCCCTGAATTCTGGTCACGCCGATTCCCTGCCAAAGCTCCTCAAGGAGTAGAACCCACATCCGCGCGGGCGAGGGCGCCCGCAGTACACAACTCCAGCCGATTCTCAAAGAAGGCCTCGACGCTGGTGAGTATCTCCGCCCGGCTCTTCGACTCGTAAATCGCCTTGCGCAGTGCCGCCCCGCCCGCCACTCCATGCGTGAACCAGGAAGCAAACTGCTTCATCTTGCCTTCGGCGCCCGGCATCTCTTCTTCAATCAACATCTCAAAGTAAGTGCGGATCATCTGGTAACGATCGGATTCGCTGGGCCAATCGTAGGCACGATCTGCGTGGGCCCGGACGCCCCCGTCCGGGGAGGTGAGTGCAACTCGCCAGAGATTTGTTTCGCCGGTTGGAATCAAAGCCGAGCTTGGCTCGGCCGGGCAGGTGGGGACGCCTGCCCCTACGCAATACTGGTCGATCTGACGGAAGATCCAGGGATTCGACGGCGCCGTCCGCCCGATCATCACTGCGTCGCATCCCGTCTGCGCCACCATGGCGCAAGCATCCTCCGGAGTGCGAATGTCGCCATTCCCGATGACTGGAATCTTCACCCTGTCTTTGACCGCGGCAATCCAGTCCCAACGGGCCTGGCCGCTGTAGCCCTGCTCGCGGGTGCGGGCGTGCAACGCCACCGCGCACAATCCGCAATCTTCCGCCATCTTTGCCAGCTCCACACAAACGATGTTGTCGTCATTCCAGCCGGCGCGGAACTTGACGGTGAACGGAATCGTGACCGCGGCCCGCACTGCCTCGAAGATCTTCCCGATCGCCGGCAGGTCTTTCAGCAAGCCGGACCCACCGTTACACTTCACAACTTTTTTGGCCGGACACCCGAGATTCAGGTCCACCAGGTCGAACCCCAACCCCTCGACCATGCGGGCCGCCTCAGCCATCACCGCGGGATCGCTGCCAAAAAGCTGCGCCGAGATAGGATGCTCGTCTTCGTAGAAGTGCAGGTAGAGTTTGGCCTTCCGATCCTTAGAGCGCAGGATGCCATCGGCCGAGGTGAATTCGGTCATGATCAGTCCGCACCCGCCCAGATTGCGAATGAAGCGGCGAAAGACGGTGTCCGTCACCCCAGCCATCGGGGCTAGCACGGTCGCCGGAGCAATGCGTACGTTCCCAATCGTGACCGACGAAGGCACCGGCACGGCCTGTGTGGTCTGTGTGGCGCGGGCGCCCTCGCCCGCGACCGGCCCCGAATTGTCCCAGTATTTGCGCACGACCCTATTCTACCTGTCCGCAAAAAAAGAAAGCCCCCGCAAAAAGCAGGGGCCAAAAAACCGTGTCTGGTCTGCGAAAATCAGCGGCCAAGCCTTACTTCTTGGCTGGCTCCACTTTCGCATACTTGCGGCGGAATCGCTCCACGCGCCCAGCCGTATCCATAAGCTTCTGCTTGCCGGTGAAGAACGGGTGACAGGCCGAGCAGATTTCTACGTGGATATCGCCCTTGTCGGTCGAGCGGGTGGTAAAGCTGCTGCCGCAGGCGCACATAACGCGAATTTCGTTGTAAGCGGGATGAATCGCTGCCTTCATGGGGTCTCCAAACTTATTCGAGACATTAGATTCTAAAGGATTACCGCAGGATTCAGCAACCCTGGAGTGGGTGGGGCGGGCACTCGTGTCCGGCGCTTTTGAGGTTGGTTTGTCCAGTTTCCTGCTGGTTCTTTGGTCTTTAGCTGGCTAAGTCGTCTTTATCTGGATCTGTCTAAGTCAAAGTCAACCGCGCGGCGGACAAGAGTGTCCGCCCCACACAGTCTGCAAAAAGCAAAAACGGCAGGACCGACCTCCTGCCGTTCTGGCTTGAACCTGGCCCGTTACCTACCGCGGTTGACCGCCTTCTTGAGTTCGGCTCCGGATGAAAACTTGGCGACTTTCCGGGCAGCGATCTTGATCGTGGCGCCGGTCTGCGGATTACGCCCATTGCGGGCTTTTCTCTGCGAGACAGAGAACGTGCCAAAACCAATCAACGCTACTCGATCTCCTTTTTTCAGAGCCGAAGTGATGCTGTCGACGGTGGTGTCGATAGCCGTGGCTGCCGTGGCCTTGCTGATGTGGCAGCTAGCTGAGATTCGGTCAATGAGATCAGCTTTATTCATCTTCTCTCCTGGCAGGTTTCATTAGTCCCCCAGCGCGCACAGGGGAGGAAAGTACGGACACTCGCTGAGTGGGAAACCCGGCGGCCTTATTTAGCTACCGTCTGAAGAGAATGTCAACTGTGGAAATCCGCGCCGGATGCCGATTATGAGTCATCGCAGCCGTGGGAGTGCCGGCGTGCCGCCGAAAGCAGGCGATCCTTGGGCCCCTTTGTCATCCCGACCGGAGCGCAGCGCAGCAAGCGTAGTGGAGGGACCTGCTGGTTGCGGACGCCACCACGAACGCCGGCTCCCGTTCATCAAGCAGGACTCAGAGAAGGCGCTGTGGGGACATGTTCACCTCAAATCTGCGACCAATATCTGATCTCCGATTAACAGCAGGTCCCTCCACTACGCTTGCTGCGCTGCGCTCCGGTCGGGATGACAAGGTTTTTTAAGACGAATACGGGCTTCTTGTGCACCTCGGGGGACGCTATTTCCTCAGCTCTCCACAACTCCCTCCGCCACTCCACAGGATGTACACAGGCACACCGGCCTTGGCACTTGCGCAAAATGCATCCACGGGCGCAGAGTCTAGATAAGGAAAAGAACCCAGGTGATGAAAGTTTCTGCGGACGTTTGTCCTCTGTGTGAAGGTACGGGCTGGAAATCGGTCTCGATTGACTCCGAACGCCGTGTAACCCGGTGCGATTGTCGGCTGCAGGCGCGGACCCAAACCCTGCTGGCCGCCGCCCGCATCCCCAAACGCTACGAACATTGCGAGCTCTCAAATTTCGACTTCGACGGCCCGCACCGCCAACTGTTTCCAGCTCGCATGGCCGCTTGCAAATTTGTGGAGGAGTATCCGATCGACAACACCGGCCTGCTGCTGATCGGAAGCATCGGGGTCGGCAAAACCCATCTCGCAGTCGGTATCATCAAGGAACTGGTCCTCAGCAAGGCCGTTGCCTGCCTGTTCTACGATTACCGTGAATTGCTGAAACAGATCCAGAACTCCTATAACGACTCGGTAAAGGCGACGGAACTGGACGTTCTGCGTCCGGTGTTCGAAACCGAGGTGCTGGTGCTTGACGAACTGGGCGCAGTCAAACCAACGGAATGGGTGTGGGACACAGTCAGCCTGATTCTGAACACCCGCTACAATGACAAACGCACGACCATCATCACCACCAACTTTGCCGACGATGTAGGGCAGGACCCATACGCCAATCCGGCCTCGGAGTTCGCCCGTGCCCAGAGGTCCACGCGCCGCGAGACCCTGGGCGATCGCATCGGAGAACGCATGCGCTCCCGCCTCCACGAAATGTGCAGCATCGTCAAAATGGAAGGCGAAGATTTCCGCCAGAAAGTGAAAAGCGCCAGCTTCAGGTAAATTCCTGGCCACGGATTTTCACGGACTCCCACCGATCAGACATTTGATTCTTTAGATCCCTGTGCTCCGGGTTAATCGGTTGGCCCAACGGGTCCTCCGTGCTCTCCCCGGTCAATTCAAACTAAAATGCCTAGGTGCTGACCGAGCGCCTCGACTTCACTCCCGATCGCGATGCCGAAGTCTTCGCTTCCGCTCCAGCCGTGCCGGCGGTATTCCTGCTCCGCAGCGACGATCCTCAGGCCGAGCCCTACGTCAGCAAAACCGCCAATCTCCGCCGCCGGCTGCTTCGACTCCTGGGCCCTCCCGAGCAATCCCGCAGACTGAATTTGCGCGATCGTGTGCGCTCCATTGAGTACACAACGACGGGCTCTGATTTCGAATCCGGCTTTCTCGTGTATCGAGTTCTGCGGCGCAACTTCCCGAAAACTTACACCGACCGGCTGCGCCTGCGCTTCGCCCCTCTCCTCAGGCTGCACCTGGAAAATGAATACCCCCGCGCCTCGATCACTACCCGCCTCGGCCGGCTGGGCGGGCACTCCCTCTACTATGGGCCATTCCGGTCACGCGCCGCGGCGGAAAAGTTTGCCAACGATTCGCTCGATTTCTTCAAAATGCGACGCTGCGTGGACGACCTCCATCCCGATCCCGAATTTCCCGGCTGCATCTACTCCGAGATGAAAATGTGCCTGGCGCCTTGCTTCAAGGGCTGCAGCGACGACGATTACCGCGCCGAAGTGGCCCGCGTGCAAGCCTATTTCGACAGCGGCGGCGATTCCCTGGTGCGGGAGATCACCGCCCATCGCGACCAGGCGTCGACCAGTCTTGAATTTGAAAACGCCGCATCGCTGCACGCCAGAGTTGAGAAGCTGAAGCCCGTGCTCGGCCAGCTTCCCGAGATGGTGCGGCGCATCGACCAGCTCACCGCCATCATCGTGCAACCGTCGGCCATCCCCGAAGCGGTGGCGTTTTTCTGCGTTGATGCCGGCCTGATTACCGGCCCTCTCACATTTCCCATCCAGGCCACCGAGCACACCAAGTCGCAGTCCATGGAGTCCCGGGTCCAGGCCACGCTGGCGACGCTTCCGCCCGCCGACTCGAAAACTGCTCTCGAGACCATGGAGCATCTGGCGCTGCTCAAACGCTGGTTCTATCGCAGCACCCGGTCAGGAGAAATTTTCTTCGCTGACGTGAAGGGAGGGTTGCCGCTGCGTCGCCTGGTGCGCGGCATCGCGCGCGTCTATCGGGGCGAAAAACCCGAGGCCGCGGCAGGGAACATCGACGACAAGGTTACTGGTTCTCCCTAGTCCGCCTGCCGAGCGCATGAACATTGGATGATCGTCCTTCCGTGTGTTTCCGGGTATCCGCTAGTGTTAGAGTGCCATCTAAGACCCTATGAAATTGAGCGTCACGGGATCGCTGCTTCTGGTTCTGGCGCTGGCGGCATCCTCGGCGGCGCAGCAGGGCGCGGCTACGGGCGAACCCATTGTGTTGCACACCACGACACTTCCCAAGGCATTCCTGCGCCAGCCCTATCACTTCAAACTGGAGGCGCAGGGCGGCATTACCCCGCTGCAGTGGGAGGTGACCGCCGGTTCGCCGCCCGAGGGCATGGAACTGGCTCCCGACGGCACGCTCAGCGGCGCGCCCACTGAAGTCGACAGTTTTCGTTTCGTGGTGACTGTGACCGACAGCGGCAAGCCCGTCGCACAACGCAAGAAAGAATTCGTCCTGGAAGTTGTCGCCCCGCTCGTAGTCGAGTGGAGCAAGAAACCTAGAGTGACCGGCCACCGGTTCGAAGCTGCCATCCGGGTATCCAACCAGACTGGGCAGGATTTCGATTTCACGCTGATTGCCTTGGCAGTCAACGAGTACGGCCGGGCCACGGCCGTCGGTTATCAGCACTTCAACCTGAAAAAAGACACCGACGAGTTTGAAATCCCGCTGGCGGAAGACCTGCCGCGGGGAGCGTATGACCTGCATGTGGACGCGGTGGCTGAAGTGGAGTCCACGAATACCATCTTTCGCGCGCGCCTGGCGCCGACAGAAAAACTGCAGGTTGTCCTGGGACCCTGAGAGCAGGCAAAAAATAAGAGCCCCGAGGTGGTGTTAAGCCCATTCGCCTCGGCCAGTAGCTCGCTTTAGACCCTCGCCGACCTGCTCTCGCAGCTACCCTTGCGGGCTTCCACGCGCGATCATGCTCGGGCTCCGGGCTTACCGCCAACCGGACAAACCTGCCAAACGCCTCGGGACTCTATCTTGCCTCCGACATATCTTCCTGTTCGCCTCGACCAGCGCTTTGCTATAGACCCTTGCCCGCCTTCCCTCCGTCATCTTGCGATGCAAAGAGTGACTTGGCTTGAGCCCCGGACGCCGCACCAACCGGGAAAACTTCGGAAGCTGTCAAAGAACGAGGTTGTTTTTACTCCTTTCATTTTCAGAGTCAACAAAAAACCGGCACATTTATCTTCTGGAAAATCAATCGAGTGCAGGCCATCCACAGCCACATGCTGCATTTCTGGTGCAATCTATGAAAGTCGGCGGCAACGCCTTCCGCCTTCAGGTCTGATTTTCGCGGCACACAACCGGAGTGTGGCTACCCTGCGCCACGCCACCCTGATTGTGAAAATCTCGCCGCAAACCGTGCTGGAAGCGGATCATCGGATAAAATGCCGCTCACACCAGTGGTCCCGAGTACAGTGGAACTGAGAACTGAGAACTCGAAACTAGGAACTGCCTTTACATATAGCTTATGAGTGCGCCTCACGACTTTACCAGTGCCAAGGCCGCGGCAGACTTCGTACTCTCACAATCCCCGCTTCGTCCCAGGATCGCTCTGGTACTGGGTTCGGGGCTGGGCGGCTTCGCTGACGAACTCAACGACGCCTCCAGGATCCCCTACACAAATATTCCATTCTTCCCCCGCCCGACGGCTCTTGGACACGCCGGGCAGATGGTGATCGGGAGCGCAGCCGGCGTCACGGTAGCCGCCATGCAGGGACGGGTGCACTTGTACGAAGGCTATTCCGCCAGGGAAATCACTTTCCCCATGCGCGTGTTTGACTGCATGAACATTCACGCCGTGATTCTTACCAACGCAGCCGGGGGCATCAACCTGGAATACAAA
The DNA here is from genome assembly GCA_050745885.1 of Terriglobales bacterium. Taxonomy (GTDB): domain Bacteria; phylum Acidobacteriota; class Terriglobia; order Terriglobales; family Acidobacteriaceae; genus JAIQFF01. The sequence continues at coordinate 8,501 of JBOGLD010000148.1, forward strand.
CAGGGCGCCCTGGTCGTCCTCACCGACCACATCAACCTGCAGGGGCACAATCCGCTGGTCGGCCCGAATGACGAGCGCTTCGGCCCGCGCTTTCCGGATATGACGCAGGCTTACTGGAAGCCTTATCGCGAGATTGCGCTGGCGGCGGCGAAGAAAGCGGGCAAGACGCTCCATCAGGGCGTGTACGCCGGATTGCTGGGACCGAACTATGAAACTCCGGCGGAGATCCGCTATTTACGGACGATTGGTGCCGATCTGGTGGGCATGTCCACCGTCCTCGAGGTGATCGCCGCGCGTCACATGGGGATGAGGGTTCTGGCGATTTCCTGTGTGACCAACATGGCTGCGGGGATTCTCGACCAGACTATCAATCACGAAGAGGTTCTGGAGACAGGAGAGCGGGTGAAAGGCGATTTCGTCGCCCTGCTGCGGGCAGTCCTGCCGGAAATGGCGAAGGACGCGGAAGCGGCCTGACTCAAACCATGTCAGCTCAGGCCCCGAGGGCTCAGGTTTTACTTCTGGGCCCGTGGGATGAAAATTGTTACCGGCGGCTGGATGGAATACGCGGCCGCGAAGCTGCCCTGATTTACCGCCAGAGCCAGGCGGCCCCGTGAATCGATGTACAGCAGTGGCTTCTTCAACGCCACGTCGCTGAAGGTGCGAACAAAGGGGATATTCATCTCAGTCTTGCCTAGTGTAACGGGCACTTCCTGTCCGTGTTCGTAACCAAGCTTGAGAAAATCTTCGGCGCTGATATTGGTCACCAGGTTGCCGAACGGGCCATCGGTGGCGATCACTTCGCCGCTGAGACCATGCCCGTTGAGACGAGAGGCGGCAAGATCGAGCCGAACCAACTGGTTCGCGGCCAGTTCCGGTCCGACGCCCGTCCAGTCCTCGCCATGGGCAAGATGCGCTCCGGCCGGCGAGAAAATGTCGCGCCCATGAAAGGTGGACGACAAGGCCGCGCCGATCATCCAGGCGCGGTTGGTGATCTGGCGGACCGCTTCAATTCCATCGCGGTCCTCGACCAGCGTCATCAGCCCATTGTCAGGCAGCACAAAATACTGGCCACGCTTCGATTTCACCACGATGGCTTTACGTGTGCTTCCAACTGTTGGATCGATGACCACCACGAATATTGTGCCGGCGGGAAAGTAGGGCGTCGCGCCATAGAGGAAGCGGGCGCCGTCGAGTATTGAGAAAGGCGTGACCTGATGGGTCAGGTCCACGATTCGCAATTCGGGCGCAATCGAGTACATCACTCCCTTGCAGAGAGCCACCGAATCATCCACCACGCCGAAGTCGGTCATGAAGACGACCGTCGGGCGGGCCGGCGCCGCCGCCGTTTGGGCAACAACGGTCCGGTCGATACTCGCCAGCAGAATCAATCCCACCAGCGCCAGCGATATTCGACGGGGGTTCATGCGTGCGTGCAAGCGCTCCTGCAATCCCGAAGCTCGGGTCTCGAAATGTCGACCAGTTTACTGGAGTTTGAAAAAGATGCAAAACCGCGCGGCCTGGGATTTTCGGGCGTTTGCATCCGGCCCTGACCGTCTATAATCTCCAAGCCCAATGGTTCTGAGATCATTTTTCCCAGGAGGTATGCATGTCCTCAGCCATCCCCGAAAAGTATCGTGACCTGTTCAGTAAGCGCGCCTTTGCCAGTCTGGGCACGCTGATGCCCGACGGCCGTCCCCAGGTGACACCGGTGTGGTGCGATCTGGAAGGCGATCTGGTCATTTTCAATTCCGCCAAAGGACGCCAAAAAGATCGCAATGTGCGCCGCGATCCGCGGGTAGCTCTCGCCATCGTCGATCCCGAGAATCCCTACCGCTATCTCGAAATCCGAGGCCGCGTGGTGGAGATCACCGAAGACGGCGCCGACGCGCACATCGACAAGATGGCCAAGAAGTATCTGGGCGTGGACAAATATCCCTACCGCCAGCCCACAGAAACTCGTGTGATTTACAAGATCCAGCCGGAACACACCACCATGATGGGTTGAAATGGCGGAACGTTGGAATGGATGAGGTGCGAGGGCAAGATGCCCTCGAGACCGCCGGCGGAACGTCGGCGCTACAAGAATCCCAGAATCTTATGCCAACCGCACAAACCGAAATCAAGGCCCTCGACCTCACCTGGGTGCGCTCCCAGTTCCCCGCACTCTCCCAGCCCGTCGCCGGCCAGCCCGCCGTTTTCCTCGACGGCCCCGGCGGCACTCAGGTCCCGCAGCGCGTGATCGATGCCATCAGCGACTATCTGAAAAACTCAAACGCAAATACTTGCGGTGCCTACGCCACCAGCCGCCGCACCGACGCCGTCATCGCCAGCGCGCGCGCCGCCATGGCGGATTTTTTCGCTTGCGAGAGCGACGAAGTCGCCTTCGGTCCCAACATGACCACGCTGACTTTCGCCATCAGCCGCTCCATCGGACGTGAGCTCGGCCCGGGCGACGAAATTCTTCTCACCCACCTCGATCACGACGCCAATGTCTCGCCCTGGCGCGCGCTCGAGGAGCGCGGCGTGACCATCCGCTTCGCGGAAATTGACCAGGACGATTGCACCCTCGACCTGGTCGATTTGGCGGAAAAAATCAACCGCCGCACCAGGGTGGTGGCGGTCGGCTATGCCTCGAACGCGGTGGGCACAATCAATGACGTGAAAGAGATTGTCCGCCTCGCCCATCAGAAAGACGCCTTGGCGTACATCGACGCCGTTCACTACGCACCCCATGGTCCAATTGATGTCCGCGCTCTCGATTGCGATTTTCTGGCGTGTTCAAGCTACAAGTTTTTTGGGCCGCACATGGGCATTCTCTACGGTAAACGCGAGCACTTGCAGCGCCTGCAACCGTACAAGGTGCGGGCCAACACCAACGCCATTCCCAACCGCTGGGAGTGGGGCACCTTGAATCATGAAGGCATTGCCGGGATCGCCGCCTGCGTCGACTATCTGGCTGACCTGGGGCGACAGGTCGACCCTTCTGCGCCCACTCGCAGGGCCGCGCTGCTGGCGGCTTACGGAGCGATCCAGCAACACGAACGAGGCCTGGCGGAAATTCTGATTCGAGGATTACTTACCATTCCGGGACTGAAGTTTTATGGCATCCGCGATCTCGCGAAACTCGACCGGCGGTGTCCCACGGTTGCGATTCGAATCGAGGGCCACCCTCCGTTACAACTCGCCACAAAACTTGGCGAGCGCGGATTTTTTACCTGGGATGGCAACTACTACGCCCTGAATCTCACCGAGCGGCTCGATGTGGAGAAGGACGGTGGCTTCCTGCGCATCGGACTGGCCCATTACAACACCGCCGGCGAAGTGCAGGGACTACTTGCCGCGCTGCGCGAGATTGTGGGTTAGCTTTGCCTTGGCTGTAATTCCAGGACCTGGCCGCCCTTCCCGACCAGGGCAATACTTGCCATCCCAATAAAGAGACCGTGCTCCACCACTCCGGGTATGGCACCGAGGCTCTTCGCCAGTGCGGGAGGATCGGGAATCTGGCCGAAGTTGCAGTCCAGAATGTGATTGCCTTCGTCGGTGATGAACTTGCCGCCCGACGAATCCGTGCGCACTTTGACCGCGGCGCCCAGCGCGGCAATTTTTTTCGCGACCAGAGCTTCCGCGAACTTGATGACTTCCACCGGGACCGGAAATTTGCCGAGCATCGCGACCTGCTTGCTGGAATCGGCGATGATCACCAATTTTCGGCTGGCGGATGCGACGATTTTTTCCCGCAGCAGCGCTCCACCGCCGCCTTTAATCAGCCGCAAGCCAGGATCGATCTCGTCCGCCCCGTCGATGGTGACGTCGATCTGCTGAACTTCATCCAGTGTGGTGAGCGGTATCCGGAGGCTGGCCGCCTGTTCCTGGGTATGAATCGAAGTAGGTATGCCGCGAATCTTCAGCCCGGCCTGTACCCGCTCTCCGAGAAATTGGACCGCGTAGGCCGCGGTTGATCCGGTTCCCAAGCCGACGACATCTCCGTCTTTTACAAACCGCAGACTGGCGCGAGCCGCGATCTCTTTTTCCTTGTCATTGGCCATACCGGCAAGCAATCCTCGCGTCCGCTACTTTACCGCGTTCTGCGGCATCGCACCAACCGTGCCGCGCTGTGTGGCATAGCCCGCGATCACGCCACGATGCCGCCGGGAAGCATGATTCTCGGTTTGCGCTTGTGGAAATGTTTGCGGGTGATCTGTGCAGTTGCTCGGAGTCGTGCCCATGGTGAAGGGCTCATCATCGCTCCAGGAGCGAGTCTCGCCGCATTCCCCAATTTCATCGCGCGCCGGAAAATTAGTTCCGAAAAATTTCAGACTTGCACAGCAATTTGGGGATTGACCGCACTGCGGATCGCGCGTAGATTCTTGTTCACCTTCACAGAAAATCCAGCCAAGACCACTGCGTTTTTGCAGAGAACCAAACTCCGAGTCATAATCCCTCCCCCAAGGGTGGAACAAAGTGAGGAAAGTAGAAGGCGAATGGCAAGTCTATCGCACGCGATTTCTGATTCGAGCCAGGCAACTCACCGGTCCCCTGGAGTTCCGGGATGCGCTCGGACGTGAACATCGCGGGCAAAGAGGCGACTATCTTGTGGAATCCTCCGACGGCTCGCAGAGGATCGCGCCCCGGGAAATTTTTGAGGATGTCTACGTAGCCATGGGTCCCGCCGTTGAGAAGCAGCCCTCGCTGGACGGACGAAATTTTTCTATTTCGGACCTCAAGCGACGGACTTCGGACCGGGCCGAGATGCTGGCGTGAGCGGCCCGGAAATTTTGGGCCGTGATCCGGCAGGCCGCGGAAAAAATTGCAACAATGGCAAAATCCAGGGTGGCACCGCTCCGGCGTGCCACCGAATTTTTGATCGCGGCGAGCCGCGGAATGCTGCCTTGTGGAAAAGCGGGATTATGGGGGCAGCATCCCACTTGCTAAGACTGAGATACAATATATGGGGATACCCTCTTGACAGCCCCAACATACGGGCGTACTGTTTGCATCCCATAAGGCTTTTGGACGCACCCCATTGAAACTTGGGTGGTGTCGTGCATGTGCAAGAAAACAAGGGGTCGGTGCCGAGGTTGAGGTGACCTGGTTCCGGCCTGCCGGATAGAAGATAGCACCCGTTTGTGGGCGGGTTTGCTGGTGCGGTGGCCGTTCCCTCGTTCTACGTAAATGTGGTTCGCGGAACTCCTCCCGAGGGGGCGACGACAGTTGACAAGTCAGGCTGTGGAAAATGCCTCGAAAAGAGGGCTCGCAACCCCTTTCCTTCGAGGCCGGGAATCGAGGACTTTGATGGAAGCTCTGGAGCGCATGGTCAGTGAGTCGTTCGCCCGCCACGGGGTTGAGCCGGAGTTCGACTATCGTCGGGTGCAGTGGTCCCGTTGGTTCCGTTGTGCGGACAGTTCCAGCCTGGTGCTGATGTCCAGCAAGCCCGGCGTGTTCGCCCTGGGCGAGGAAATCGTTGCACCCGGAACGGTCCCCGCCGCCGGCGGCAAGCGCATGTTGGCGCTGTTCCAGATCTCCGAAGCCGACGATCTGGGCATGGCCCTCGGCTGCCTCTTCCTGCCTGGCAACCCGCTGCGCGAGCGCCTGGCTGCCGGCCTCTGCTTCGTCCGCTATGCCGTCATTGAAGACCCAGCCCAACGTCGTGCCGCCTATACCGCCTTGCAACGATGGCTGTCTTCGCCCTCGGAAACAGCTGAAGAAGCAGCCCAACTGGGAACAGGGAACTAGAAACTGAAAACTGGTTTTCAAAACAGGTTCGGATTTGCGCGATACTGAAATTAGAAATCGGCCAAGAATCAAGTAGGCGAGATAGAGAATCCAAAGGAAAGAAGAAACAGAAATGGCAGAGGTAAAAGCAGGAGCCCCCATCGCCGAGACCACTGCGGCCCCGGTCCATACCGCCACCCCCAGCAAGAAAGCCCCGGGCCTCAGCTTCCGCCGCTTCTTTACCAAGACTGGCGTCTCTCCATATGACGAAATCGAGTGGGAGAAGCGCACTGCTCTGATCACGGACGCCAAGGGCAACCCGATCTTCGAGCAAAAGGAAGTCGAAGTCCCGAAGGATTGGTCGGTGACCGCCACCAATATTGTGGCCAGCAAGTATCTGCATGGCACACTGGGCACGCCCGAGCGCGAAAGTGGTGTACGCGCCCTGGTGACGCGCGTGGCCGAGACTATCCGCGACTGGGGCATGTCGCAGGGCTATTTCAAGACGCCGGAAGACGGCGCCACTTTCCACGACGAGCTCGCGCACATCCTGCTGCGCCAGTACGCCGCTTTCAATTCGCCGGTCTGGTTCAACGTGGGCTGCGATCGCATCGAGCCCAATTCCGACGCCCAGAACTGGCATTGGAATCCGGCCAGCGCAAGGGTCGAGTTCGGAGTCACCGGCTACAGCACGCCGCAGTGCTCCGCCTGCTTCATCAACTCGGTGAAGGACTCGCTCGACTCCATCCTCACTCTGGCCAAAACCGAAGGCATGCTCTTCAAGTGGGGATCGGGCACCGGCACCAATCTGTCGTCGCTGCGGTCTTCCACGGAAGGCCTGAGCGGCGGCGGCACCGCCAGCGGTCCGCTCAGCTTCATGAAGGGTTTTGACGCCTTTGCCGGCGTCATCAAGTCGGGCGGCAAGACTCGCCGCGCCGCCAAGATGGTCATCCTCAACATTGACCATCCCGATATCGTCGAGTTCATCGAGTGCAAGTCGAAAGAAGAAGCCAAGGCGCACGCGCTGATCGCATCGGGATACGACGGCTCGTCGCCCGATTCCGATGCCTACTCGTCCATCTTCTTCCAGAACGCCAACAACTCCGTTCGCGTGACCGATGACTTCATGTACTCCGTCCTGCGCGACAACGGCTTCACCACCCGCGCCGTCCGTGACGGACGTCCCATGCAGAACTTCAAAGCCAAAGACCTGCTTTTCAGGATCTCCGACGCCACCTGGCGCTGCGGCGACCCCGGCATGCAGTACGACACCACGGTTAATCGCTGGCACACTTCGAAGAACACGGCCCGCATCAACGCCAGCAATCCATGCTCGGAATACATGTTCCTCGACGATTCCGCCTGCAATCTGGCCAGTCTGAACCTGCTGAAGTTCGCGCCCAACGGCACTTTCGACGTGGAAGCCTATCGCCACTCGGTCGATGTGCTCATCACCGCGCAGGAAATCCTGGTCGACAATGCTGGCTACCCGACGGAGATGATCGCCAAGAATTCGCACGACTACCGTCCGCTGGGCCTGGGCTACGCCAACCTGGGCGCCCTGCTGATGGCCGCCGGCCTCCCCTACGACTCCGACGCCGGACGCGACTACGCCGCCTGCGTCACCGCCATCATGTGCGGCGAAGCCTACTTGCAATCGTCCCGCATCGCCGAATCCTGCCCCGCGTTAGTTCCAGCCACAGAGCCGACACAACGAGGCTTAGCCGAAACGAACCTAGGTGCAAATGTAGGCGCGAGCGCCCCGCTCGTGCAGGCCGAGCAAAGCTCGGCAGGTTCTAAAACCATGCCCGGCGGAGCCTGCCCCGGCTGGTACATCAACCGCGAACCGTTCCTCGACGTAATCCGCATGCACCGGGCGAGCGTCAACAACATCAATAAGACGAATGTCCCCGGACCAATCTACGAATCCAGCAAGGCTTGCTGGGACGAAGCCCTGGCCCACGGCGAAAAACACGGCTACCGCAATTCCCAGGTAACCGTCCTAGCTCCAACCGGAACAATCGGTTTCATGATGGATTGCGATACCACCGGGATCGAGCCGGATCTGGCTCTGGTGAAGTACAAGAAGCTGGTCGGCGGCGGCATGATCAAGATCGTGAACAATACCGTTCCCACGGCCCTCTTCAAGCTTGGCTACACGCACGAGCAGACCGACGCGATTGTTTCTTACATTGATGCGACGGGGACGATCGAAGGCGCGCCGCAGGTG
>JBOGLD010000149.1:0-5446 GCA_050745885.1 Terriglobales bacterium
ACGGAAGACTGCGCTCAGGATGACAGGGCCGGGATGACAGGGCTTTAGAGAGTGCGCTTGAAAAGGGGCGTTGCGATGCTCAGCGCCACCACCGCGAACAGCGAGAGATAGATGATGTCCGGCAGAATGGCGGACAAGCCGGCCTCTTTCAGTAACAGGATTTTGAAGCCGTGGACGGCAAAGGTGAACGGGTCCACTTTGGCGATCCCGCGCAGCCACCACGGAAATGCCTGGATGGGATAGACGGCGCCACTGGGGAAAAACAGCAGCGTATTCAGGATCCCGAAAATTGCGCGCGGCACCAGCGGATCGTCGACCCGAACGACCAGCAGAAACATCATGGTATTCAGGGCCACGGCGGTCAGCACAATCATGATCAGCAAGCCCATCGCCGTGGAGAAGCTGAAAAGCGTCCCGACCCCGGCCAACAGCGACCCGATCACGGTGATGACCATACCCACCATCACTGCCTTGACCGCGCTGGCTGCGTTCAGCCCGAAAACAAGCTCAGTCTTGGTGATGGGAGTTACCAGATAGCCTTCATGTACGCCCCGCGCTTTGTCATCGATGTAGAGCATGCCTCCGCCAATCATGACGGACATGAATATGGCCAGCGTAATCGAGCCCGGCAAGAGGAATTTCATGTACTCGATGTAGGGATAGAGCTCGACAATCTGCAGTACGGTTTTCTGCAGCAGGCGTGGCTCAACCACGGGATTATTGAGCGCGTCGGTGATCTGGGTAAGCTCTTCCTCGAGCGCTGCGCTCATGAAATTGTCGCTGTTGTCCACCAGGAGCGCGATTTGCGGCCGGTCCTGTTCGTAGACCCGGCGGGAATACTGGGGAGGAATGATGACTGCGCCTTCAATTTTTCCGTTGCGCACATCCTCCATCGCCTTCTTCTGGTCGGTGTAGTAGATGGGCAAGAAGGTCCGCATGTTGGCGCGGACAGAATCGAAAGCCTCGCGGATTTTCAGCGCCTGGGTCCCGCCGTCCTGATCGACCAGCCCCAGGCGGGCGTCGCGTATCTTGCCGCCAAAGGCGTTGCCCAGCACGATCAGTTGGACCAGCGGAAAAATCATTGACACCATCATCAGGGCCGGGGAGCGGAAAAATTTCCGCATTTCGCGTTCGACAATCGCCAACATCCGGTTCATGGTTGCATTCCTGGTCTGGGCGGCATCACGAAGCCTGGCGCTTTCACCAGTTCGTCGCGCAACTGCCGTCCCGTGTAATGGACGAACACATCGTCCAGGCTGGTGTTCTGCACCAACAGCGATTTCACCATAGCCCCGGCGTGCACCGCCGCTTCCACCAGGTCCGTGGTGGTCCGCGACCCATCGCCGGTCAGGATGCGGTACATTCCCGCACCCTCATGCTGCACCGAAGTGACACCGTTAAGTGCATGCAAACGCTGCTCCCAATCCGCGGGCGCATTTTCGAACTGCGCTTCGATCACGTTCGAACCCGGTACGCTCGCTTTCAAGGCGGGCGGCGTGTCGAGCGCCACCAGCTTGCCGTGGTCCACGATGGCGATGCGATCGCATAGCCGGTCGGCCTCATCCATATAGTGCGTGGTAATCAGGATGGTAAGCTGGCGGTGGGATTTGATATTGGTGAGCATTTCCCACACCGCCACCCGGGACACGGGATCGAGGCCGGTGGTGGGTTCGTCCAGAAAAAATATTCGCGGACTGTGCACCAGCCCGCGCGCAATCTCCAGCCGCCGCCGCATGCCGCCGGAGAGCGTCTTGGTTTGCGCCGAGCGCCATTTCGTCAGGTCGACGAGTTCCAGCAGTTCTTCAATCGTAGCCTTGCGCTTTTGGGCGGGCACATCGTAGAGCTTGGCGTAGATGTTGAGGTTCTCTTCGATGGTGAGGTCAAGGTCGCTGGTCAGGGCCTGGGGAATTACACCGATCACCCGCCGAACCCCATCTGGGTCCCGGCTCACATCGTGTCCGGCAACCCGGGCCGACCCGGCCGTGATCGGGATAAGCGTAGTCATCATGCGGATCAGCGTGGACTTCCCCGCTCCGTTCGGACCCAGCAGCCCGAAGATTTCTTCCTCTTTGACGTTGAAGGAAACATCGTCGACCGCGGTGAAGTCGCCGTACTTTTTGACGATATGATCCACTTCAATGGCATTGCCGGGATCGACCGGCGAAACGCGCTTATGCGCCGCAGCCTGGCGGGCTTCGAATCCGCCGTTCGGTTTGAAGTCAGCAACCATGGTTTGCCGTCGTCAATCTGAAATCCGGAATCACTACCGCTTCTCCGAAGCCACGCCGGCGCTGGAATTGGCCGAGGTTTTGAGCTGATCCGGTGAAACCAGAACTTCCGCTGTCATGCCCGGCACGTAAGCTCCCTTGGGATTGTCCAGGCGGACTTTCAGTACGATGGTTCGGATATCGCGCTTGCGCCGGCTCACGTCGCGCTGGGTGGCGAAATCCGCCTCCGGCGCTTTGAAAAACACTTTGCCCGAGGTCAGGGTGCCGCCCGGAAGGCGAATACGCAGGGTATCTCCCAGACCGATGTTGTCCGCGTCGGTTTCCGGAATCGCGGCGCGTACCCAGGTGTCACCTAAATCGACAAGCGTGACAATGGGCTGGCCCGCGGTCAGGACCTCGCCTTCACGGGCGGCGCGGACCGATACGGTGCCGCTCAAAGGCGCGTAAATCTTGGTATAGCCCAGGCGGACTTCCGCTTCCTTGAGCTGGGCTTCGGCGTTGGCCAGCTGCCCGCGCGTCGACTGTACCGTGCTGGCGGCGGCATGGGCCTGGTGAGTGTTGGCGAGAGCGGAGTTCAAATCGGCGTCAGCCGCGCTCACCTGATCTTTCAAGGATTGCACCGTCGCCAATTGCGCCTTCAGATTGCTTTCCGCCTGCACCCGGTCCTGGTCGGACGCGACCCCCTGTTTGGCCAGCTCGATGGTGCGGCGGCTGTCACTCTCGGTGCGTTGCAGCGTGGCTTCGGCTTGCAGCAACTGGGCGCGGGCGGATTGCAGCCTGGCCTGGGCATTCACCACGTTGCTCGACGTGGAACCGTGGGTGGCTGCACTGGTGGCCTGGGTTGCAGAAACCTGCGAACGCAGGCTGTCGATCATGGCGGCGGCGGCCCGGGCTTCAGCTTCCAGTTCGGAAGGATCGAGCACGGCAATCAGGTCTCCCTGTTTGACCTGGGTGCCTTCGTCGACCAGCAGCTTGGCAATCCGCCCCTGCATCTGTGGACTGACGATGACCTGGTTGGAATCCACGGTGCCGATCAGCACCAGATCGCTGGAACGCGGCGTCGAAACCAGATAGTAGATCGTCGCCGCGCTCAGAATGACCGCGAGAATGATCAGAAATTTATTGCGCGCGTTCAAGCTCGTTCTCCTCCGGACTTCGCGTCCTGGCGGAACAATGCCGCCGAAATGAAATCGAGCACCGCGGCACGCCGTGCGGCGACATGCTCCGGCGCAAAGGGATCGATCCCTGCGACCATGCGCAGGACAGGCGCATTGATGAAATGAAATACGATGACGGCGATCATGGAAGGAACGAAGTGTACGGGATCGACAGTGCGGAACTCGCCCGCCGCTTGGCCCTGTTCAATCACTCGCGCCACCTTGCCGAACAGAGGAACGAAATATTGTCTGGCGATGCGTTCCAGTTGCGGCGCTTTGCCGCGGGCGGCGCGCATCATCTCACCCTGCGAAATTCTGGGATAAAGAGGATGGCCGGCGATGTAATCAAAGTGCGCACCCACATAAGCCAGCAACTTTTTCCGCGGAGGCAGATCACTGGACAGGGCGGATTCGATGCTCTCTTTGAGTCCGCCAAAAACGTGGTCGAGCACCGCGGCATAGAGGGTTTCCTTGTCCTTGAAGTAGTAGTAGAGCAGGGCCTTATTGACTCCGGCGGCGTGTGCGATAGCGTCGGTGCGCGCCCCGGCTACCCCTTCGCGGGAGAACTCGCGGACCGCAGCCTGCAGGATGGCGGCTCGGCTTTCGGCGGGCCGTCCGCGGGAGCCCAGACGCGGTTTGGAAAGAGCGGGTTTCATGCCTGACCTCGCATTAATTAACCAGTTAGTTAGATAATACAGGACCGACGGGCACCGCACAATACATTTTTGTGCCCGCAACAAATACAATCGAAGAGGTTTAGATCACCTGAGGAGAATCATGAAATACCGGAAACTCGGCCGTACCGGTTTCGAGGTCAGCGAGATGGCCCACGGGCTGTGGGGAATGAGCGGATGGAGCGGTTCCGACGATCGCGAGTCTCTGGAAGCTTTGCAGTTGGCCACCGACCTGGGCTGCAACTTCTTCGACACCGCCTGGGCCTACGGCGAAGGCAAGAGCGATGGCCTGCTGGGCGAAATTCTGTCCCGCAATGCTTCTGCTCCCGCTCCCAACCCCAGCAAACGTCTATACGCGGCTTCTAAAATCCCGCCGCTCAATCGCAAGTGGCCGGCGCGGTCCTCGTACAAGTATCAGGACGTTTTTCCCGCGGACCATGTTTTCCGCCACGCCGACCTGATTCGGAAAAAACTACGGGTCGACGCCATCGATCTGCTGCAGTTTCACGTCTGGGACGATAGCTGGACCGACGAACCGGAATTTCGCACCACAGTCGAGAAGCTCAGGCGCGACGGAACCATTCGTCATTTCGGCCTCAGTCTCAATCGCTGGGAACCCGAAAACGGTCTCAAGGCTTTGCGGACCGGCCTGGTGGACGTGGTGCAGGTGATCCACAACATCTTCGATCAGGCGCCCGAGGACAAGCTTTACCCCGTTTGCCAGGAGCTGAACATCGGCGTGATCGCGCGCGTGCCACTGGACGAAGGCAGCCTGGGGGGCAAGATGACACTCGAAACGAAATTCCCCCAGGGCGACTGGCGCGCCATGTACTTCGGCCCCAAAAATCTCCCGCCGACGATCGAGAGGGTAGAAAAATTAAAGACCGTGCTCCCGCCCGGGCTCACGCTGCCGCAGATGGCGCTGCGCTATATTCTGTCGTACCCGGCGGTGAGTACGATTATTGTGGGGATGAGGAAGCCCGAGCATGTACGGCAGAACATTGCGGCCAGCGATGCCGGACCGCTGGATGCGGCGCTGCTGGGCAAATTGAAAGCGCACCGCTGGGACCGGAAGCCGCAGCCCTGGGCGGATTGATTTGTGGCCCTAGATCAGGAAGGCTCATCTCATAACCCACGCCGACATTGTTTGAGAATGGGGATTTTACGCTCGGCGACCAAGCCAAAAGACGTCCGCAAGTGTGACCGCTGAACCGAGAGCCAGCCAAAGAATTCAGTTCCCCCGTCGGAGCGCCCCACCCTTCTCCAAATTCTGTACGACCTGGCGGGGGGCCGTGCTTCGCGAAATGAAGCATACGGGCAGCCTATCCAAGGATGGCGCGGAGATTATCCGCCAAGTATTGTTGTCAAATATTCCATGGCTGAGAGA
>JBOGLD010000150.1:0-13950 GCA_050745885.1 Terriglobales bacterium
GGTGATCGCGATCGCGGTGGCGGCGCTTCGTGCCGGGTATGTCGTGTATGAGCGGCACGCCGACGCAACCCAAGAAGCCGCGCAGCAGGCGCCACCGCTGAATCCGGACTATTACGTCGTTCCCAAGAAGCTCTATCCCTACGACTTGAAGTCGGCGAAGCAACTGACGCAGCAACCGGTGTGGGTCAGGGAAGGCTACCGCTTCACGTATTACCCCTACGACCGGGCGTGGCACCGCACAGACTTCGCGCACGAGGCCGGCCTACTGCTGCCCATCCAACAGCTGGAGATCAAAGATGTGGTCACCGACATCACACCTCACTCGGCGCATCTGCGGCAGGTGATGGCCGTGTTCGAACAAGAGGGCAAGGCTTACGTCGTTCCCATCGGCTCGCAGACCGGCGACAGTTACACGATCTACTCCGACGAAATGTTCTTCATCCAGGATCCGCACGACTTGTACAAGCACTGGCCTCCTGATGTTTGGACCGCGATCGAGCAGCACCAGATCAAGCCGGGGATGAATGAATTTCAAGCGTATTTTTCGATTGGGATGGGTGTTCCGGAGCGGTCAAGCGATCCCGCGGTGAAGACCGTGCATTATCCCAACGGCGGCAAGCCGGTGACCATTACGTTCCGGGACGGCAAGGCAGCGGAAATCACGGGCGGCTAGGGCCGGAGGGATTTCGGGCAATTCTAGAAATCGGTAGTGTCTCAGTTTCAAATCAGCCGCCGAAGTCCAATAACGAAAACAAGTAATCCCCCTACGAACAGGATTATTCGTCCGCCCTTGGAAATCGGCCTACAGGGGCCACTGCTAAAGGCCCCACGAATGCCAGCGGCGAAGAATGCTCCAGCCATGCATAACATTCCGAGTACCGCGACTAGAACGTTCGTGAACACTGTCAGTTTTAGGGAAGCACGATTTCCGCAAGCGACCACAGGTTAGCGGCTAATTTGAAACGGAGACACCACCTAAAAATCTGAAAATCCGCCGGTCGCCGTCCCTTATTTCACTACCGGCGACTTCTCGGTTGCCATGGCCTGGTCGTCGGCGTGGATCTGGCCGTCTTCGTCGGCATAGAAAGACCGGTGCTCGGCATCCAGTTGCTTGGGCGTAAGAGTGAGATCGAATCCATCCTTGTTGGGCCGGAAGCCGACGGAGTAGTCGCCGCGATCCGGGCTCACCATACGCCGGGTAAACGATCCGGTGTGCACCAGGTCGGAGAGCGATTTGGCAAACTTGTCGTTCTTTTTCTTGTAGAGTTTCTGGGCTCGCAGCACGGTGCGCATGTATCCCAGGGCCGCCGCCTCCGAGTCTGACCGTGCGGGATCCCCCTTAAACTTGGGCTCGTACGTGCTCTGGGCGGCGGCAGCCGCCAGGCAGCCCACCAGCACAATTGCTGCGACCCACCGAATATGTACTTTCACCAGTCTGCCTCGTCGTTTCATGAGTGGTTACCCGTCTTGCCTAAGATGCTTGCCACGTTACCGGCGTAATCGTTATCAGGAAGTCGAATGTTCTCATCATTGGCAAATACGGCTATGCTAGTCCAGCTTTTAAGATAAAGCAGGAAACCCTATCAAACAGGAAACCCTATGAAGGCTGCAACCGCCATGAAGGCTTCACCCGTAAAAAAACCGGTCATCCGCCTGGCTGTGGTGGAGAGCGATCCCCTGCGTTTTGTGGGATTTCGCGCCCTGTTTGACTCGGAGACGGACTTCGAACTCATCGCGGCATCTCTGCCTGACATTGGCACCATGCCGAACATTGATCTGGTGCTGCTGGGGAACCGTAACGGGCAGAACCTGTTCGATTTGATGGCCAGCCTCAAGGCCAGCCGCCCCGACCTGCGCATTATTGTGACAGGTTCGGGCATGGACGAGGAAACCATTTTGAAGGCCATTGCCTCCGGGGCCAAGGGCTATGTGGACGAGGCGGCATCACCCACCGAGTTTGTACAGGCTATCCGCATCGTGAATCAGGGATCGGTGTGGGCGCCCCGGCGCGTGCTTTCGCTGTTCATCGAACGCGTGAGTTCTGCTCCCGGCCGAATCTTTCCCGCCGGCCGCGTGACCTTTACCGACCGGGAGAAGGAAGTTCTGGAAATGCTGGTGGCCGGCCGCTCCAACAAGGAAATCGGCTCGGCGCTCGGCATCGAGGAACGCACCGTCAAGGCCCACGTGGCCAAGTTGATGCGCAAAGTAGGAGTACAGAATCGGATTGCGCTTTCGGTGCACGCCATCACCCATTCGCTGGTCACAGCGAAATAGGGACCCGCAAAAGGAAGTCTGGGAGCGGTCCGTAAATTTCTTGCGGGCCAAGCGTCGAGGTTACTTTAGGACAATGCCCTGGGTAATCTTGCCGGTTTACCGGGCCGCACGCATACTCGCTTCACCTACCACAGAACCTGGGAGACGGGGTTGGGAGCGGAGATTTAGGGTCACCGCTACCGACCCCGATTTTTTTGGTCTTGCCCATTCTTCGCTGTCCGGTCCCACGGCTCACTGTTCGTCCACGAAATCCGCTAAAATCAATGTAAATGAGTTGCTCCAAGAACTCTATCAAGCTCCGGAAAGTCAGGAAGAAATGAAAAAACTGTTCGTTCTGTGTGTAGTAGCGTGTCTCGCTGTGTCCACGTTCGCCAAGGATGATGAAGACCAGAACAAGGCGGAAGACCGCATTAAGGCCGCCGGCACGGTGCTGGAAGAGATCGAATCCGCACCCGACCAGGGCATTCCGGAAGAAGTCCTGGGATCGGCCGAATGCGTGGCGGTAGTGCCCACCATGCTCAAAGGCGGATTCATTGTCGGCGCGCGTTATGGGCGGGGTGTGGCCAGCTGCCGCACGCCGAAGGGATGGAGCGCTCCGGCATTCTTCACTATCAAGGGCGGCAGCTTCGGTCTGCAGATTGGCGCCCAGGCTGTGGATTTGGTCATGCTGATCATGAACGACAACGGCATGAAGAATCTGCTGAACAGCCAGTTTAAGTTGGGTGCCGATGCCAGCGTGGCGGCCGGGCCGGTCGGCCGGCATGCCGCCGCGGATACCGACTGGAAGCTGAAGGCGCAGGTGTTGAGCTATTCCCGGGCCCGGGGCTTGTTCGCCGGTCTGGAGTTGAATGGTGCGGTCATCGACCAGGACAAGGACGCCACCCGCGAGTTCTACGGCCGCATGGTCCCGTTCAAGACCTCGCTCACGGGCACCGTCGATGCTCCGCAAAATGCGTATCCGTTCCTGAATACACTAGCCAAGTGGGCCAAGACGGCGGCCGGCAAGTAAGCTGGTTTGAATGTAGGCGCGAGCGTCCCGCTGGTGTAGGCAGCATCATTGACACGCTTGCACGAACGAGGACGCTCGCGCCTACATTGACAACCCACTTTCCCCTTGCTACCGTCACCAATTTCCCCCTCCATGCGTCAGCGACTCGAGTACGCGCTTGCGTGGCCGTTTATTAAAGCGCTGACCCTGTTGCCTCGTTCTCTGTCGCGGGCAGTCGGGATTTCTCTCGCCTGGATGGTCTACCTGCTGCACCGGCGCTTGCGGCGGGTCGGCATGCGCAATCTGGCCATGGCGCTGCCCGAGAAGAGTCGCGGCCAGCATGCCCGCATCCTGCGCGGAGAATTTACCTCGCTGGGCCGCCAGTTGGCGGAAGTCTGCCAGTTTCCCCGATATACGAAAGAAAATGTGGGCCGGGTGGTGGTCTACGATGGCTTCGAGAACTACGAACGGGCCGTTGCTCGCGGCAAGGGCGTGCTATTTCTCACCGCTCACTTTGGCGGTTGGGAACTTTCAGCTTTTGTCCATTCACTGCACGGCCACAGGATGCATGTGGTGGTGCGGAACCTGGATAACGTTTATCTGGACCGCCTGATCCAGCGCTATCGCTCGATGCACGGTAACGCCACCGTCAGCAAGGATAATTTCGTGCGCGGCCTTTTGGCCGCCATGAAGGCCGGTGAGGTCGTGGGCATCCTTATGGACACCAACATGACTCCGCCGCAAGGGGTGTTTGTCGATTTCTTCGGTATTCCGGCGTGCACGGCCAGCGGCCTGGCCAGAATTGCCCTGCGCACCGACGCCGCCGTGGTTCCTGGCTTCACCATCTGGGACCCCGCTCTGCGAAAATACCGCCTGCGTTTTGATGCTGCGGTCAACCTGACGCGCACCGGCAACGAGGACCAAGATATCGTCACCAATACCCAGGCGTTTGCGAAAATCACTGAGGACTATGTGCGCCGTTATCCCGAGCAGTGGTTGTGGGTACATCGGCGGTGGAAGACGCGGCCGCCAGGAGAGCGGGGCTGTACTGAGAAGACGGCTTCTAGCTGCTAGCTTTTTGCTTCTGGCTTCTGGCGAAGTCCCAAGCTTTAGAGAGTTCTAGCCAGTGGCTAGAAGCTGGGAGTTAGAAGCGGCCTTTCAAAACCAATCGCTTCGGTAGGCGACCCACCAGCTGGCATACGCAATGGGGATGGTTGCGACCAGTGCCCACCAGAGGGGCAAGATGAAATCCGCCACCAGCCCAAGCACGGTGAACGCGGTCCAGAAGATTTTCTTCTCCATGCCATTATTCTAGCCCCGGGTCCGGCTTTTCTTTCCTGGGCCAAACGTATACAAAGGTGCCATGCAGCGCTCACTCCTTTCGATTGCCCAATCGTTGCAAGCGCAAGTGGTGGGAGACGGCGCCGTCGAAATCAGCGGAATCGCCAGCATCTCGCACGCGACCTCGGGGGACCTGGTTTTCGTCGAAGATGAGAAGAGCCTGCACTTGGCCCTGGCATCCCCTGCCGCGGCGGTAATCGCGGGTGAGTTTGCCGAAGCTGCCTTGGCCAAAGGGAAGAGCAAATCCAAACCCCTGCTGATTGCCCGGCATCCCCGGCTGGCGTTCGCTCGGGTGGCGCGACTGCTTTGCCCTGCGCCCGCTCGTCAGCCCGGCACCCATCCCAGCGCAGTGGTGCATGCTTCGGCCCGGCTTGGCGAAGACGTGACCCTGGCGGAGCGAGTGGTCATCGGCGAGCAAGCCGAGATCGGCGATCGGACCTGGATTGGAGCCGGCGCCGTCATCGAGGCCGGGGTTCGTGTCGGGCGCGATTGTGAGATCTATCCCAACGTGACCATCTATCCGGGCGCGCGACTCGGTGATCGCGTGCTGGTTCACGCCGGAGCGGTGCTGGGAGGCGATGGCTTCGGCTATGTCCGCGATCCGGCCAGCGGACGCTACGAAAAGTTTCCCCAGGTTGGACGCCTCGAAATCGGAGACGACGTGGAGATTGGCGCCAACTCGACGATCGATCGCGGAGCGCTGGAAGTCACTCGCATCGGACGCGGCGCCAAAATCGACAACCTGGTGCACATCGGGCATAACTGCCAGATCGGAGAAGACGTGGTGATTGCGGCGCAAACCGGGCTTTCCGGCAGCATCGTGATCGAGAAAAACGTCGTGCTCGGCGGGCAGGTGGGCATCGGAGAACATGCGCGCATCGAAGAAGGTGTAATGCTGGGCGGACAAGGCGGCGTCCTCCCCAACAAGGTGCTGCGCGGCAAGGGCGTGGCCTTCTGGGGAACTCCGGCGCGTCCGGTGCGCGAGTATTTGAAGCAGTTGGCGGCGTTAGCGCGGCTGGCCAGGAAATAGTCCTTTGGTCGTTGGCCGTTGGCGAAAGCAAATGCCAAATCTCATTGGCGCCAACGACCAAGGACCAACGGCCAACGACCAAGGACCAACGACGAATTCCCCATGGCTCTCATCGTGATCGGCGGACACTCGCGCAGTGTGGGCAAGACCAGCGTGGTTGCCGGGCTGATCGCTGCTTTGCCCGAGTACAACTGGACGGCGCTGAAAATCACCCAATATGGGAACGGCGTTTGCTCGAAGGACGGGAAGCCCTGTCACTGCGCGACTGACGACCATAGCTGGGCGATTTCCGAAGAGACGGATCGCTCCAGCGATTCCGATACCTCGCGTTTTCTGGCCGCAGGAGCGGCCCGGGCATGGTGGGTGCGGACGGAGCAGGGACGGCTGGCCGAGGCCATGCCCACGGTGCGCCGCAAACTGGCGGTTTCCGGGAACGCGATCCTGGAGTCGAACAGCATTCTCAAGTTTCTGCGCCCTGATCTCTACCTGACTGTGCTCGATCCCGCGACCGTGGACTTCAAGAAATCAGCCCAGGAATTTCTTGACCGGGCGGACGCGGTCATCCTGCACCAAAGCTCGGCCCTGGTGCCGGCATGGCAGGAGACGTCCCTGAAGCCGGTATTTGACCGACCCACGTTTCGGATTTGTCCGCCCCAATACGTCACCTCCCAGATCGTCGAATTTGTAAGGTTGAAACTAACCACTGAGGACGCCGGGAACCCTGGGGACACCGGGGAAACAGAGAAGACCTGAACGCTTTTCCTCTGTGTGCCCAGTGCTCTCCGTGGTTACATTGTTCCTATGACGCCCGCGCCCATCAAACCGGCAGTTTCCCTGGAAGTCCTGAACCAGATCGACGTTCGTGCCGGGACCATCCTCTCGGTGAACGACGTGCCTAACTCCGACAAACTGGTCCAGTTGCGCGTGAGCTTCGGCGATCACGAGCGCACCATCGTCGCCGGTCTGAAGACTGAACGTGCCCATCCCAACGAGATTGTGGGCAGGCAGGCGCTGTTCGTGGTCAACCTGGAGCCGCGCAAGATGCGAGGCGTCTTATCGGAGGGGATGCTGTTTGATATCGGCTATGCCGACGGGGTACGCCCGGTGCTTGCGGTCCCGGAAAATCCGGTGCCGGATGGTACTCGAGCAGGCTAGGGTTTGCGCCGACGCGTCATCTCCCAGACCTTGGCGTACTTCCAGGAAACGTATACCGCGTGGTACAGGTGCAGCAACAACCCTGCACGGCCATCCAGAAAACCCAGGCGAAAAAAATAGTTGTAGACGAAGGTCAGGGGTGGGCGCACCACGATGTCGATGACGCTGAATCCGGTGCGGCCCTTGGCGACCTCCATTTCGGCACCCAGCGAAGAGTAGCGGTTCATGTGGTCGATGTAGTCGGAAAGTGTGGGGTAACAGTGGTGAATCAGGGCGATGTCTTCACCCAGAGCGAATTCATGTTCGGCGACCACATTGCGGCCGTGGGCGGAAACCGTTTCATGGACTGCGCGCGCCGCGAACCTGGCCTGGCCTCGCCGGAACAGCCGCAGCTTGCGGTCGGGGTAAAAGCCGCCATGCCGGATCCAGCGTCCCAGGAAATGATTTTTGCGGGCAAACCAAACGCCCGCCACGGCAGCATATTTCTGCGAGTCCGGTCCAAGAATCCGCTCGATCGCCTGCACCGCGCCGTGGCTCAGTTCCTCGTCGGCATCCAGGCTGAGGATCCAATCGCCGGTCGCTTTCTCGATGGCTGAATTCTTTTGTGCGGCGTAACCCTTCCAGGGTTCCGCGAACACCCTGGCCCCGTGGGCCTTCGCGATCTCCAGCGTGCGATCCGTCGAGCCAGAGTCGACGACAATGATTTCGCCTGGCCCGTCACCTACCAGGGGCTGCACGCTTTCGAGCGTGCGCCCCAGGTTTGACTCTTCGTTGAGCGTGATCAGAACGACGGAGATATTCACGCCGAGAGAATAAACCGGAAGGCGGGGGCGGCGGAATGGCCGCAGGGATGCCCTCTGTAAGGACATCCTCCAGCCTCGCTTGGGACAGCCTCCGCCCCCCTGCGCAAACAGTTCCGACTACTGTGGCGGCGGGGTCGTTGCTGGCTCCGGCGGCAGCGTACTCTGAGGCGGCATCACGGATGGTGTCGGCTCGTTCCGCGGTGTAACGTACGGAATGTTGGGCATTTGGGTTACTTCGCCGCGTTCGGCATCGGAGATCAGGATGCCGGCATGATCCAGCAGGAGGCCGGTCGCGCGGTCCAGTTCAACTTTCGCCTTTTCATAAGCCGCCATCGCCGACACCAGGGTGGACTCGGCCTGGGCCAGGGCAGTCCGGTTCTGCAGGACGAGAGTAGTCGTCGATGCGCCGAGCGCGTACTTCTTTTGCTCGGCGTCCAACGACTGTTTGCCCAGATCTACCGCCGCCTGGGCAGAGGCCACGCTGGCGCGGTTCTGTTGCACTGCGAACTGAGCATTGCGCACTTCGATGCGAACCTGGTTTTCAAGCTGCTGCAGCCGCATCTGGGCCTGGCGGTATTCCAGTTCCGAACGAATCTGTGTGGCTTGGGCCACGCGGTTGCGGAGCGGAATGGTGAGCTGCAACCCAACCCCCTTGTCCGGAGCGGTTGAATTCACCAACTGGTTGAGAGTGCTGCCATAACCCACCGGAGGGACTGCGAGTGCGACCGGGCGACAACCGAAGGGCTGTTCCGCCGGCAACGCTGGACAAAGATTGGCGCCGTTCTGCGCGCCCCCCAGACCCGACCCGCCGTAGTAAGCATAAAGATCGAGCGAAGGCAGCAAAGAGCTGCGGATCGCCTTGTTGCTGATTTCCGTATTGGACAGGTTGATACGCGCTTCTGCCAACTCAGCGCGATGGCTGAGCGCATCCGTGACCAGGTCTTCAACGGGAACCACGGGCTCCTGCGCCGGCAACAGCATGGTGGAGGTAGGGATCACTTCCGCATCGGCCAGCCGAGGATCCACCAGAGTACGGCTGATGGCATTCTTGATCAGCAGTTGCTGCAGCTGAAGGTTGGTTTGCGCCAATGTCAACTGTTGCTGGTCGCTGGCCACGGTGCTCTGCGCCCGCACCACTTCGATCGGCGCCAGCGTGCCGATTTCTACCTGTTTATTGGTGTCCGAAAGCGTCTTCTGGGCAAAAGTGACGGATTCCTGCTGTACCCTGACGTTTTCGTAGGCGTACACCAGGTCCCAGTAGATGTTTTGGATCTGGTCCGCCGTGGTGATGGTTTGCAGGCGGAACGCAACATCGGAGATCTCCCGATTATTTTTCGCGATGCGAATAAAGCGCGTGTTGGGAGCGAGGCCAAAGCCCTGCAGCAGGTGCTGGGTAATTCGGGCCTGGAAATTCGACCCCAGGGTCGGACTTAAGGTGGCGAACGGTGAACTGGTGGTTTGCCGGGTGTTGTTAAATCCGACCGACAGGTTGGAGCCCCATTTGAACCCCTGCAAATAGGAAAAATTCGTGGTAGCGGTATTCGAGGCGGTCACCGGAGCCGCGAAGGTACTGCTGGAAAGCAAATTGTCGTGGTCGAACTGCAGGGAGCCTGTGAGAACCGGATCGAAGCTGGTAATTTGGGGGCCGCTGCCCAGTGTGGAGTTGACAATGCCGCCCGCGCCGGTGCCCGCTCCCCCAGCGCCAGCGCTGGTGCCACCGGATCCGGAGCCGACAATCCCGCTCAGCCCCCCCGTGCCCCCGCCCGGCGTTCCCTGTACTAATCCGGAATTCACGCCCAGGGTGCTGGCTCCCGCGCTGGCACGAAGAATATCGGTATCGGCGATGTTCAAGTTATAACGGGCAATGGCGATATCAAGATTATTCTCGAGGGCCAATGCCACGGCATCGTCCATCGACAGATATAGCTTCCCGTCGCGCAGAAATTGCTCGATGCGCTGCGTATTGCGCAATTCGGGCGCGGCCACATGCCTCGGGAGATAAGGTCCAACGGGATTAGGGAAGTGCGAAGCGGGCTTGGAATAGTCCTGGGTGACGAACCGCTGCGGTTTCGGCCCCTCAGGCACGGCGGAATTCGGCTGTGCCGCAGTTTGGGCCCAGCCCGCGGCGGTCAGAGTACCAGCGAGGACGATCGCAAGAGTCCCGCGGAGGGCGGGTTGCAATGCCGACAAGAACATTCGATTCTCTCCCTGCACAAGCTGATGATGAAGAGCGCTAAGGCTTCTGGAAATCAAGCGATGGTACGCAAAATACCAGCGCCAGGTTTCATTTTTGTGCTCACCGGCGCCATTCCTGCTTATTGTCCCTGGGTCGCGAATTGAATGAAATAGTATAGCTGACGGGCCTGCCCGGATTTGAAGCTCCGGCCCGGCCCGCCAGGTAAAAATTTGTAAAGACCAGCGACCACAATTGGATGACAATCGCTACCGGGAAGACTCCAAAGAATCATCATGCGTAATCTCAAATTGGTCCTGGCTTACGATGGCACGGGGTTTTCCGGATGGCAGGTCCAGCCTGCGGCGGCCACCATCCAGGGTGCTTTGGCCTCGGCCATTGGACGGGTGACCGGCGAAAAGGTCTTGCCCCAGGGTTCGGGGCGCACGGACGCCGGCGTGCACGCGCTCGGCCAGGTGGCCACATTCGTTACCCATTCGCCCATCCCGGCGGAGAACCTGGCAGTCGCCCTCAACGACATTTTGCCCTCCGCGATTCGGGTGCTGGCGGCGGTCGAGGCGCCGGCCGAATTTCACGCCCGCAAGTCCGCCCTTGCCAAGACTTACCGCTACCGGATGTATCGCGGCGCCGTCTGCCCGCCTTTTGTGGCACGCTATGTCTGGCACTATCCCTACCCTTTAGACGAAGATCAGATGCAAGTGGCCGCCGCACAGGTTGTGGGCGAGCATGATTTTACTTCGTTTGCCGCGGTGGACCCGGAGCGGGAACGAGAACAAGAAGTGTCGAACGTCCGGCAAATTTTCTTTTCCTGCTGGGAACGGCAGACTGATGAATTCGTCTACACCGTGCGCGGCAACGGATTTCTGCACCACATGGTGCGCAATCTGGTGGGGACGTTCCTGCTGGCAGGCAAGGGGACTTTGAAGGCCTCCGACCTGCGCTGCATTTTGCAAGCGCGTTCGCGGTCGTCCGCAGGGGCCACCGCGCCCGCCAGCGGTTTGTCCCTGGTGAACGTCGAGTACTGACGATGGTGACTGATCTCCAAATTACCGCTCGGAGGATACTCTCGGTCAATCCCGCCACCGGCGAGGCGCTGCGCGAATTCGAATGCGCATCGGAAGCGGAGGTCCACGGCGCAGTCGCGCGGGCTCGCGCCGCCCAGCCCACCTGGGCGGCGCTGGGTGTGCGTAAAAGAATTGCAATCCTGCGTGACTTCCAGGTCCGGCTGCACCAGAGAAAATCGGAAGTCGCGCAGTTGGTTACGCGCGAAGCCGGCAAACCCTACGTAGAAGCTTTGCTCACGGAAGTGCTGGTGGTGCTCGACGCTGCCCGGTTTCTGGTCGACAACGCCTACCGGCTGCTGCGGGACGAACCCGTTCCTCATGGCAATCTGGCCATGAAGGCCAAGTCTGGGCGCTTGGTTCGCGGGCCCTATGGGGTGATTGGAATCATCTCGCCGTGGAACTATCCTTTCTCGATTCCGGCCACGGAGAGCCTGGCTGCGCTGGTGGCGGGAAACGCGGTGGTGGTCAAGCCTTCGGAGTTTACTGCGCTCACCGCGATCGAACTGGCGTCGTTGTTGCACCAATCGGGCGTGCCACGGGAAGTCTTTCAGGTGGTGCTGGGGGACGGCGCCACGGGAGCGGCCCTGATCAACGCTGCCATAGACAAGCTGGTCTTTACCGGGAGCGTGCCCACCGGAAGGCGGATCGCGCAGGCTGCGGCGGCACGCCTGCTGCCGGTAGTGCTGGAACTGGGCGGCAAGGATCCCATGCTGGTGCTCGACGATGCCGATATCGAAATTGCCTCCCGGGGCGCGATCTGGGGCGCATTCGTCAATGCCGGGCAGGCCTGCCTTTCGGTCGAGCGCTGCTATGTGCATCGCAGCTTGTACGGCCCGTTCCTCGAAGCCTGCGTGCGCCACACCCAGCAGTTGCGCGTCGGCAATGGTATGGATCCTCAGACTGACGTGGGTCCGCTGATCTACCAGCGTCAGTTGCTGCATGTGGAAGCGCAGGTCGAAGACGCCAGGGCACAGGGAGCGCGCGTGCTGGCGGGCGGAAAACGCCTGCCGGACGTCGGGGCAAACTATTACGCACCGACCGTACTCGCGGACGTCAACCACCAGATGCGCATCATGCGGGAGGAAACGTTCGGACCAGTCCTGCCGGTGATGCCGTTCGACCGCGACGATGACGCAATCCGTCTGGCCAATGATTCGGAATACGGCCTGGCGGCCAGCGTGTGGACCCGAGATCGCTCCCGTGGTGAGACTCTGGCACGACAAATTCAGGCAGGAACGGTCATGGTGAATGATGCGGTCTCCTGCTTCGGCATCAGCGAAGCTCCGCACGGAGGCGTGAAGGCCAGTGGGATTGGCCGCTCTCACGGACGCTTTGGCCTGGAAGAAATGGTGCGGCTGAAATATCTCGATTCCGACCGGCTGCCGGGCATGGAAAAAATCTGGTGGTACGGATACGGAAGGGCTTTCTCGCGCCAGATGGAAGGGTTGCTGGATTGGCAGTTTGCCGGCACGATAGCGCAACGTGTGCGCGGCGCGGTGAGAGCAGCAGGAGCGCTGCGCAAGAAGCGCCGGTAGCGCCCTGCTCGATAAGTCTGTCATCCTGAGCGGAGTCGAAGGGCCCCTACCCGACCTCAGAAGCAGCGAGTCTTGATGGATTCCTCCTCCGCCGGTTCGATGCCGGGGCTACAAGCGGGTCCCTCGACTCCCCCGCACATTCGCGAGCGAATGTGCGGACTCGCTCGGGATGACAGAAGGTTCAAATCGCAAAGGAGCGGGCTATGACCTCGACTTTTGATCCGAAGACTTCTGATCCGAAACGCGAACTCCTGCGGCACACCGTGGCTACGCTTGCCTACCGCGGTGGCAAGGCTGTCCGCAATGCTCCCACCGGGTTTGCCGAGTTTCGCGGCTCCCCGTCGGGGCGCACTGCGGGGCAGATCCTGGCCCATCTCGGCGACCTGCTCGATTGGGGACTCTCCATCGCGCAGGGCAAGCAGGCCTGGAAGAATTCTGAGCCCCTTGCCTGGGACAAAGAAACCGACCGATTCTTTGCTGCGCTCAAGAATTTCGACGATTATCTGGCCTCGGTGGGGCCTCTCCAGGTTCCGGCAGAAAAGCTCTTTCAGGGTCCGGTGGCGGATGCCCTGACTCACGTGGGACAGATCGCCATGCTGCGGCGCATGGCAGGCGGTCCCATCAAAGGCGAGAATTATTTTGTCGCTGATATCGTAAGCGGCTGCGTGGGACCGCAGCAGGCCGCTCCCAAGCGGGAATTCGATTGAGGCGATACAGTGAAACCCCTTCGAGTAAAATAAAGCCGTGAATCCGGCGGCATTTTGCCGCACCAACGAGGATAGCCTTTGGCCACTATCGAAACCGCAACCGCTCCGCCGCAGCTTCCCCACCACAAAGTCAAGATCAAGAAGCCCGGACAGCGGGCCTGCAACGAGAAGGACGCCAAGGGCAAGTTCTGCGGCGGACATCTGAAGCGCTGGTTTTACACGACGGACCTGGTCGAGCAGGCCTGTGGCGACGCCCAGCAGGCATGGGGGCCGGATGCCGACGTCTATCGCTGCGAACATTGCAAAACGCTGTACTTGCCGCACCAAGAGGGAGTGCGCGGACTGAACGTGGCTGGGCAGGGACAGACGTCGGTGTTCGGGTTGACCGTGGCTCCGAAGAAATAGAGAAATGCAGCTTCTGGCTGCTAGCTTCTGGCTCATCCTGTGGAACTATGCGGCTAAGGGCTTGAGCTGGAAGCCAGAAGCTAGCAGCTAGCAGCTAGAAGCCTCCTGTGAATACTTCCAGACTCATCTACGACTGGAACCAGATGGATGCCGCCAGACTGCGGCCGGCGGGGCGAGTTCTGCTCAACGATGAAACCCTGCGTGATGGTTTGCAGTCGCCTTCGGTGCGCGATCCTTCGATTGCGGAGAAAATCCAGATCCTGCATTTGATGGAAGCTCTGGGCATCGACTCGCTCGACCTCGGACTCCCCGGAGCGGGGCCGCGGGCGCTCGCCGATTGTGAGGCCCTGGCCCACGAGATCGTCCGCGGCAAGATGAAGATTCGTCCTAACTGCGCGGCACGCACCCATGAAAACGACATCCGGCCCATTGCCGAGATCGTGCAGCGGACGGG
>JBOGLD010000151.1:0-7909 GCA_050745885.1 Terriglobales bacterium
CCGCTCACCATTATTTGGCCGTCCGGCTGGTCGTGGCACACGGGACAGTCGGACTACCTGCAGATGATCCTGGGAGTTTACGCGACGCTGGGGGTATTTTTGTTAATTGCGAGCCGCAACCCGCTCGCACACTTGAGCCTCATCTGGTTCACAGTGTGGTCCAGCGTTGTGCACGGCGGAATCATGGCCGTACAGGCGTTGGCCAACTCCGCGCACAAAGGACACCTTTGGGGCGACGTCCCGGCGCTATTCGTGGTGGCGGCCGTTTTGGCGTTTCTGACACCACGAGGCGCGGCAAGGACCGCCTAACAGGCTGCTGAAAAACGAGCAGATACCAGTGTGACGCCTTCTGCTTGGTCTGTTGGGAGGTTTGTTCGTGGGTTGGTTCGGGTTGTAGTTGGAGAGTTTTTGGGGTTCGAGTTCGCCTCAGGCACACTGCGGCTGCGGGGCACCGCGCATGAGATTGCGGATGGGCACCAAGCTGTAAGCTGCCGCCGTGAAGGTGAACATCCAACCAATTCTTTCCAGTCCGTGGTGCCCAACCTTCCGGAGCAGGCCGATAGTCTTGATCCAGCCGAACACCTCTCCGATTCGCTTGCGTTTCTTCTGACTAAGTTGATACCCGCTGTGGTGTGTGGTGCGCTCATCCACGGCACTGCGACGATTGCCTTGGACGCAAAGGCTGTTATCAACAGGCGCTGCGACGGGCTAAAATGGCGGTGCGGAGCGGTAGAGCCATGGGCGACCCAACCAGCCTCATACTTACGCTGTTCGGAGTCGCGCTCGGCTGTTGTTTCCTGTTGATGGGGAAGCATGCGTTACTCTCGCAAGACACTTTCCTCCGCCACTACAACAGGTTGCAAAAAACCGAGAAGTTCGGCACAAAGCCCTTTGATTTGGACTACTTCGGCGGACAAAAGAAGCTGAGGTTGTTGGGAGCCCTATTCGTCGCAATAGGTCTGTTCATAGTCACATCCGTAGTCGCCATTCTGTTCTACCGCCTTCGATAGCTCGGCGATAATCCCTTTGCGCACACCTCGAAGCCGAGCTTTTTCGCAACCTGCTAAGCGAGGATTATTCCTGAGGTCTTCTCAGCGTTGCACTCTGCCTGAGCCATCGCCCTTGAGCAGCGCGCTGACTTCGTCCACGGTCGACCGGCTGAAGTCCCCGTGCTGGGAGTGTTTCAGGCAGCTGGTCGCGACCGCAAACTCGAGCGCTTCCTGATGCGTGGACAGCATCTGAAGACCATAGATCAGGCCGGCCGCAAAGGAATCGCCCGAGCCCACACGATCCACAATGTGAGTGATTTCATAGGAGCGGCTTACGCTGAACCCCTGCCGGTCATTCAGGCATGCCGACCAACCGTTGTGCGATGCGCTCTTCGATTCCCGCAAGGTGATGGCGATCGCCTTCAGATTGGCATACTCGCCCAGCACTTTCGCGGTCAGCTTCTCGTATTGCGCGCGCTCGAGTTTGCCGGAGTGCACGTCTGCTTCGGACTCGATGGCCAGCGCCTTCTGCACGTCTTCTTCGTTGGCGATGGCAATATCTATGTTCTGCACCAGCTCGCGCATCACTTCGGCCGCGGGCTTGCCCCATTTCCAAAGGTTCTTGCGATAGTTCAAATCGCAGGACACGGTGATTCCCTTGGCCCGCGCCTGCTTCACCGCCTCGAGCGCCAGATCGGCGGCTGAAGCGCTGATGGCCGGGGTAATTCCGGTCACGTGGAACCAGCCCGCGCCTTCCAACGCGCGATCCCAGTGAATGTCCCCCGGCTTGGCCAGGGCCATGGCGCTATTCTCGCGATCGTAGACCACCTTGGAAGGACGCTGGTTGGCGCCGGCTTCAACGTAGTAGACGCCCATCCGCCCTTTGCCGCGCACAATGCGGGAGGTATCCACGCCGAAGCGGCGCAGTTCACCGACCACGGCATCGGCGATGGGGTTCTTGTCGGGCAAGACGGTCACGAAGGCTGCGGGCAGTCCCAACTGGGCTAGCGCGACCGCCACGTTGGCCTCGCCCCCTCCAAAAGTCGCCACAAAGCGCCCGGTCTGCAGGATTCTTTCGAAGCCCGGCGGCGCCAGCCGTAACATGATTTCGCCAAACGTTACCGTCGTCTTTGTCATGTCCCTAGATTCGGCCCTCATCAATCTTTGTAGGTCGCATTCAGAGTTTCGCAGGGCCCCATCCGCGTGGTTGCTTAACTACGACGCTTTCCGTTGCGTTTGTCATGACCCTTGCCGAGAACCAGCCGGATGCCCAGCTTGGCCAGGGTAGCGTCCTGGCTTGACGAAAGGCCACTCACGGCCACTGCGCCGGCCACCTGGCCATCTTTCCATACCGGAATGCCCCCGCCCCAGCCCACAAACCTGGGATCACCATAATAGGCGATATCGTGCCCCTTCTCGGGATGCCGGACGCGCTGGCCAATCTCGCTGGTTGGCTTGCGTTCCCGCGCCGCGGTCCACGCCTTGTTGGCCGCGATGCGGATGGAAGAGACAGGAGCGCCGTCCATGCGGGCGAACGCCAGCAGCTCGCCGTGTGAATCAGCCACGGCGATTACCGCCGCCTTATTCATCTGCAGCGCCGTTTCTACAATCAAGTCAACGATTTTCCTGGCCTCGGAATAGTCGAGCGTCGGGGCGTTCCTCATGGGCGGCTTCTTTGGCGGCTGGTTGGCGCTAAGCGCACGGGCGGAAGGGATTGTAAATCAAGGGCGCGATACCTGTACGGCAGAATTCAAACCGCCCCACCATTCGACCAAAAAAACCGGGCCAGGTATGGAACCTGGCCCGGACGATCGCGCTTTAGAGTGCGATCTAGAACTCAAACTTCAAGGCAAACTGGATCAGTCGCGGGTTGTTGATGGTGTTGGTCACCTGTCCAAAGTTTCCGTTCGGAGGGGCCAGGCAGCAGGTCCCGTTGGGCGGCCCAAATTGGGGGTGGTTGAAGAGGTCGAAGAACTCGGTGCGGAATTCAACGCTCGCCCTTTCGGCGATGGTCGTTTTCTTGAAGATGGCGAAGTCGAAGTTCTCGGCGCCATCTTGACGCAGCGTCGGATCTACCCGCGACTCGTCGCCGAAGGCATAATCGCCCGGCGGCGCGAAACAGGAAGTGTTAAACCATTCGCCCAATCTGGCGGAGGTACTCCCGGATGTCGCTTTCTTACATCCCGGAACCACGTCCGGCCTCAAAGTACCGATGCCCAGGCCAAGCGAAGAAAGCGGTGTTCCCTGACCGTAGCTGATCTTGACCGGGAAGCCGCGCTGAAAGACGGTGACGCCGTCGATCCCCCAACCGGAAACCAGCTTATCGGCAACTCCGGTCATGCCCCCCAGGTACCTCTTGCCTCGGCCAAATGGCAAGTCAAGGACATAACTGATCGCCAAGCGCTGGGACACATCCTGAGACGACAGCGAACGCTCTCCCGCCAGATTGTTCCAGTCCTGGACGGCCCCGACGCCTCCCGTGACTCCGCCCTCGAGCCAGGAAGTAAGGGTGTCGGTATTGGAGAGAAGCTTCGAGTTGGTGTAGGCGACCAGTAAGGTTCCGCCTCCGCCGAAGCGCTTGTTTACCGTGGCCTGCAACGAGTTGTAGTTGCTGCTGCAGCAACCCAGCCCGTTCAGGTTCAGACCGGTGTATTGCGGGTAGGGTCGGTCAAGCTGGCCTTGCCTGAGGTTCCCGGGCGACAAAGCGCCTGGAAGGCTATCGGGCGTGTTACAGAGCGGGCAGGTAAAGGGGTTGGGGACGATTTGCGCAATCGAAATCGGCTGCGACGCCGCTTCTTGAGCCGCGGCCTGCCGGATGAAGCTGTCCGGGATCTGGTTGATGTTGGTATTGGATTGAGGCAGGTGTACACCGTGTGATCCGGCGTAGGCTACGTCGGCGAAAAAGCCCCAAGGCAGTTCGCGCTGGATACCGAAATTCCACTGTTGGACATAACCGTACTTCTGAACCGTATAACCGGTGGCTGAGAAATTGCTCTGGTTGACCGCGTATTGCGACACGTTCGGAATCGGGTTACGGCCCGCAACCGGAGTCAGGGTCGGACCCGGAAAGAATGGGCCCGAGTTGGGATCGCAAGTGAGCACATCCGGAGCCCCCAGAGTACATCCACTGTTGGTGAGCGTACTGGCCGGAGTAAAACCGCTGTCGGCGCTGGCGATGAAGTTCGAGGTGGCGCTGCTGACGGGATCCACGTAGGGGTTGGTGTTGAAGGAAACGTAATTGGGGATAAAGAACACGCCGTATCCGCCGCGGATTACGGTCTTCTGGTCCAAGCCGTAGGCGAACCCTAAACGCGGCATGAATTGTTTCTTCGAAAGCGGCAAATTATTCCTGCTGGTGTTCACACCCGTCTTGACCAGGAACAGATCGCCAGGACAAGGGCTGCCCGGGGCACCGCTGCATCCGGTAACCGAAGAATTCGTAGCCGCGGGATCGAAATACGTCATCTTGTCGTAACGTTCCGACCAGGTTCCCTGAAGCTCGTAGCGAAGCCCCAGGTTCAGGGTCAGCTTGGTCGTGACGTGCCAGTTATCTCCGACATAAAAGGCACGGTAGGTTTGTTTTCCGGACACCGGACCAGAAATTACCAACGATCCGCTGGTCTGGTTGCCAAATGCCGAGCCTTGGCCCTGGCCGAATCCCAGCAGGAAATCAGCGAAGTCCTTGCCGTTTTGCAGGTTGCTTCCAACCTTGTCCGTGGTCCACGAACCCACGAACGAGATCAGACCACCACCGGTGT
Organism: Terriglobales bacterium; assembly: GCA_050745885.1. GTDB lineage: Bacteria > Acidobacteriota > Terriglobia > Terriglobales > Acidobacteriaceae > JAIQFF01. Next base: position 4,748 of record JBOGLD010000151.1, read on the forward strand.
TGGTTTGCAGGTAATTGTCGTAACCCTCCTGGAGCTGACCACCCCAGGTGATGGTGTGCCGCCCCCGGATCATGGTGATCTGCGGGGAGATGTTGAATTGGGTATTGAAGTCGTCAATCGAGCTTTGCCCCTGACTGCATGTAACCAGCGAGTCGCTGTTACCGAAGCACGGCGTCAGCGGTGTGCGCTCAGTGTCAGGAATGAAACTGTTGTACGCTGAGGGCCAGCCTTCCTGGCTCATGTCGAAGGCTGAGTTGATGGGCAGCCGCAAATAGTGGAACCGACTGGCGCTGATGTTGAAATTCGCAATGGTCGTTGGATTGATCACCCAGTTGTAGCCAATGGCAAGGCTCTTGCTCCGAGTGTTTTCCTGGCAGCGGTCCTTGCACAGCCCGGTACCGAACGGGTCTTGCGCCAGGCTCAACAACTTCCAGTAGCTAAAGCGGCCAAAAACCCGCTGATTGGTGGTGATGTTCTGGTCCACCCGAGCTACGTATTCGTCCACGTCGCCGCCCGTGCTGGCCGCCTTGATGAAATTGTTGCTGATTCCGCCGCTCAAGGGATCCGGGATCAACGAGTTCAGCAAGTAGAGCGCGGTGGGATTCATGGGGTACGGGAGATTATTGAGATTGTTGTTGGCGATTGGTGTGCGCACGCCCGTGGACAGATTCACGCTGAGCGGGTCGTACAGCTGGTGAATGGAATTTCCACTAGAATCCACGTCGCTACAAATGCCGCCCGGTCCACCGAAGCCGGTAAGGCACTGGTCGCCAAAATCGCCGCCGCGTTCGGCCAAGGTGGGAACGGTGGTATTGAACACTGTGCCAGTACGCAGCCGAAAACCTTCGTAGCTCCCGAACACGAACGTCTTGTTCTTGATTACCGCTCCGCCGATGGTCGCCCCGAACTGGTTTTGTGTAAACGGCGGCGGCTCATTTTTCAGACCGGATGCGACCTGCGTTCCCTTGTTGAAATATTCGTTGGAGTTGAAGACCTTGTTGCGCAGGTAGTCATACGCCGACCCGTGCCAGGTGTTGGTCCCCGACTTGGTGCTCAGGTTGATGACTCCGCCGGAAAACTTGCCCCACTCCGGCCCCAGATTGTTGTACTGCACCTTGAACTCACTGATCGAGTCCGCGGTCGGAACCAACGCCGGAAGGTTGATGTAGCCGATGTTCAGCGGCTGGCCGTCCAGGTATTCGGCACTTTCGTTGGCGAACGATCCCCCGATTTGATAGTTGGCAAAGTCGAACGGGTTCTTGCCCACCGGTGAACCTTGAGTGTTTCCTTGCGGAATCACGGAGGGAGCAACCGCCGCAAGGTTGTAGATATTGCGTCCGTTGAGCGGCAGTTCGGTGGCCTTGCGAGCATCAATCACCTGGCCGAGGGAGGACGTCTCCGACTGCAGCAAGGGTGTTTCCGAGGTCACTTCGACCGTCTCGGTGGCCTGTCCAATCGGCAACGATACGTCGATCTTCGAGGTCTGCTGCACCTGCACCACCACCGGCCCCTGCGTGATGCGCTTGAAGCCTGGCTTCTCTACGTCAATCCGGTAATTTCCGGGAATCAGATTGACAAATGAATACAGTCCGTCCGATCCCGTGGGTTGAACCTGTTTTTCCGCTGTTCCCAGATTGGTCAAGGTGACTTGGGCAGCAGCGATTGCGGCTCCCGATGGATCCGTCACCGACCCCGTGATCGAGCCGTAGGTCGATTGGCCTTGAACGAAGACGCAGGTTGAGAACGCAAAAAAGAGGGAGACAAGCAGGGAAAACGCGCGGCGAGAAATCATTACCCACCCCCACACGAAGTGCACAGCATTAGGGAGCCTGTGGTGCTCCGACCGTCTTGGGTCGGATGCGGCGTGACTATGCTCAGTGGGTTTTGTCACGAACCGTAGAACGTTGTCAAGAAGAATCAAAGCAAAAGCTTTGACTATAATCCGCTCAGTAAACGATTACTTAGAGGGTTGTCTTGCTCGCGCCTGGACGGTCCACGGTGGACATCGTCAGTTTCAACGAGGTGTCTGACACGCGTTGCCGTGGCTGGCGCTATTGAGAACATTCGCTGGGATCATGCCCGGTGGCAAGCCACCAGAACGCACGGCAGGCTTGCCGCGTCCCGGGTGCAATCGGTTCCCTGGCACGATATGCTAACCGCCAGGGTTCTGGTCCTGGTTATCGCCATGCCGCGGGTCACCTATAGTTCGGTCTTGCTATGCATTGCCTTGGGCATGGCGGCGGTACCGGTGTCGCTCTTTCACACCAAATCTCCGCGCGGCCTGGATTTCATCCTGCAAAATTCACCCACGCCGCAGAAGTATCTGATCGAGACCATGCCGGGGGGCGTTGCCCTGCTCGATTACAACAACGATGGCTTACTCGATATTTTCCTGGTGAACGGCGGACGCGTAACCAGTCCCATGCGGCTGCCGGAAAATTTCGATCGCAAGGATCCCCGCTACTGGAACCGACTCTACCGGCAGAACAAGGACGGCAGCTTTACCGACGTCACGGAAAAGGCCGGCTTAGCCAACGCCGGAGACGGCAACTACGGCATGGGTGTTGCCGTCGGTGACTACGACAATGATGGCTTTCCCGATCTCTACGTGACCAGCTACGGAAAAAATGTTCTCTATCACAACAACGGCGACGGCACCTTCACCGACGTGACCGCGAAGGCGGGGGTGGCGGCGGGCGGCTGGTCGGTTTCCGCGGGCTTTTTCGATTACGACAACGACGGCAAGCTCGACCTGTTCGTGACCCGCTACATGGAATGGGATACCCAGCACAGCAAGACATGCGGCGGGGAGTGGCACACCTACTGCCCTCCGGAAGAGTTTCCCGCCACCACCAGCATTCTCTATCACAACAACGGAGACGGCACCTTTACCGATGTCAGCCAGAAGTCAGGTATCGCGGCCAAAAAAGGTCGCGCCCTGGGCGTGGCTTTCGCCGACTACGATGGGGACGGCTTCACTGATATATTCGTCGCGAACGATGGCATGCAGCAGTACCTCTATCACAACAACGGTAATGGAACCTTCACCGAACGCGCCCTCGAGGCGGGCACGGCGTTGTCGGAGGATGGACGCCGCCTGTCCGGCATGGGAGTGGTCTTTCAGGACTACGACAACGATGGCCGGCCCGACGTGATCGTGAC
>JBOGLD010000152.1:0-15602 GCA_050745885.1 Terriglobales bacterium
GGAGTGGTGGCCGGTTTCTAGCGGTCCCCACGCGGGCGCCCTTACGGATTGAGCTTGCGTTGCACCAACTCCTCGACCCGCTGCAACACTTCATCTTCCGATAGCTTGCTGGAGTCCAGCAGCAGCGCGTCGCTGGCCGGCACCAGCGGGGACAAGGCCCGGGTACGATCGCGGCGGTCGCGCTCGCGCAACTCCGCGACGATGGCGTGCGCCGCCGCCCCGCTCACATTCTGTTGCTGCAGTCGACGCTGCTCCCGCACCCCCGGGTCGGCATCGAGAAAGATTTTTACCTCAGCCTCGGGAAAGACTTTGGTTCCGATGTCGCGGCCTTCCATGACCACGCCGCCGCCCGCGCCCATTTCCTTTTGCCGCGCCACCATCCACTCACGCACTCCGGGGTGGACCGATACCCGCGAGGCGGCCTCGGTGACGTCGGGTTCGCGCACCCGTTGGCTCACGTCGCGGCCGTCCAGCAGCACCCGGTTGCCGCCCATGCTGGGTTCGAGGTGAATGCGCGTGTCGTGCGCCAGCTTGACCAGCGCGGGCTCCTCGTCGAACGATACATCCCACTCGATCGCCTTCAGGCCCAGTGCACGGTACATGGCGCCGCTCTCCAGGTTTACGTAGCCCAGCTTGCGGGCCAGGCGCGAGGCGATGGTGCTCTTGCCGGCGCCGGCTGGGCCGTCAATGGCGATGATGAGTTTGCGCGCGGAGGAGGAGATCATTTCCAGAAGCTAACGATTGTACACGGTGAAGGATCGTACGACGCGCTTTCGCCGATGCTAGAATCGAGTAGGAAATCGACGGATTCCCAATCATCTCATGCTGACCGGCTCCGAAATTCGCCGCAAATTTCTGGACTTCTTCGTCCAGAAGGGACACCGCGAGGTGCACTCCTCGTCGCTCGTCCCGCAGAACGACCCCACGCTGCTGTTCACCAACGCGGGCATGAACCAGTTCAAAGACATCTTCCTCGGACTGGAAAAACGCGACTACAACCGGGCCACGACTTCGCAAAAATGTGTGCGCGCCGGGGGCAAACACAACGATCTCGAAAATGTTGGATTCACCAACCGTCATCACACATTTTTCGAGATGCTGGGCAATTTCTCTTTTGGCGACTACTTCAAGCAAGACGCTATCGCCTACGCCTGGGAGCTGATCACCTCGCCGCAATGGTTCGGCATCGATAAGAACAAGCTGTACGTAACCGTTTTCAACGGCGAAGGCGGCATGTCGCGCGACGCCGAAGCGTACGACTTGTGGGTAGGACAGGGCGTCCCTAAAGATCGCATCTTCGAGTTTGGCCTGAAAGACAACTTCTGGCAGATGGGCGACACCGGCCCCTGCGGCCCCTGCAGCGAGATTCATTACGATATGGGCGTGGCGGCGTCGGATCAGAGCCACGCTGATTGTGCGTTCGGTTGCGATTGCGGACGGTATGTCGAATTGTGGAATCTGGTCTTCATGCAGTTCGATCGCGACGCAAGCGGCAAGCTAAATCCGCTGCCCAAGCCGTCGATTGATACGGGCATGGGTCTGGAGCGGGTGGCGGCAGTGCTGCAGGGAGTGATTTCGAATTACGACACGGACTTGTTCGAGCCGCTGATTAAGGAGGCGAAAAGGCTTGTTGGATACGGCCCTTCGGACGATGCTGTTGTCTCTGACAATCCCGAGGCCTCGTTACGAATTATCGCCGACCACTCCCGTGCCGCAACATTCCTAATTTCTGACGGAGTCCTGCCATCAAACGAAGGCCGCGGGTATGTTCTTCGCAAGATTATCCGGCGAGCGATTACTCACGGACGATTGCTCGGGAAGACCAAGCCTTTTCTATATGACATGGTTTTCGCAGTGCGCAACCTGATGCGCGATGCATATCTAGAACTCGATGACACTTCTGAGCGTGTGAGTAAAGCTGTCTTAGCGGAAGAAGTGCGGTTTTTGCATACTGTGGACACTGGTTTGGAAATGCTAGAAAAGGAGATCAACCAGCTACATCTCAAACAGCAGGAGCCCCTCAAGAAACTGCCCGGATTCGTGGTTTCAGCGGCGCCTATTGTCGTACCTGGAGCAATCGCCTTTAAGCTCTACGACACCTACGGACTACCGTTGGACTTTATCGAGGATGTGATAAGAGATCATGGCGCCAGTCTCGACAGACATGGTTTTGAGTCTGCGATGGAAGAGCAGAAGACTCGCGCCCGCGCCTCCTGGAAAGGCGCGGCCAAGCAAACCGCCAACCCGGCCTACCAGCAACTGCCGAAGTCAACCTTCGAGGGCTACCGCCAGACTCGCTCCGACGGCTGTGAGGTGCTGGCTATCATCCACAACGGCCAGGGCGCACAGGAACTCAAACCCGGCGAAGAAGGCGAAGTCATCCTCGACCACACGCCCTTCTATGCCGAATCCGGTGGGCAGGTCGGCGACCGGGGATGGCTCTATAGCGGCGATCACAACATTATCGTGGCGGAAGTTAGGGGCTGTTACTACCCGGTCCAGGGAGTGCGCGCGCATCAGGTTGTTGTGAAATCCCCACCCAACGAAAACCGCGTTGGGTGGGGCACCCTCAGGGTCGGAGATAAAGTCGATGCCGTGGTCGACGCCGATGTTCGCCTGGCCACCATGCGCAATCACACCGCGACGCACTTGCTGCAAGCCGGGCTGCGCGAGGTGCTGGGCAAGCACGTAAAGCAGGCGGGGTCGCTGGTGGCGCCCAATCACCTGCGCTTCGATTTCTCCCACTTCACCGGCGTCGCGGACGAAGAACTGCAGGACGTCGAAGACCTGATCAACAAGGAAGTGTTGAGCAACCAAAAAATCGAAGTCATCGAAAACGTTCCCATCGACGTCGCCATCAACGACTTTCACGCCATGGCGCTGTTCGGCGAAAAGTATGGCGACAGGGTTCGCGTGATCAGGATCGGCGACTTCTCCACCGAACTTTGCGGCGGCACCCACACCGATGCTACTGGCGAAATCGGCCTGATTAAAGTCTTGAAGGAAGGCAGCGTGTCCTCGGGGGTGCGCCGCATCGAGGCGGTGACGGGAGAAGGCTCGCTGCATCACTTCCAGAAAGATCATGAACTTGAGAGTGTGGTGTCCAGCTTCGTCGGTCCCACCCATTCGCCAAGGGCGCGAAAGGATGGGGCACCCACGCCGGGAGAGGCCTCCCTTTCGCCTGCCGAGGCGCTGAAGGCCGAGCTCGAGAAGAAAGATGCGGAGATCAAGCGCCTGGCCCGCGAACTCGATCAGGCGCGGATGAAGTCGGCATCGTCTACCGTGGCTTCGGTCACCGACAAGATCAGGGAGGTTCGCGGCATCAAGGTGCTGGCGCATCGGGTGGACAATCTCGAGCGCGCCCAAATGCGAACCCTGGTCGACCAGTTGCGCGACAAGCTGGGATCGGGCATTGTTGTCCTGGGCTCGGCCACGGACGGCGGCGTGGCCCTCATCGTGGGCGTGACCAAGGACCTTACCAGCAAAATCCAGGCGGGCAAAGTCATCGGGCCGGTGGCGCAGAAAGTCGGCGGCAAAGGCGGCGGCAGGCCTGATCTCGCCGAAGCCGGCGGCAAAGACCCCGGCGCGCTGGATGCGGCGCTGGGCGAGGCCTACGGAGTGGTGGACGCTTTGCTGGGCAGTTAATCCGGTCGCCAGCGACCAGTTCCCGGTTCTCAGACGATGAAAGTTCGAACGCGACTTTGCCGGGTTTGGTAAACTGCGCGGCGCGAGGAGGGCGAATGAAGAATCGCATCCGTTTTATCAGCCACAAGCACAAGAAAATTCTTCTGGTGGACGGTTCCGATTGCTCGACTGAAGACCTGGAAGAACTCGCCTCGCTGGTTCCCGCCCGGGTTACCGCTGAGCCTCTGGGATCGGTGCTGCTGCTGGCCGATTTCACCGGCGCGCAGTTCGACAAGAAGAGCGTTGAGCGTTTCAAGCCGGCGTTGGTGTTCGACCGGCCGCATCTGAAGCGTTCCGCTTGGGTGGGAATGGAAGGCTTGCCCACAATATTCTACGAGCACCTGAAGACTTTTTCGCAGCGGGATTTGCCGACCTTCAAGACCCGCGAGGAAGCATTGGACTGGCTGGTAGAGGACTGAATTTTCGCGCCGAGTCGAGACGCCGGCGCTGCTAACTCCTCCACCTGAGTGTGACTGGGCCGGCCATGGGATGTTTCATCTCGCCGCCGGTTTTCCGCGCCTCCAGCAGCGCAGCTTTTAATCCGAAATACCATTTGGCGGGACGGTCGGCGTCGTCGATCAGCATCAGGTGCGGGTTGTGCTTTAATCCTTCCGACTGTTTTTCCATGGTCTGGCGGTCTTGTTCCACGAATTTTGCAAACACAAACTTGAGCAGCTGCGGCCCCAGCGGCACCCAGCGAAAAATATTCCATGCCGCCACCACATCGATGCGGCAGTGGCTGCGGGTGATCGGCGTCACTGTGGTCAACGAAGCGAACCAGTATTTGCCGGCACGAATCGTCTCCAGGCGCAGGTTGGGCAGGACAAAATCAATCGTCGTGGTGATGGATTCGGCGTCGGCGTATAGGCGCAGCAGTTTGTAAGGGGCGCTGTTCGAGCTGGGCGTGTGCGCGCTCATACGGAAGCCGCCGGGAATGGGCTCGAAATTCTTCTGCTTCTCGTGGATGCTTTGGCGGCTGCGCCACCACCACGCCTGATGGACAAAGGGGCCGTGCGCCGGGTCCATCAGCCCGATGATGCCATGATCGACGCTGCAGGGCAGGTCGGCGGTCAGGTAGGCAAGCTTGTATTTCTCGCTGAAGGTAGGGACCCGTGGCGCGGGCATGGGGGCATCCGCGGCCCTGGTGAATCCAGCCCCAGCCGGCGGCGGCTCGGGGATGAAGACCCAGATAAAGTCGTCATGCTCTTCGCAGGGATAGCTTCCGGCGTAGATGCGATCGATCTTCAGTTTCTGGTCCGCGGTGAGAGACGGAATGAGCTGACACTGGCCGCTATGTGCGTCGAACCTCCAGCCGTGGTAGCTGCATTCCACCTGGCGGCCGTCAAACTGCCCGTGGGAGAGCGGCATGCCGCGGTGCGGACAGGCGTCATGTAGCGCAAACGGACGACCCTGCCCATCGCGTCCCAGGGCCAGCGGGGTCTCGAGCAGCATGGCCTTCCGCAGCTGGCTTCCATATACCTCGTTGCCGGGCAGGGCGCGATACCAGAAGCCGTAGAGCATCAGGGAGTCTGGAGCTTCGCGTACCGGCAGGGAAAGATCGTTCATGGGTGACGCAGGCAGCCTACTACAGCGGCCAAAGGACGTAAAAGCCGGGGGCTGCTTGACCTCATAGACCCTGCAATCACCCCGGCCGTGCAAGGTAACCAACGGGCCTGGTAAATATCCATATTTTCAATCAATTGCCGTATTACTTCGGTGGTTCGATTGGGCTTTAAGAGTAATTGCCACGGGCCCACGACCGGCCTATAATTGCTTCACTCTGGTAAGGTTTCTCCGTCAGGTTCCGGGTGGGCAGGCGCGGGCGTTTTTCCGTCCGCGCGCAAGCGCTGAACCCGGCTATGCGAAAACGCCTGCAAATCGCCCTGATGGCTAGTCCTGTACTCGCGACCTTCCTTTCTCTCACCACGCCATATCTGCAGGCGCAAACCGGTTCTGCCGGCATCACCACCAACATCGACAGCTCGGGACGCAAAGTCTATGTTAACGACGAGACTCCGGCGGCGCCGAGACGATCCACAACTGCCGCGATCCGAACCAGCGGGCTGATGTATTGGAGCCCCACTGCGCACCGCTGGAAATCGGTCCCCACGGTCAACGTCCGGGCGGCGCGTTCGGCGGCAGCTGAGGTCAGCACCTCCGAGCAGGCTTCCAGCTTCGTGCGGGGCAAGCCCTTCACGCAGCAGGAGATCGATGCCGCCATTGACCAGGCTGCGTCGCGGCACAACGTGGATCCCAGTCTGGTGCGCGCGGTCATCAAGGTGGAGTCGAACTTCAACCCCAACGCAGTTTCCCGCACCGGGGCGATGGGGTTGATGCAGTTGATGCCGCAGACGGCGCGACAACTGAACGTAGCCAACCCGTTCGATCCGCAGCAAAACGTGGATGCGGGCGTCCGCCATCTTAAAAAACTGATGGAGAGTTATGGTGGCGACGTCAAGCTGAGTCTGGCAGCCTACAATGCCGGCGCGGGCGCGGTGGCGCGAAGCGCCGGAATACCGCACTTCCGCGAGACCCGCAACTACGTGAAACGGATCACCCAGCTGTATTACGGCGGGGACGATGCGAGCTATCGCATTGTGGGCAGTCCGGTGCACGCGCCGGTGCGAGTGACGCGGGATGCCCAGGGCGTCCTGAACTTCAGCAACACCGACTGAGAAACCGGCATCTGTAGCAGGATAAACACAGGGAACATAGCTCTCACGGGCTACGCGAGTACGGGCTAGGCGACTACAGGCTGGAAAAGTGACGAACTCCGATCGAGGCCAACGCGCAAGTCGTCTGGGTGCGGCTGTGCTCCTGCTGTTGCTCACGGTGCTGCCCTTGCACGCACGGGGCAAGTCCGAAGCCTGGGCGCGCACCCAATATGCCACCGCCGAGCGCATGCGGGAGACCCTGAACAACCTTCCTTCCGCACAACAGAACCGCCACGAATACCAGCGCGTGATCGCCGCCTATCGCCGCGTGTACTACGGCTCGCCCGCTTCTTCCAAGGCCGATCCCAGTGTGGTCGCCGTAGCCGAACTGCTGACGGAAATGGGCCGCCACTTGAACGATGACAAAATTCTGCGCTCAGCCATCGGCCAGTATAAGTTTCTGCGGCGGGAATACCCCGGCAGCCGGGATCGTTTCGATGCCCTGTTCACCATTGGCCAGATCTACCAGGATGATCTGAAAGATTCGGCTCAGGCCAAGCTGGCCTTCGAAGAATTCATCCGCCGCTATCCCCACAACCACCTAGCCGAAGAAGCCCGCAAGGCCATCGCCGCACCGGTGCAGCAAGCCGGGTTGCGGTCGAATGACAAAGACGACTCGGATGATGGTTCCCGCTCTTCGAAAGGGCACGCCACGAAGCCGACCTCGGGCAGCAGCCTGAATTCCACCGGCGCCAGGCCTGATGCCAAGGTGGACGACGCGAGAGAGGACAAGGGACCGGCACACGTCACCAGCATCCGCCACTGGTCCAAGCCGGGGTACACGCGGGTCGCCATCGGCCTGGAAAGAGATATACAGTTCGAGGCGCAGCGCATTGATCATCCCGAGCGGATTTTTTTCGATCTGCTCGATACCAATCTGGTGTCCACATTGATGGGCAAAACCTTCGAAGTGGATGATGGGCTGCTGAAAAAGATCCGGGTGGCGCAGTTTCAGCCCGGAAAAGCCCGGGTTGTGCTGGAGGTAGCGGACCATTCCGACTACACCACTTTCCTGCTCACCGACCCGCCACGGCTGGTCATTGACGTTCACAGCAAGAATGTTCCCGTCAGCAACGTTCAAGCCAAAGCGGTTCGTGCCGCGGACGACCCCGATAAAGATGCGAACGATCCGGGTAGCCCGGACAAGAAAACGGCTGCGTCCAAGCCATCGGTGGCCGCGGAAGGCGGATCACAAGTCAAGAAAAGCAGTAAGGAGCCGGTATCCGTGAGCAGCAGGGCCAGCCACGCGGACGTTAAAAGAACTGTCGTGGAAGCGGACGATGACAACGACGATAGTCGCATTGCCGTAGCCAAGCTTGATCCTCCGGAGATCAAACCCGCAGCCCGGGCGGCGAGCCGGCCTACCCTGCCCCCGGTCGCCAAAGCCTCCACCCGGAGCAAACACAAGACGGCAGTGACTTTTCCGGATGCGCGCGAAGCTTCGCCCACCGAGAACGGCGATCGTTCTCTGATCCGTGCCCTGGGATTGAAAATCGGCAAGATCGTGATCGACCCTGGTCACGGCGGACACGATACCGGAACCATCGGTCCCCACGGCCTGGAGGAAAAAGACCTGGTGCTGGATGTGGGCCGGCGGCTGGGCAAGTTGCTGCAGACCCGGCTGGGCGCAGACGTGGTTTATACCCGCAAGGACGACACCTTTATTCCGCTCGAAACTCGCACCTCGATTGCCAACCAGGAGCAGGCCGACCTGTTCGTTTCGATTCACGCCAACTCCAGTCGCGACCCGGACGCGCGCGGCGTGGAAACCTATTACCTGAACTTCACCTCGTCAGCCGAAGCCCTGGATGTGGCGGCGCGCGAAAATGCGGCCTCGGACAAATCTATTCATGAACTTCAGGATCTGGTAAAGAAAATCGCGTTGAAAGAAAAGATCGAGGAATCCCGTGAGTTTGCTTCCAATGTGCAGAGCGCCTTGCACAGCGGGCTGGCGGCCAAAAGCCCCGGGATTCGCGATCGCGGGGTCAAGAAAGCGCCGTTTATCGTGCTCATTGGGGCCAACATGCCGTCCATCCTGGCTGAGATCTCGTTTGTCAGCAACCCCGGCGATGAACGCAGGCTGCGAACTTCCGAGTATCGCCAGCGCATTGCGGAATCGCTTTACCGGGGGATATCGAAGTATGTGAGCGGATTGAGCGGGGTCAGAGTGGCCAGCAAGATCGATAAAGACGAAAGTCAGTAGCTCATCCTTCGCGTCCTTCGCGTCCTTTGCGGTTCTCCTTTGTGCCCTTTGCGGTTCTCTTTGCGTCCTTTGCGGTTCAAGATCTACACCCGCTAGCCGCAGGACCACCGCAAAGGAGGCAGAGAAGACCGCCAACCCGATTGTCTGCCCGATGGAAACTTTCCGCCTCCGTCTGTAGTCTAAGTATTATAGGGCCTTTGCGTTCCCGCCCGGTCCTTTTATGGTCAATCGATTCATGTCCGTCATCGTTTTGTGGACATTGAGCATGGGCGCCGCTTTCGCTGCGGGCTCGTCGCCTGCGGCCACACCGCCGCCTTCCATTCTTCCCGCGCAATTCGGGGGATGGCATATCGTCGGCTCGCCTCAGAACAGCAAAGACCCGGCGGTGGCCGATTCTATAAACGCCGGGCTGCTCAAGGAATACGGCTTGACCGATTTTGAATCCGGCACTTACACCCGGGACGATGGGCGCAAGCTCGCGCTCAAAGCCATCCGGTTCGCTGACGCCAGCGGCGCATACGGCGCGTTCACCTATTACAAGATGCCGCAGATGCGGACCGAGTCGATCCCGGACCTGGGTTCGTCGCTGAATGAGCGCGTGCTGTTTTATCGCGGCAACATCCTGGTGGACGCCGTGTTCGAGAAGCTCAGCGCCATGTCCGCCGCCGAATTGCGGGAACTGTCGCTGACGCTGCCTTTGCCGGCGGGGAACGCAGGAAATCTTCCCAGCCTGCCCGCGTACCTTCCCAAGTCCGGCTATCTCAAGAACAGCGCGAAATATGTACTGGGGCCGGTTGGCCTGGAGAAGCTCAACGCGCCGCTGTCCGCGCAACTGGTGGACTTTGGCACCAGTGCCGAAGTCGCCCTGGGCACATACCAGACTGCTGGCGGGGTCGGTACTCTGATGCTGATTGAGTATCCGACGCCGCAACTCGCGGCCGAGCACCTGCGCCAGATTGATGCCGCCTACGCGCCCGCTCAGAAGGGCAATGTGCAGCCGCAACCGGGAAGTCCGATCGCGATCGTGGGCCCGATATTCGACAAGCGCAGCGGTCCCATCGTCGTGCTCGCGACCGGCGCGATTTCGAAGGGAGAAGCGCGGTCCCTTTTGGACGCAGTGAATTACGAAGCGGATGTCACCTGGAACGAGAACACGTACCAGAACAAGAAAAACAATCTGGCTAACCTGCTGCTGAACGTTTTTCTGTTGTGCGGGATTCTGATCGTATTCGCCGGCGTGGCGGGCCTGGCGTTCGGAGGGATTCGGATCTTCTTTAATCGCATTTTGCCGGAGCGAGTTTTGCACCGCCAAAGGGAAGTGGAGTTCATCTCCCTGAACCTGTCCGAGGGTCAGGCCGGGGCCTCCGATTCCAAGGTAAGCCCATCAATCAAAGCCGTTTAGAGCGGCCGAACCCGGCCAAAGTACAAAATGGACGGCTTTGCGGTCCTGTTAACCTATTTTGTAAGTTGTTGAATCAAAAGATATTTATTTCCCAAAAATCCCTTGACACCCCCCTTTTTCGGCTCTTAAGATTTCGCCAGAAAGTTTTGACGGATTTTTGCCCCGTTGGAACTGTTCTCCCTAAAAAACGAAGAGGCCACCCATTGCCAGGGTGGCCTTTTTGTTGGACGTGGTCGTTGGTCCTTGGCCGAAACCAAGCGCCGGAGAATTCTCAGGCGCAGACAAAGAATCAACAACAGTTCACTCATCGCAATTGATTTGCTACTGGCCCACCGGCGACCAGTGACCCACGACCTTTACGCTCATTGCGCGCGCAGTTAGAATCGAAAGCAGGCCGACGTAGCTCAGTTGGTAGAGCAGCCGATTCGTAATCGGCAGGTCAGCGGTTCAAGTCCGCTCGTCGGCTCCAGTTTCTTCTTCGCGCGTGGTTTTTCGCGAATCTTGCACTCCGAATTGGGCAAGTTATCTGTCGAGATTCCCTTTTCTGTCAGTTTCGCCTTGCCAACGAGTAGTAACTTTCCCGATAATACAGCGAGAGCCCGATATCCATCGTGTATCGATACAGTCAAGCCGATCTGCTCCGCATCCTGCGGATCACGGCGCGCCAGTTGGCAGCTTGGGAGAGGGCTGAACTGGTGGCCGCTGCCGAGAGTTATTCTTTCTTCGAACTCCTGCAAGTCAAGAAGGTGCGCGACCTGTGCGCTCGGAAAGTGCGCCCCGCGGTGATCCGGCAATCGCTCGAAGCCATGCTGAAGCAGGTTGCCGGGATGGAAAATCCTCTGCTCGAAGCCGGGGCCTTCTCCACCGGGCACCGCATTGCATTCCGTCATAAAGGCAAGCTAGTTGAGCCCATCGCCGGGCAGTTCATGTTCGACTTCGCTCCCGGACAGCGGGTCGTGACCAGCACACCGATCTCCAGTTCTAACGAAGCGGCGCCGAGCGATGCGGCAGAGCTTTTTGCGCGCGGCATCGCGCTCGAAGAAGACCCCAACCATCAGGCGCAGGCGATCGAAATGTACCAGCAGGTGCTGGAAATCGATCCCGACCACGCCGCCGCGCATATCAACCTGGGCACGCTGCATTACAACCGGCAGGAATACGCGCTGGCGGAAAAGCATTACCGCCACGCGATCGAGGTGGACCCGAGGTACGCCCTGGCTTACTTCGATCTGGGCAATGTGCTGGACGAAACCGGGCGGGTGGCGGAAGCCATCCAGACCTACAGCACGGCGCTGCAACTCGCGCCCACTTACGCCGACGCCCATTACAATCTGGCCCTGGCCTACGAAAAGATCAAAGAACCGCGCCAGGCCCTCAAGCACTGGCGCGCGTATGTGAAGCTGGACACGGTCGGCCCCTGGGCGGTGCACGCCCGCAACCAGATTCAGCGCATCCTGCAAGCCGACGGACTCAAGCTCATCCAGGGCGGAAAGCAGTAACCCTGGCGGCTTAAATGGAAGCCGGGCGTCTCGCCCGGCTGGACAGCCGAGACGCCCATCCTCCATCCACGCAGCAAGTCGCCGCCGGGACGGCGGCACTACAAGTGCTAAAATTATTAGTCCTTCCACTCTGTGTCTTGAAGGTGCTTCCATGCCTGACACCACGCTACAGGTTCCTTCTCCTACTCCCCTGACTTCCTTCACCGTAGACGAAATCATGTTTCGCGACAACATCCGGCAATTTGCCGAGGAGAAAGTCCGCCCGCTGGTGAAGGAGATGGACGAAAAGGGCGTGTTCGACCAGGGCCTGATTCGCCAGTTCTTCCAGCTTGGGTTGATGGGAATCGAAATTCCCGAGCAGTACGGCGGCGGCGGGGGCAAGTTCTTTGAGGCGATCCTGGCGGTCGAGGAAATGTCGCGGGTGGATGCTTCCGCCGGCGTTGTGGTGGACGTGCAGAACACGCTGGTGAACAATGCCCTGCTGCGCTGGGGCAGCGAAGAGCAGAAGAAACGCTACCTGCCACGCATGGCGGCCGACACCTGCGGCGCCTATGCCCTCAGCGAAGCCAGTTCTGGATCTGACGCTTTCGCTCTGCAGACCCGGGCGACGCTTCAGGGCAGCGACTACGTTCTGAATGGACGCAAGCTATGGATCACCAACGCCAAGGAAGCGGGGCTTTTTGTGCTATTTGCCACCGTCGATCCCGCGGCCGGGTACAAGGGAATCACCGCCTTCCTCATAGAAAAGACCTTTCCGGGCTTCGGCGTGGGCAAAAAGGAAGACAAGCTGGGGATTCGCGCTTCCTCCACCTGCGAGCTCATTCTGGAAGACTGCCATGTGCCGAAGTTTAACGTGCTGGGCGAAGTGGGCAAAGGCTACAAAATCGCGATCGAGACCCTGAACGAGGGCCGCATTGGCATTGGAGCGCAGATGGCCGGAGTGGCTCGAGGCGCCTGGGAGTATGCCGCCAAGTACGCGCAGGAGCGCAAACAATTTGGCAAGCCCCTGGCCGACTTCCAGGGCATCCAGTTCCAGATCGCGCAGATGGCCACTGAAATCGAGGCTGCGCGGCTGATGGTGTATAACGCGGCGCGCATGAAGGATGCCGGCCTGCCCTTCGTCAAGGAAGCGGCCATGACCAAGCTCTTTTGCTCGCAGGTGGCGGAGCGTGTGACCTCGCTGGCCATAGAAATCTATGGCGGTTACGGCTTTACCAAGGACTATCCGGTGGAGAAGTACTGGCGCGATTCGAAGATCGGCAAGATCTACGAAGGCACAACCAATATGCAGTTGGCCACCATTGCCAAGCTGGTGATGGGCGGAAAGTGAGATGGCGATCCAGCATACGATTCGATATTTTTGATTCGTCTGCTTACAAATCCCTGTTCCGCCCGTCGAACCGGTGGGTTGGTTTCTCCCCACGCACAATCTCAAAGGAAGAACTAAAGATGATAAAGCGAATCGCAGATGGTTGGATCATTGCGCTTGTAGTTGTGTCGCTGTGCGCCGCATTGCCGGCGCAAACACCAGGTGACGGGAAAGCAGAACCGGACGAGGCGGTCAAACTTCTGCCCGGCCTGGACAAGCAGCTCATCGACACCGCGGCCGACCCGTGCAAGGATTTCTTCCAGTATGCCTGCGGTAACTTTGCCAAGCTCTACCCCATTCCCAACGATCGTTCCTCTTACGGAACCGGCGCTATCGTCGCGGACCATACCCAGAGCGTCTTGCACAGCATGCTGGAAAAGGCAGCGACAGATGGCGCCGCCCGTACCCCGAATGAGCAAAAGATTGGCGACTCCTACGCCGCCTGCATGGACGTGGACGCCATCAACCGAAAAGGCCTGAAGCCGCTGCAACCGGACCTTGATCGCATCGCCGCGCTCAAGAGCAAAAGCGAGTTGCCCGAACTCCTGGCCCACTTTCAACTGATCGGAGCCAACGCGTTTCTCGGCTTCGGCGAACAACAGGATTTCAAGGACGCCAGAAAGCAGATCGCCGTGGTCGACCAGGGCGGCCTGGGCCTGCCCGAGCGCGATTACTATTTCCGCACCGGTGAAGCCGCGGAGAAAACCCGCACCCAGTACGTGCAGCATGTCTCCAAGATGCTGGAACTCATGGGCGAACCGGAAAACAAAGCGGCCAGCGACGCACATGCCATCATGCAACTTGAAACTGCCCTGGCCAAGGTTTCCATGGACGTCACGTCGCGGCGCGATCCCAAGAAGGTTTATCACCTGATGCCGGTGTCCGAGCTGGCAGCTCTGGCTCCAGCCCTGGCGTGGGACCGCCTGCTGGCTGCCGCCGGAGTCCCCGCGGTGACCGAACTCAACGTCGGGAATCCAGACTTCTTCAAGGGACTGAACACGCTCCTCGATTCCACCGACCTGGAAACGATCAAGACCTATTTGCGCTGGCAACTGATCAATTCAGTCCCCGGCTATGCGTTGCCCCAGGCTCTCGATGATGAGAACTTCAATTTCTACGGCCGCGAGTTGAGGGGCCAGCCGGAGCAACGGTCCCGCTGGAAACGTTGCGTGCGGGCCACCGACGCGGCCCTGGGTGAAGCCCTGGGCCAGGTCTATGTGACGCAGGAGTTCCCTCCCGCCAGCAAGCAGGCGACGCTACAAATGGTGAAAGACATTGAGGCCGCCATGGACCAGGACATCGACACTCTGGACTGGATGAGTTCCGCCACCAAAGTCCGGGCCAAGGAAAAGTTGCGCGCGGTGGCCGATAAGATCGGATACCCCGACCACTGGCGGGACTATGCCGCTCTGACCATTGCGCGGGACGACGCTTTCGGCAATACGCTGCGCGCCACCGAGTTCGAAAGCCGGCGTCAACTGGCGAAGATCGGCAGGCCGGTCGATCGCGGCGAGTGGTTTATCACTCCGGCGACGGTCGATGCATACTACAACCCCAGCATGAATGATATTAATTTCCCCGCCGGCATCCTTCAGCCCCCCCTCTATGACAGCCACGCCTCGGACGCGTCCAACTATGGCCACGTTGGCGGCATCGTGGGACACGAACTGACCCATGGCTTTGACGATGAGGGCCGTCAATTCGATGCCAACGGAAACCTCGCCGACTGGTGGACCGCGGAAGACGGCAAGCATTTTGATGAAAAAGCCGAATGCGAAGTAAAGGAGTACAGCAACTTTGTCGCGGTCGACGACGTGAAAGTAAACGGCAAGCTGACCCTGGGCGAAAACACCGCCGACAATGGCGGCCTGCGTCTGGCCTACATCGCCTTCCTGGCCGACGCCCGGAGAAAGCACATCGATCTGAGCAAAAAGCAGGACGGCTATACGCCCATCCAGCAATTCTTTCTGGGACATGGACAGAACTGGTGCGGCAGCACTCGCCCCGAGCAACTCCGGCTGCAAGTGCAAACCGATCCCCATTCGCCCCGGCAATTCAGGGCCAATGGCGTGGTGCAGAATATGCCGGAATTCGGCAAGGCTTTCGGCTGCAAAGCCGGGCAACCCATGATGCCGGTGAATGCCTGCCGGGTGTGGTGAGGCCACGCGCTGCGTGAGATAAAGACCATGGCCGAACGGCAAAGAACGCGTCTCTGGTTGTCGGCGTAGTGGCGATATTACGCCGCTATCCATTTCGGATGAATCGTCGCGGGCCGCTTCGGGAGCATTGAACACTCGCCGACTTGTCATCAACTGGCCATAATTCCGTCATGGATAAAACGCTCCTGAGGGTGGTCCTCGTGGTCGCGGCAGCTCTTTCCGTTGCTGTTCTCGCTTGGGTGATCTCGTCGTACCGGCAGCGCAATCTGCTCCAGCAGGCCGGACGATGAACTTCAGTTGAAGCAACGATTGAATCGGGTGCTCTTGAAGGGACGCGCGAGACTGGCAGGGTCATTCCACCGACATTGGCATTCTCTTATCAGGTTTCCGAAGATCGTTTTTCCGGGCGCATCGCCGTGTGTTCGCCACAAACCAAGGCACGATGACGATAGATCGCGGGTGTTCAGCGACGCCGCCCCGGCGGCGAGCACTACTTTCCGTGAGACGACGGTACGATCAACGGCTTGAGCTCCCCGCAACCCGACGCCAAGAAGTTCGCGGTGAAGGTCTTA
>JBOGLD010000153.1:0-3697 GCA_050745885.1 Terriglobales bacterium
GCCACTGCCGTCGTCGTTGGCGCCGGGAGCGATGCCGTTCACGTCCAGGGTATCGCTGTTGCGCGAATCGTAGTGCCCGGTCACCAGCACGATGCGTTTCGCGCTTTCCGGGTCGGTACCCTTCAACACCGCATAAACATTGGTGATTACGGTGGGCTTCGGAATCCGCTCAGCAGGATTTTCAGTGAAGCTATCGGTCTTGACCTCGAGGCATCCACCGCAAGCGCGCGAATAACTTTCAAATTCGGCTTTGATCCATTCCCGCGCCGCGCCTATCCCGTGGCCGGCCTTGATAGAATCGGGGTCCTGGGCCGAGAGAGTGAGGCGGGTCTGAAAACTTACCAGCTTCTCGATGTTGGCCCGGATCCGCTGCGCTGAAATCTGGGTCAGCGCCGTCGCGACCCGAGGATCGGCGGGGGGCTTGGGCTCGAGCCTGTCTGCTTGCGCGAAGGCGCGGTAGGGTACGGTAGCGAGCAACCCGGCCAGCACGGCGAGAATCAGGGAAATTCTGGAAGTAAACATGATGTCCACAGAGTAAGCTTGTGCGGTATCTTTTTCCGGTCACCAGCCACTTGACCGCTGGCCCCGGAGAAACTAAATATTAACAGGAGGGACTCTTACCAGGACACCCGTCCAGCCCGGAGGCCATTATGATCTATTGTCCAGAATGCGAGACCAACCTCGATATTGACGAAGAAGAGGTTGATGAAGGGGAGATCGTTTCCTGCCCGGAGTGTGGCACCGACTTCGAGGTGGTCACGGTCAATCCTATTGAACTGAAGCCGGTGGAAGAGGCGATCATCGACGAGGAAGAGTTAGAGGAAATGGGGGACGGGGACGATTCCTAGGTCTACCTGCATGCCGGGACTTCTCAAGCAGATCAGGCTTGCCTTCTTCAGCGCTGTGTTCTGCTTTGTGGTGCTTCACGTATCCCTCGGCAAGGTATCTGCCAGCGAGGCCGCGCCTGCGGCACAGAGGCCCGACGAACCCTACGCCCTCATTTTCGGGACGGTCTGGGGGCCAGACGATCACCCGTTGTATGGGGTAAAAGTGAAGATCCGCCGGGCGGACCAGAAGAAAGCCCACTGGGAGCTATATTCCGATCACCATGGAGAGTTTGCCCAGCGGGTGCCTGTGGGCCCCGCTGATTACCTGGTCTGGGCCGACCTGAAGGGTTATAAGTCAATTGCTGGCAAGGAGTTACATCAGGATGGAGAGGTCAAGATCCACGTTGATAATGACGAGCGCGAGGACCTTGGGTTGCATCTAAAACAGTAGAATCTATCGGGCTTTTCAAGGGGAACCTGATGATCAAGAGGCGCGGCATGGCAACTCTGATGATGCTATTGGCGGGTCTTGCCCTGGCCAGCCTACCCGCTGACGCCAGGGAAAAAAATGTCGACGCCGGACGCCTGCTGACAGGAAGAGTCGCCGACAAGCAAGACGCCCCGCTCCCGGATTCCGTGGTCTATCTCACCAACACCCGCAACCGGGCGGTAAAGACGTTTATCGTTGGTCCGGACGGGAAGTACCGCTTTCCGGCCCTGTCGCCTAACGTGGACTATGAAGTTTATGCCCAGTACAAGGACCACAAGAGCGACACCAAGACCGTGAGTCAGTTCGATACCCGTCCGACGGTAAACATCAATCTGAAGATCGATATGAAGTAGGTGTAGGCGCGAGCGTCCCCGCTCGTGCTCCGTTTTCCCAGCCTCATCAGTTCTTGCCAGTTCTTCACATACCGTGCCGGCGTCGGCACGAGCGGGACGCTCGCGGCTGCATTTGCCGTGTCGACCTTGGCACGAGCGGGACGCTCGCGCCTACATTTGCGGTGCCGACCTTGGCACGAGCGGGACGCTTGCGGCTGCATTTGCCGTGACGACCTTGGCACGAGCGGGATACTCGCGCCTACATTTGCGGTTGCCCCCCGGGCTGCGAATTCAGTAGCATTCTCAATGCAAGATCCGTATGAGCCGATCTGATCCGACGGGCGCGTTGCTTCTGGGCACCGGGGCGGGTGTCTGGTTTTTCTTCAAGGGCTTCCGCGTATTTCGTGAATTCAAGATCGTAGCCGATACCCCCTGCATGCCCGTCCGCAGCATTCCGATGGGCCTGGTGCAGGTGCGCGGGCAGGCGCTGACCGATCAGCTGATTCCCAGTCCCATCACGCGCACGCCCTGCTGCTTCTATCAAGTCAAGATCGAACGCTACGAAAGCGGCGAACATGGCGGATGGAAGCACTACCGCACCGACATGGATGGCGCCAAGTTCTATGTGCAGGACCAAACCGGCAAAGTGCTGGTCGACTCTTACTCGGCGGAATACGATTTGCCGGAAAGTCCGCCCCGGATCGTGGACAGCTCCCATGCGGCGCCTCTGCTGGGAACCGGAGCCAGCGATCAGGAATTGTTGCAGTACGTAGAGCGAGCGGGGGCCAACCAGATGGCGGCCAGAGTGGAGCACTGGCTGGAAAAGAAGGGTCCGCTGAACGACCCCAAGCGCGAACAAGGCCGCCAAACCCTGCTGGACATGATCCGGGTGATCCCGCAGGTGGCCGAGGGAAGAGGGAAGATTCCGCCTGAGCTGATCGACCGGATCGCGGCCTCGCAGCCGTTGGGCGATCCGGAAAAGGAGCAAAAGCGGCAGATGTTTCTGCAGCACATTCGGGAGACCGGAGGCCTGCCCATTCCCGAGGTCTCAGGACAGGCCAGCGGGCGTTACCGGTTCCGCGAGGCCCTGATTCTGCCGGGGCAGGAGTATCACGTGACCGGGACCTGCGTGGAGAATCCGGAATCGCGCGACGCCCACGACCGGAACATGATTGTGCAGGGGCAGAACGAGAAGACGTTCCTGATTTCCTCGAAAGCGGAGCAGGGCGTGCGACAGGAGTTGCGCATGCGGGCGGCGGGCATGGTGTTTGGAGGAGCCGCCTTGGCGCTGGTTTGCCTGGCTCTGCTGTTGTGGCATTTGGGGATGTATTAGCGCCGGGCTCGGTCGCCGGCTGCCGCTTTGCTTATCATTCGACTGCGTGGGGTCTTCGCGAGCGAACCGCCACTTCGCTCAGGATGACAGGGGAGTGAATATGGGCGTCAGCATAGTTGCGGTTGCGGTCATCTTCTTCATTGTCGCGGGGCTTCTGCTGTATTTGATCATCATGTACAACGAACTGGTCCGGCTGCGGAACGATAACGACCGCGCCTGGGCCAATATCGATGTCTTGCTCAAACAGCGGCGCGACGAAATCCCGAACCTGGTGGAGACCGTGAAAGGTTACATGCAGCACGAGCGTGAGACCCTGGAATCGGTCACGCAGGCGCGGGCCGCGTCGATGAATGCGGCCAGCATTGGGCAGAAGGCGCAGGCCGATCTGATGATGACCGGGGCCCTGCGCGGTCTGTTCGCGGTAGCGGAGAATTATCCTGAGCTGAAAGCGAATGAGAATTTCCTGAAGTTGCAGAACCGTATTTCGGAGCTGGAGGAACGCATCGCTGATCGTCGCGAGTTTTTCAACGACGATGTGAATACCTACAACACCCGCATCAAGCAGCTGCCTGAGGTTTTCCTGGCGAACCTGCTGGCCCTGAAGCCCAGAGAGTTTTTCAAAGTGTCGGATGAAGACCGAAAGCTGGTGGAAGTGAGGCTGACTTAGGTTGGCAGGTTGGTTGCGTGGTCGCGGGCGACTCGCCCGCGAAAGCTC
>JBOGLD010000154.1:0-4787 GCA_050745885.1 Terriglobales bacterium
AGATTCGCGAACTGTTTTCAGCGGTGAATTCGAAGTACGACTATCTGGAAATCGGCGTGCATTTGCATAGCCGTCCCGACCAGGCAGCAGAGAAGATCCTGGCCGCGTATGATGCGGGCTGCCGCCGGTTTGATTCCGTCTTGGGCGGGCTGGGCGGATGCCCCTTCGCGCAGGACGCGTTGGTAGGGAACATCGCGACCGAGAAAGTCGTGGAGGCGCTGCAATCAAGAGGAGCGCAGTTGCCGGTCCTTAAGCCGCTGGATGTTTTGCTGCGGGTGACGGCGGAGCTGGGAGCTCGATATACGGTTTCTTCGGCGGCGGATTGAGATTGACGCGTAGCACATGGCGATTGGCTTTCATAGGCGGACCTACGACTGCGGATATGGGAATAGGGGTCCTTCGACTGCGCTCAGGATGACAGCGGGAAGACGTATTGGCTAAACACATGGCATACGAAACCATTCGGCTTTCCTTCGATTCCGACGCTGCTACTCTCACCCTCAACCGGCCGGAAAAGCGCAATGCCATCAGTCACGTCTTGCTGGACGAACTGCTCGCTGCTCTGGATAAAGTCGAGCAATCGCCGGCGCAGGTCGTGATCCTCACCGGTGCGGGCAAAGCATTTTGCGCGGGCATGGATCTCGACGAACTGAAGGCCCTGCTGGGGAGGACGCACGAGGAGAACGTGCAGGACTCATCGCGTATGGCCCGTATTTTTCGTCGCATCTACGATTTTCCCTTGCCCACCATCGCCGCCGTGAACGGCGCTGCCATAGCGGGCGGCACTGGCTTTGCCACCATGTGCGATTTCACCCTGGCCGTGCCCGAAGCCAAGTTCGGCTACACCGAAGTCCGCATCGGATTTGTGCCGGCCATCGTTTCCTCCATGCTGGTCTGGCAGGTGGGACACAAAGTCGCCCGCGACCTGCTGCTTACGGGGCGGTTATTTGACGCGGCCGAAGCCCATGCTTTTGGCCTGGTCAACGAAGTGGTCGAGCCATCGCGTCTGATGGTCCGGGCGCGGGAACTGGCGTCGCAGCTCATGGGGAACAGCCCGTCGTCGGTGCGGGCCACCAAGCGCTTGATCAACGGATTCATCGCTGGGCAGCTCGATCAGCAAATTGCGGAGGCGGTTGAGGATAACGCCCGCATTCGGACCACTGCCGACTTCCGCGAGGGCATCGCGGCATTTCTGGAAAAGCGCAAACCGCGCTGGAGCGCCAAGTGAGCGCACAGCAGGTAAACGTGACAGGCAAACCGAACGGTGTGGTTTCGGAAAGCCGTGTGCGGGTGCGCTACGCAGAGACCGACCAGATGGGCGTGGTCTATCACGCCAATCACTTCATCTGGTTCGAAATCGGACGGGTCGACCTGATGCGCCAGCTGGGATTCACGTATCGCGATATGGAGCGCGACCACGGATGCTTCATTCCGGTGGTGGACGCACGCTGTCGCTACAGGGCGCCGGCGCGCTATGACGACGAGATCCTTGTGCGCACTCATTTGAGAAATGTTCGCGAATCTCTGATTCACTTTGGCTATGAACTGGTGCGGGCCGGCGACGGCGAACTCCTGGCGGAAGGCGAGACCACACACATGATTCTTGACGCGAAGATGAAGCCGACACAGTTGCCGTCCAACATTTTGAAGGTATTTCGCGAGGCAGCGGGGAAATAAGGCGCTTTTGAAACCCGAGACTGGAAACCGGAAGATCTATTGAAAGCCTTGCACATCAACGGAAAAGATCTCACGCTCGAAGCCGTGCGGGAAGTGGCGGTTGACCGCCGCCCCGTGCTGCTCGATCCCGATGCACGCGAGGCTGTCGCTCGCGCCCGCGCAGTGGTGGATGCGCTGGTCTCGGAAAATCGGGTGTCTTACGCGATCACCACGGGCGTGGGCAAACTGGCAGACGTCCGTATTGCAGGCGACCAGATTCGCGAGCTGCAAGTCAACCTGGTGCGCTCCCATGCTGCCGGTATCGGAGAACCTCTTTCCGTGGCCGAGACCAGGGCCATGATGGTGTTACGCGCGAATTCACTCGCCAAGGGTCACTCCGGAGTGCGCGGGGCCGTTATCGACGCGATTTGCGAGATGCTGAATCGCGGCGTCACCCCGATGGTGCCGTCGCAGGGCAGCGTGGGGGCCAGCGGCGACCTGGCTCCGCTGGCGCACCTGGCCCTGGCCCTGATCGGCGAAGGCGAATGTTTTGCCGAAAAAGGGATGCGCGTTCCCAGTGCCGAGGCAATGCGGATCGCCCAGATCAAGCCGCTGGTGCTTGAAGCCAAGGAAGCCGTTTCCCTCATCAACGGAACGCAGGCGATGCTGGCGGTGGGAATCCTGGCGCTGTTGGCGGCTGAAATCCTGGCCGACACCGGGGATGTGATTGGCGCGCTCTCACTTGACGCTTTGCGGGGCACGGACGTGGCCTTTGACGAACGCATCCACCAGGCCCGTCCCCATCCGGGGCAGCTCAGGACGGCCGCGAATTTGCGCAAAATGCTCGAAGGCAGTTCTCTGCGCGACTCGCATCGGGACTGCGACCGGGTGCAGGACGCATATTCTCTGCGCTGCATGCCGCAAGTGCACGGCGCGGTGCGCGACACTCTGGCCCACTGTCGCGAAGTGATGGAGATCGAAGTCAACTCGGCGGTCGACAATCCGCTGGTATTTATGAAGAGCACCCCAGGCTATGGGGGGACGGGCGCCCCGCCCATCCGGGCGGAGCGAACCTCCGCTGCGTCGGACGCCGACGTCATCTCCGGCGGGAATTTCCACGGCCAGCCGCTGGCCTTCGTTCTCGATTTCCTGGGTGTTGCCCTCAGCGCGCTGGCCGGCATCTCGGAGCGCCGGTTGGAGCGCCTGGTGAACCCGGCCCTGAATGAAGGTCTGCCGCCTTTTCTGGCGGCCGGCGCGGGGCTGAATTCCGGATTCATGATGGCGCAGGTGGCCGCCGCATCGCTGGTCAGCGAAAACAAAGTGCTGGCGCATCCCGCCTCGGTGGATTCGATTACCACTTCCGGCAACAAGGAAGACTATGTGTCCATGGGAATGACCGCGGCCCTGAAGCTGAAGCGCATCGTGGAGAACGCGCGCAATGCGATGGCAATCGAAGCCATGGCCGCGGCCCAGGCGCTGGACTTTCTGGTCCCGCTCAAGACTTCGAAGCGTGGACAGATGGCGCATGCGGCCATTCGCTCAGTGTGCGCCACCATGGACAAAGACCGAGTGATGTACCAGGATTTCGCGAGGCTCTCGGATCTGATCGCCAGCGGCAAGGTGGCCGAGGCGCTGCGCTAGGGCTTGCGTTGTGTCCGTATGCAGACCGCTTCAAACATGTTTAGTTACTCCGTCACTAGCTGGCGTGTTCTCCACAGCCGGGTGCGGCCGTCCCCACGTGGCTCGAAATGACGGCTCTGCACGAGCGGGACGCTCACGCCTACATTTTTCCGTCCAGCCCTAACTTGTCTGCAATCCCCTTCATCGCTTCGATACAAAATGCGATGTGCTCTTCCAGGTCCACACCCAGATCGGCCGCGCCGTTTACGATGTCTTCGCGCTTCACGCTGCGGGCGAACGCCTTGTCCTTCATCTTCTTTCGGACTGACTTGGCCTCGACTTCCGCCAGAGACTTTCCCGGCTTCACCAGGGCGCACGCCGTAATGAATCCCGCCAGTTCGTCGCAAGCGAAGAGCGCTTTTTCCATCGGGGAATCCCGAGTCACGCCCGAATATTCGGCGTGCGACATGATGGCGCGGCGGATTTCGTCTGAATATCCTCGCTCTCTTAATATTTCGTTGCCCTTGTAGGGATGATCGTCGAGGCTGGGATACTTCTCGTAATCGAAGTCGTGCAGCAGCCCGACCACGCCCCACAACTTTTCCTCAGGGTCGGAGCCAGGGCAAAACTTGCGGGCATAAGCGCGCATGCAGGCCTCGACCGCGAGCCCATGCTTGCGCAAACTTTCCGACTGGGTGAACTCAGTTAGTAAACCCCAGGCCTGCTCTCGATCATTCATGGTTTCTTACCCGTTTTCTCCGTCTTTTCTCCAGCTAACTTTGCTTTTCCCACGACCTGTTCGGTGTTTGACCCCGGAATGTTCTTGACATCCACAGGTGTTGTACCTCAGATTACGCTGCAGGTTGGAACGAAGTTTTTTTGGGTTGCAGTTTTCGTTCCTGGAAGAGCCCCGCTCTGGCCCTCCCACACCTAGATGGCCACTACCCTTGCACCTGTAGATTCAAGGGAAGTAGTTCGTTGCGATCACTGCCTGCTGGTCCAATTCCGTACCACCAACGATCTTTGCCGCCGCTGCCATGCCTCGTTAGACGAGGAAGAGCCGGAAGTTATCATGGCCCCGCCACCGCCGCAGATGATGCCGGCGAATGGCAATGGCCGCGGACATCTGAACCTGGCGACATCGATCCGTTCACTCCGGCTGCGCAGCGGACTCAGCCAGCGGCAGCTGGCGGCGCGCATGTCGGTCCCGCGGACCTACGTGTCGAAGATCGAGAATGAAAAGGCGACCCCGACCCTTTCCTCACTGGAACGGCTGGCCCGCGCGCTGGAAGTCACCGTGCCCGATCTGCTTTCCGGCGGCGAACGCAACCGCCAGGAAGAAATCGGCGAACTGATGAAGGACCAGTTTATCGCGGAACTGATGCCGTTCGTGTCGCAGCTGAACGGGATGCAGTTATCGAGTGTACTGGCGCAGGTCCGTGATCTGACCCTGCGTCCGCGCCGCAGCGCTTAGGCAGGTCAATGTGGGCGCGAGCGTCCCGCTCGTGCCA
>JBOGLD010000155.1:0-11272 GCA_050745885.1 Terriglobales bacterium
GTCGCGGGCAAGCTGTTCATCGTCCACGATGACTGCGGACAGGGACATTCCTTACTCCTAGCGGGCGCCATCAAAGTATAGCGAGTGGAGATTGAAAGTGCTACTCCAGGCGTCGGACCTCGGGCGCCAGACTTCGGACCTCGGACCTCAGGCGGGAGAAGTCAGACCCCAGGTGTCAGATGTCAGATCTCAGATCTCAGTTCTCAGTTCTCAGATTTAGACCTATGGGTCTGACGCCCGAGGTCCGACGTCCGCCCCCCCGCCTCGCGCCCGGGCCTTGCCAAGCAGTAAACTTACGGTTCGATGAATTACATCTACGGGATCAATGCTGTTGCGGAAGCGCTGAAGGCACGCGGGCGATCGTTTGAGTGGGTGGGCGTGTTGAAAGAGCGTCATGACCTGCGTCTCCAGCGGGTGGTGGAAGAATGCCGCCGGAACGGCGTGGCGGTTCGTTTTTTGTCCCGCCATGAACTTGACCGCATGGCCGGAAACAATGCCCATCAGGGCGTCGTAGCCATCACTTCGGGCAAACAGTACAACCACCTGGATGACGTGGTGGCCGCCAAGCGTGGACAATATTCGCTGCTGGTGGTGCTGGATGGAATTGAAGACCCGCACAACCTGGGCGCGATTCTTCGTACCGCTGATGCCTCGGGCGCCGATGGAGTGGTGATCCCGGAGCGTCGCGCCGCGGGGGTGACCGCGACCGTCATCAAGGCGTCGGCCGGCGCCAGTGAGCATCTGCCGATTGCCAAGGTCACAAACATTGCCCGCACGCTGGAAGAACTGAAAGAGAAACATTTATGGATCGTCGGCCTGGATGAACGCGGCACGCAAATTTACGACACACTCGACTACAACATGGATTGTGCCATTGTGCTGGGCTCTGAAGGCAAGGGGGTCCACGATCTGGTGGCAAAAAAGTGTGACTTCCTGGTTTCCATTCCGATGCTGGGGAAGGTGCCGTCGTTAAACGTGTCGGTGGCAGCGGGAGTCATGTTGTACGAGATCGTGCGGCAGCGCAGGATCAGGGCTGCGGACGCAAAATGACGATCAAGGCCCTCCGCGTCCTCTGTGTCCTCTCTGGTTTATTGGTTCCGGCACATGCCATCGATCGCGAGGCCTTCACCTTCACCAACTACAATCTCGACGTCCGCATAGAACCTGAACAACAGCGGATGGCGGTACGCGGCAAGATCACTTTGCGGAACGACTCGGCATCGCCGCAGAAAAACCTGTCGTTGCAGATTTCCTCCAGCCTCGATTGGAGATCGATCCAACTCGACGGCAACCGGGTGCAGTTCGTTTCTCAGCCCTATACCTCGGACATTGATCACACGGGGGCGCTTTCCGAAGCAATCGTAACCCTGCCCAAAGCCGTGGCGTCGAAAAGCACGGTGGAGTTGGAGATCGGGTACGAGGGCATCATTCCCCTCGATGTAACCCGCCTCACGCGAATCGGTATGCCGGAAGAACAGGCCCGGCACAGCGACTGGGACCAGATCGGCAAGTCGTTCACCGCCGTGCGCGGCATCGGATACGTGGTCTGGTATCCGGTCGCGACCGAGTCGGCAAACCTGTCTGAAGAGAACAGCCTGTTTGAAACTGTAGCAAGATGGAAGGCGCGGGAAGAACAGGCGGAACTGAAGATTGAGCTAACCAATTCAGGTGAAGGTGCGCCTTCGAGGCTGTTGTGCAACGGGAAAGGGGACGTAGGTTCGGAAGAAAGGATCGGCCGGGAATTTGCAACCACAATCGAGTGCCGGTTCGATCCCTTAGGGCTGACTGTGCCCCTCTTTGCGATCGGCCCCTTTGAGGGGTTGGATCAGCCTCCAGTGAATATTTTGTACCTGCCGGAACATAAGCCCGCGGCCCAGGCTTACGCGCTGGCGGCGAGGCTGGCGGGTCCGTTTGTAGCTGAATGGTTTGGTGCTGTGAAGGGACGAGCCGAAGCCAGAGCGGAAGTTGTGGAGTTGAGCGATCCCGAAGCGGCGCCGTATGAGAGTGGAACCATGTTGCTCACGCCTTTGACCAGCGATTCGGCCCTGGCCCAGTTGAACGCGGTTCACCAACTCACGCACGCGGCCTTCTTCTCACCGCGCCCCTGGATTTATGAAGGCCTGGCGCATTTTGCCCAGGCGGTCTATCGCGAGCGGGAGAGTGGCCGCCAGTCCGCGATTGATTTCATGGGCCTGCATCGCGCTGCTTTGGCGGAAGCCGAAAAGGCGTTGGCGGGAGAACGCAATCAGAACGGCGGAGCCGGCGAGTCGCTGATCAGGACCGGCGTCGAAGATCTCTACCGCAGTAAGGCGCTTTATGTCTGGTGGATGCTGCGCGACATGATCGGCGATGATGCGCTGAAGAAGGCCCTGGCGGCATATCGTCCGGAGGCCGACCGCGCGCCTTCATACATGCAGCATCTGATCGAATCGCAAACTCGACGTGACCTGGGATGGTTTTTTGACGACTGGGTTTATCGCGACCGCGGTCTGCCGGATTTCCGCATTGCGGCCGCCTATCCGTGGCAGCCTTCAGGGAATATCCAGATGGTTACGGTCACGGTTGAGAATCTGGGCGAGGCGGGCGCCGAGGTGCCATTGATCCTTAAGATGGAACAGGGAGAGGTCACGCACCGGCTCCGGGTCAATGGCAAATCCAAAGCGGTTATCCGCATTGAGGCGAGTTCCGTTCCCCAGGAGGTCGTGGTGAACGACGGCAGCGTACCAGAGAGCGATATGAGCAACAACGTGTACAAGATCGAGGTTCCGGCAAAAAGAAATTGAAGATTTCAGAGAGGGCCACCGATTTTGACATTCTGCAATCTGAAATCAACAATATGAAGTCGTCTCCAAGACCATAGGGGGAAAAACTCTTGGCGTATATCCAGTTTCTCGGCGCCGCCGGCACTGTCACCGGGTCAAAGCACCTGGTTAATACCAGTTCAGAGGCCGGGGGCACAGCCGGGTTTCAGACGCTCATCGATTGCGGCATGTTCCAAGGAGCCAAGGAATGGCGGGAGCGCAACTGGCAGCCCATGCCAGTCCCGGCGTCCGGCATTGATGCGGTGGTTCTGACCCATGCGCACCTCGACCACTGCGGCTGGATTCCCCGGCTGGTGAGAGAAGGATTCCGCGGTCCCGTCTATGCGACACCCGCCACCATCGATCTGTGCGGCATCATTCTTCCCGATTCCGGCCATCTGCAGGAAGAAGACTCCAGATACTACAATCGACACAAGAAGTCGAAACACGATCCAGCCCTGCCGCTCTACACCCTGGATGAAGCGCAGGAGTCCTTGCAACATTTTCGTCCCGTGCAGTTTGAAGAGACCATGCAGCTTTCGCCTGAAGTTTCCTTTCGCTTCGTGCCTGCGGCTCATATTTTGGGGTCGGCAATGGTGGAACTCAGCCTGAGCCTGAACGGCCAGGTGAAGAAATTACTGTTTAGTGGAGACATCGGCCGGGTGCGCGACCAGAACAGCGCCCCGGGGAAGGTGGTACGTTCAGGACCCACCGAGGGCGAGACGGCCGATACTCTGGTGATGGAGTCTACTTACGGCAACCGGCGGCACCCCACAGACGATCCCAGGCCAAAATTGGCGGAAATTATCCGCCACACCGTGGAGCGTGGCGGTAGTGTGATCGTGCCCGCATTTGCCGTCGAGCGCACGCAGAAATTCCTGTTCATGATCAAAGAGCTGATGGAATCCGGGCAGATTCCGCGCATCCCGGTTTATTGCGACAGCCCCATGGCGATCAAAGCGGTCGAAGTTTTCCTCAAGTACTCGCAAGAGTGCAGCGACGAGGCCTGCCGGTTGATCAAGCAATACGGCTCGCCTTTGCAGTGGCCGGGTTTTACCTTTGCCCTGACGCCTGAAGAGTCGAAGAAAATCAACAGCACGAACTTTCCCGCAATTATCGTTTCCTCCAGCGGCATGGTGACCGGCGGCCGCATCCTGCACCACTTGATGCAACGGCTACCTGATCCGAAAAATACCGTGATCTTCATCGGATTCCAGGCGCCAGGAACTCGGGGAGCCATCATCAAGAGCGGTGCTCCCGAGGTGCGTATCTTCAGCGAGACGGTGCCCATCCAGGCGGAGATCGCGGTGCTTGAACAATTCAGCGATCATGCCGATACGCCTGAGCTGCTGGAATGGTTGCGTACTTTTCCTCGAAAGCCCGCGACTACCTACCTGGTGCACGGCGAGCCCGCGGCGTCGTCCCAGCTTCGCGACGTGATGACGAAAGAATTGGGGTGGAACGTGCAAGTGGCGGAGTGTATGGAGAAAGTCATTGTGTAATTTGGCAATCGAGTAATTTAGTAATTGAAAAAGCAGGCTTCAATTGCCCAATTACTCAATTGGTGGAGTTTCTATGACTGAAAGCGAACTTAAGAAGCACCTTGAGGCGGCGGAAAAGAGCCCGAAACAGGTGGCGGCGGCAGTGTCAGGTCTGCCCGAGAAGGTGTTGCGCTACAAGCCGGCTCCGGACAAGTGGTGCATCCTTGAAGTCCTTGGTCATCTCGCGGATGTCGAAATCGTCTATGCCTACCGACTTCGACAGATGCTCGCGGACAAGAAGCCGGTGATTGCGCCGATCGACCAGGATGACTGGGCGCGCGGCCTCGGTTACGTGGAGACTCCACCCGCGGAAATGGTTGCGCTCTACGGTCTGAATCGGCACGCAAACCTGCGACTGTTGCGGCGGCTTACGCTGTCGGACCTCGGAAAGTCGGCCTATCACCCGGAAACCAAGCAGGACGTTACCGTGGCGGAGTTGATCGAAAAACTGGCGACGCACGGGGCGAGCCACCTTGAGCAGATTGAAAGATTGAAGCGGGAGGCGGCAAGTCGCAAGACAAACACTGTCCCGCAGACCTCGGAAGCTAGAACGCGGCCTTCCTAGGTCGGACTCAGATTCTCACCTGTAAGCGCTGGTAAACTGCACCAGCGCATCCAATTTCGCCGCCGCGGCCCCGGAGTCGATGGATCGCGCGGCCAGGGGCAAAGCGTCTCCCAGGTTTTCCGCCCTGTCGGCCGCGACCAGGGCGGCGGCAGCGTTCAGCAAGACTACATCCCGTCGGGCCGACTTCTTTCCAGAGAGAATTTCGCGAATGATCGCGGCATTCGCCTCGGCGTCACCACCGGAAATATCTTCGAGTGGGGCGCGCTTGATTCCGAACTCTTCTGGCGTGACCTCATAGGTGCGGACGTTTCCTTCGCGCACTTCGGCGATTCGGGTCGGCCCGGTGATGGTGATTTCATCCAGGCCGTCCAGTCCATGCACCACCAGGGCGCGATGGACGCCCAACATGCTGAGTGCCTCAGCCAGTTGTTCCACCAGATCGAGGGAATACACGCCAACCACTTGCGCCGAAGCGCGAGCGGGATTCGTCAGCGGACCCAGCAGGTTAAAGATAGTGCGCAGGCGAAGTTCGCGGCGGGCAGGCTGCACATATTTCATAGCGGAGTGCATAGCGGGCGCGAACAGAAACGCAATGCCGATTTCTTCGAGACACTTGGCCAGAGCCGCGGTGGGCAGGCTGATCTTTACGCCCAGGGCCTCCATGACGTCAGCTGACCCACACTTTGAGCTGAGACTTCGGTTACCGTGCTTGGCCACGCGCACACCCGCGCCGGCGACAACGAACGCAGTGGCGGTGGAAATATTGAACGTGCCTCGGGCATCGCCGCCGGTCCCGCAGGTGTCAACCAGTGCGTCCCGCCCTGTGCCGCTCACGTCCAGAGCGGAATCCTGGTGAAGAGGCAACGGCTCTGCCGCGGCACGCATGGCTTCCGCAAAGCCCACAATCTCTTCCACCGTTTCACCCTTCATGTGTAAAGCGACCAGCAAGGCGGCAATCTGCGCGTCGCTGGCATTCCCGGAAAAGACTTCCGTCATTACCGCGCGCGCTTCCTCGCGGGTGAGTGATTCTCGTTGGTTGGCAATGCGCTGCAGGGCATCGGTAATCATGGGGTCGGCTATAAGAGTAGCATCGTTTTCCACGCCCCAGTTGCGGGTCCAGCCCGGACCCACGACAAGAAATCAACGCTGGGAAATCATGCCAAAGCCGACGATGCGTTTGCCCTATCGGGAACGCTTCTATAAAATTGAACGTTGCAAACTGCTGCCCCAAGCTGCAACCCAGGTTGTACCGATCGGTCTAGTCGGGAATCATTATGAAAATTCATGAGTACCAGGCCAAGAATCTCCTGAAGCAGTACGGGGTCGCGGTGCCGCGCGGAGAGATGGTCGAGACCCGGGAAGCGGCCGAAGCGGCCGCCCAAAGGCTTTTCGAAGCCGGGGCTGCAGGGGTGGTGGTCAAAGCCCAGATCCACGCCGGCGGACGCGGTAAGGGCGGAGGTGTGAAGATTGCCAAGTCAGTCCAGGAAGCCGCTGAGCTGGCGGGCAAGATTCTCGGCATGACTCTGGTAACGCATCAGACCGGGCCTGAGGGGCGCGTGGTTCGGCGATTGCTGATCGAAGAAACGCTGCCCATCGCGAAGGAACTCTATCTGGGAATCGTGATTGATCGCGTCCAGGCGCGGCCCGTGTTCATGGCGTCGGCTGCCGGTGGAATGGAAATCGAACAAGTGGCGGCGGAGAATCCCGCGGCCATCCTCAAGGAATACATCGATCCGGGCATGGGTCTGGAAGCCTTTCAGTCGCGCAAACTGGCATTTGCGCTGGGACTGAAGGCGCAGCAGATCAACCAAGCGGTGCAGTTTATGACCGGCCTGTATAAAGCCTTCGCCGAAACGGATTCCTCGCTGATGGAAATCAATCCCTTTGTCACTTGCACCGATGGCCGCCTGTTCGCGCTCGATGCCAAGATGAATTTCGATGACAACACCATGTTCCGGCACCCTGAACTGCGCGAGTTACGGGACGTCAGCGAGGAAGATCCGCTGGAAGTCGAGGCTTCGAAATACAGTCTGAACTACATCAAGCTCGACGGAAACGTGGGCTGCATGGTCAACGGCGCCGGGCTGGCCATGGCGACCATGGACATCATCAAGTACGCCGGCGGCATGCCGGCAAACTTTCTTGATGTGGGCGGAGGCGCCAATGCCGAACAGGTCACGCACGCATTTGAAATCCTGCTCAGTGACAAGAATGTGAAGGCGGTGCTCATTAATATTTTTGGCGGCATCCTGAGAGTGGATACGCTGGCCACAGGTGTGGTCGAGGCGGCGCGCAAGACCCAAATCCAGCTTCCGATCGTGCTGCGTCTGGAAGGTACGAACGTCGAGGCAGGACGGGAAATTCTGAAACAGTCTGGGTTGAATTTTATCGTGGCTGAGACCATGAA
This sequence comes from Terriglobales bacterium, assembly GCA_050745885.1. GTDB lineage: Bacteria > Acidobacteriota > Terriglobia > Terriglobales > Acidobacteriaceae > JAIQFF01. The sequence goes on from JBOGLD010000155.1 coordinate 7,315, forward strand.
GGACGCAGCCGAAAAGGTAGTGGCGGCAGCGAGAGCGGCTTAGGCGGCATTGTATTGGAGGGAATAGGGGTCCTTCGACTCCGTCAAGTTATTCGCGAGCGAATGACCTGACTTCGCTCAGGATGACAACGGAGCTGAAATCAGGATGACAACGGGGTGAAAGTAGAGACGAATGATTCTGGTAAATAAGTCGACGCGGGTGATCGTGCAGGGACTCACCGGGCGGGAAGGCACATTCCACGCCAAGGGTTGCGCAGAGTACGGCACGCAGATCGTTGGCGGAGTGACTCCGGGCAAGGGAGGCACGACGCACGAAGGTTGGCCGGTCTTCAATACCGTCCAGGAAGCGGTGGATAAGACCGGGGCAGATACCTCCGTCATCTTTGTGCCGCCACCCTACGCTGCCGATGCCATCATGGAGGCGGCCGACGCCGAATTGGAGTTGATCGTCTGCATCACTGAAGGCATCCCGACGCTGGACATGGTCCGCGCCTGGGAGTTTCTGCAAAACCGGCGCTCCCGGCTGATCGGGCCCAATTGTCCGGGCATCATTTCGCCGGGCCACTGCAAGATTGGCATCATGCCAGCCCGGATCCATAAGGAAGGGTCGGTGGGAATCGTGTCGCGATCCGGTACCCTGACCTACGAAGCCGTGTATCAGCTCACGACTCGTGGGATTGGGCAGTCGACCGCGATCGGCATCGGCGGAGATCCCATCATCGGCACAAGCTTTCTGGACGCGCTCGAGTTGTTCAATCGCGATCCCCAGACCGAGGCCGTGGTGATGATCGGAGAAATCGGCGGCGACGCCGAAGAAACCGCGGCAGAGTACGTAAAGCTGCACATGAAAAAGCCCGTCGTCGGATTTATCGCGGGACAGACGGCGCCTCCGGGACGCCGCATGGGCCACGCGGGCGCGATCATTTCCGGGGGCAAGGGAACCGCGGCAGAGAAGATCAAGGCCATGGAGGCGGCGGGAATTCGCGTAGCCAAATCGCCGGCTGAGATTGGCGAGACCGTGGCAGCGGTGATGGGAGTGAAAGTTTAGACCCAGTTGCCAGAACTCAGTTCCCCGTTTCTCAGCGCAGCACGAATCATCAAGGAATAGCGACCAACCCAAAATGAAAACACTGCAACGCACTCTGACGATCGTTAAGCCCGACGCCGTCCGCAAACATGCGATTGGCGACATCATCGAGCAATTCGAGAAGAACGGCTTTCAAATCCTGTGCATGAAGATGCTCGAAATATCGAAACACCAGGCGGAGCAGTTCTACGCCGTGCACGCCAGCAAACCGTTCTTTAGTTCGCTGACGGATTTCATGTCCAGTGGCCCCATTGTTGCGCTGGCGCTGGAGAAAGAAAATGCCATCGCCGACTTGCGCAAGCTGATGGGCGCTACCAACCCGGCAAATGCCGAGGAGGGCACGATCCGCAAGAAGTGGGCCACCAGCATCGAGAATAATGCCATCCATGGCTCGGATGCCGATGATACGGCGCGTTTCGAGCTAAGCTTCTTCTTCGCGGGATACGAACTGGCGGAATAGCTTCGTTTAAGAGCCAGAGGCCAGGAGCCACTTTCATGCCATTAGTCCAAGTCACCATGCTCAGCGGCCGCACGGCCGATCAGAAACGTAAGCTGGCGCAGCGCATCACCGACGCCATGGTGGAGGAAGCGGGAGCGCGCCGCGAGGTTGTCGTGGTGGCTTTCCATGAAGTTTCGAAGGAGAGCTATGCGTCGGGCGGGGTGCTGATGGTGGACAAGGCTAAGTGACGAAATTGCGGGCGAATTGGCCCGCGTCTACCCAAGCCTTTACCCGAGCGGTTCGTACAGATTCCCTTCCACGCGGTCGCCAAATTTCGGGAGCTCTTTTTTGGCGTACTGCAGAAAGTGGGGGGCGGCTCGATGGGCTTCCAGCGCAGCGTCGTCCTTGTACTGCTCGTACACGAAAAAGCGGCGTGGTTCGGTCTTGTGGCGATGCACTAGGTACATCCCGCAGCCGGGTTCTTTGCGGGACTCTTCGGTCAGCTTGGAAAAAATTTCCGCCATGTCAGCTTCGCGGCCAACTTTCGCCATCCACGTCACAGCCAGGACAACCATCATTCGCTCCGTTGGTCAGATTGTTGCTGAAGCCCCGGTTTTTTGTCCAGTCAAACCCTTCAGGGCGGTGATAAAGTTATCCACAAACACGGTCTGCTCGCGACCAGGTCCGGTAGAGACCATTCCGATGCGGGCGCCGCTTTCCTTCTCCAGAAAAGTCAGATACTCTCGCGCCGCCGGAGGCAGTTTCTCGAGTTGCGTGATGCCTTGAGTAGAGGCGCGCCACCCGGGCATGGTCTTGTACACGCACTCGATTCCGTCGAAGCCGCTCCCATGGGCCGGAATTTCCGCCGTCACCTTGCCATTGATCTTATAGCCGACGCAAACCGGAATCTCGGCCAGTTCGTCCAGTACATCCAGCTTGGTCACCACCAGCCAGGAGATGCCGTTAATCATGCCAGCGTAACGCAAGAGTGGCAAATCGAGCCAGCCGCAGCGCCGGGGACGCCCGGTCACCGCGCCGTACTCGTTGCCCCGCGTCCGCAGCAGATCGCCGCTGGCGTCCAGCGCTTCCGAGGGGAAGGGTCCGCCGCCCACTCGCGTGCAATACGCTTTGGTGACGCCGATCACTGTATCAATCGCGGTAGGCGCAACTCCGGTTCCGATGACGGCTCCGCCTGACGTGGCGCTGGAAGAAGTCACGAAAGGGTAGGTGCCGTGATCGATATCGAGCATGGTTCCCTGCGCGCCTTCGAAGAGAACAGACTCTCCATCAGCCAGGGCCTGATTCAGCAGTGCGGCTGTGTCGCACACGAAGGGAGCGACTTTGGCCGAAGCCTCGGCATATTCCTGATACATCTTGTCCGAATCCAGCGGCTCCGAGTTGAACAGCGCATGCGCGATCATGTTCTTCTCGTGGCAGGCGTTTTCGATATGCGTCCGCAGCAGCTTCAGGTCCAGCAAGTCCGCCACCCGCAGGCCGCGCCGGCCCATCTTGTCTTCGTAAGTCGGGCCGATGCCGCGGGAAGTGGTGCCGATCTTCACGCGTCCCGGAGCATTTTCCGAAGCCAGTTCGATCATGCGATGGTAGGGCAGGATCACATGCGCCCGGTTGCTGACGAACAAGCTGCCATCCACTTTCACGCCGGTTTCGCGCAGCGCCGCCACTTCCTTGAGAAAGGCGATGGGGTCGAGCACCACGCCGTTGCCGATCACGCTGCGGCAGCCCGTGCGCAGGACTCCGCAGGGCACCAGTTGAAGGATGAATTTCTTGCCGTTGATGATGACGGTATGCCCGGCATTGTGTCCGCCGGCGTAGCGGGCCACGACCGAGAAATTTTCCGAGAGCACGTCGACGATCTTGCCTTTACCCTCGTCGCCCCACTGCGCGCCGACGATGACCGCAGTCTTACCCTTCTTCAAAGCCAGCTCCGTAGTCCAGGATGGCGGCCACCTTGGCCGCAATTGCACACACTCCACGCCGCTGGAAAACTGCTCTACATTGAATTACAAGGATTTACAGGGCTGATGTGTACTGGTAATGATAACCCGCCGGACGGCGGATGAGCAATGCAGTCGTCCGTGGCCGGTCTTCAGTCGTCGCGATAAGGCTTGGCCGAAGACTGACGGCCGAAGACTGACGACTGTAGACTGTTTTTCATGCCTGAACTTCCTGAAGTCGAAACCATTGCTCGCGGCCTGGCCGGCCGGGTCACGGGGGACGTGATCGAGTCGGTGTGGCTGGGATCGAAACCTGAGCCGCTGAAATCTCCAGCGGCCGATATCGTCGGCACCTTGGAATCTCGCCGCATCGCAGCGGTACGACGGGTTGGCAAGCACATCGTATTCGATCTGGAATTAGCCGATCGTGTGGGGCGGGCGCCCTCGCCCGCCAGGGGGCGTACCAGCCTTCGCAGG
>JBOGLD010000156.1:0-7418 GCA_050745885.1 Terriglobales bacterium
GCTTGGCTCCGGCTCAGCGCCGAAGGCCTCTATCTTGCGACCAACCCCAGCAGTTCCTTTTTCTACGTGCTTACGGCCGCCCATGTGTTGCACGTGCTTGGAGGGCTGGGCGGGTTGCTTTATGTGATCCGGAAACTCAGAAAGTCCGAACTGCGACGGAGCACGCTGAATGCGGCGTCGCGCTACTGGCAGTTTGTGGATCTGCTCTGGGTGTATCTGCTGGTTCTGCTGTGGGCGAAACTTTAGCGCGGATCACGAACAGGAGACGCCGTGAGTCAAGCCGATTTGACGATGGAAGGACACTCCGAAGGCCTGATGACAGGTCGCCCGTTTGCCATCCCCACCAAAAAACTGGCGATGTGGCTGTTCATCATTGCGGACACGATGACGTTTGCGGCCTGCCTGGTGGCCTATGGATTCCTGCGTAACGGCACTCCCAACTGGCCCCGGCCTTTCCACAGCATCGTTAATGTGGCGCTGATGACCCTGATTCTTCTGACCAGCAGTTTGACCATGCTTCTCGGAGTCCGGAAGGCAAAGATGGGAGACAAGGCGGGGGCCTTTCGCTGGACCATGCTCACCGCGCTGTTTGGCATTGTGTTCGCTTTCTTGCATATTCGGGAATGGCTGGGGCTGATCGGCGAAGGTATGACGCTGCTCAAAAATCCGTGGGGCACGGGGCTGTTCGGAGCGGCGTTCTTCAGCGTCACCGGATTGCATCTCACCCACGTCACCGCCGGAGTGATCGCCCTGGTCGTTGTGGGCTTGCGCTACAAGGGCGGGCGTTACAATGCGGATGACCTTGAGATCGTGGGGTTGTACTGGCACTTCGTGGACCTGGTCTGGATGTTCGTCGTGCCGTTCGTATATCTGCTGAATCTTGGCCACTAGATCGGCGCTGGGAGCAGAACACTATGGCGACTGCCACTCAACACAAACCCGAGGGAATGGGAAAGTACCTGCTGGTCTATCTCTGCCTGTTAGCCCTCGCCGGGTTGCAATTCGTTATCGCCTATCAGAATATCGGCGCGTCGCAAATGTTCCGGCGCATGCTCTCGGTCGCCGTCATTGAGGCTGGGCTGGCGGTCATGTTCTTCATGCACTTGTGGACGGAGAAGCGCGGATTTGTGCTGTTTGTTCTGATTTTCACAATTTCTGTCCTGTTGGCCATGCAGTATGGATGGACCGACAGTTTCCGCTTGGTGAACTGCGGGCGCTACTGCTCGTAGGGAGGATGCAATAGCAAATGATGCGTGATCGACTTTCAGCCAGGCTTGCGCTGATCCTGGTGGCGGCGTTGTTGCTGTTCGCGACGCCCCTGCCGGCGTTGGCGCAGAGTTGCGCGCTATGCTACACCCAGGCCGCCTCCTCGGGCGTGCGCATGATTCAGGCTCTGAAGAGTGGAATTCTGATCCTCATTGTTCCACCCACTCTTATGTCGATTGGCATGATTTTCATTATGTACCGCAGTCGGAACCGGTGCCGGGATGCCGGGGACACTGCGGAATTCGACCCTGTCTGGAAAAGAGCCCTTCTCTCGAATTCATCGACTACCCCATGGCCTCCACCCGCGCAATAGCAGATCCTCACGCCAGCAGCACTGGCCCTTCGAAGCTCCGGGATTACTTTACCCTGACCAAGCCGGAGGTAAACCTGTTGATCCTGATGACCACATCGGCGGGATACTATCTCGGCTCTCAAAAACCGCTGCAGGTAGGCAGGCTCTTCATCACTCTGCTGGGCACACTGCTCGTCGCCAGCGGCACGGCGACTCTCAATCAGTGGATGGAACGGCGCTATGACGCCCGGATGCGGCGCACCGCCAATCGGCCTTTGGTCGCTGGCCGGCTCAGTGCCACGGCAGCCTGTTGCTTCGGGCTCTCCCTGAGCGTCGCTGGAGGTGTGCTTCTGGCCGTGTGGGTTAACCCGGCCTCGGCCTTGCTGGCGGTCGGAACCCTGCTGGGATATCTGTTGGTTTATACCCCGCTGAAGAGGAAGACGCCACTGTGCACGCTGCTGGGGGCTGTGCCGGGCGCCATGCCTACTCTCATCGGTTGGGCGGCTGCATCGGGTGGCATCGGACGAAATGCCTGGTTACTATTTGGCATCCTTTTCCTGTGGCAATTCCCTCATTTCCTGGCGATTGCGCTGCTCTACCGGGAAGATTACGCCGGGGCGGGCTTTCGAATGTTGCCCCGGTTCGACGCCGATGGCCGCTTCACCAAGGCCGAAATTGTGGCAACTACGGTTGTCCTGGTAATCGTCACCATGCTGCCTTTGGCGGGACGGGTCAGCCCCACTTACTCGCTGATCATGCTTACTGCCGGAGCGTTCCTGCTATATCACACGGCCAAGTTGGCCAGGTCGGGCTCCCGGATGCTGGCCAGCCGCGTCGTTCATGCCTCGGTGATCTATCTGCCCGTGGTCCTGGGAACCATGATGGCATGGCGAGCCTGATTTCAGGGTGGTCGGGCATGGCGCCAAACCCGCCTGGAAGCAGGCGGCGAATCAATCTAAGATGGTTGGGCCGTGCCGAAATCAGAGTTGGGCCGTCACGAGCGGCTTCGTTGCGCACTTTTCCTGTTTAGTCTTGCGCTTGGGCTCGCGCCCGCGATGGCTGCTGCAGGAGTCGCCGGGCGCTCCCAAAGCCCAACTGTGGCCCAGGCAGAACATTCGGAGTCTCGCGGGCGCCTGCCCCTCACCAGCTTCTATTCAACCCCCGTTCCGCTGCCGGCAGGCCATCCAGGGGAGTTGATCCGTTCGGAAGAGTTCGACGAATACCGGCTCCCTGTGGGCGTCTCCGCGGTCCGCATCCTCTATCACTCCCGCTCCGCCAACGGCGCGGATCTGGCGGCATCCGGCGTGGTTCTCACTCCGGACGAACCACCACCTGCCGGCGGTTGGCCGGTCATTGCCTGGGCCCACGGATTTACCGGTACCGCCCGCCGCTGCGCCCCTTCTCTCATGAGGAATCTGAATGAGGGGCCGTTCCTCTCTATGTATGTCAAGCTTGGTTATGCCGTCGTGGCGACAGACTACGCAGGACTGGGAACGAATTTCAGGAATGCATCCGTCGATATGCAATCGAATGCGACTGATGTGATCTACTCGATCGCCGCGGCGCGCTCGGCGGTACCGCGGCTGGGGCGCAGGTGGATCGCGCTGGGAGAGTCCGCGGGAGGCCTCGCCGCGCTGGCGGTAGCGCAGCTAGAGCATGACACCCAGGACACGGACTACCTAGGCAGCATTGCGGTCTCGGGCGTTGCCGACGCCAGGGACTTCTACGAGCAGATCGCAAAAGGGGATTCACCGGGTCAGTTGTTGTTTCTGGCCTACGGAGTCCAAACGCTCTATCCGACGTTTCAGGTAAACCAGGTGCTTACAGAAAAGGCCCTCGCGATGTACCAGCAGATCGAAAATGCCTGCGCCGTGACCTCCGAGGAGTCCGAAGGAACCACCGTTCACATGTTGAAGCCAGACTGGGAGGACAACGCTTTCGTGCAGCAGTTTTTCGACCGGAACGTCGTCGGCCGGAAACCCTCCCAGGAACCGCTGCTCATTATCAGCAGTTCCTCGGATCCGGCGGTGAGCACGGGTATGACGGCACGGGCTGTGGCACGCATGTGTAAACAGCGTGACATGGTGCAGTTTCACCAATACCAAAGCTCCGAAGTTGCCCGCACATTGGGAGACTCCGTAAGGGACCAGCTGACCGGGATTCAGGCGCGCTTCGCCGGGCGGCCCCCTTCCAGCAATTGTCCATGACAGGGCGGGCTGATTCGATCTGGCTGGGGCAAAAAGGGGTAGTGACAGAAATACGATCCAGGCAGTGGTTGTGGCTATTTCTCGCCGAGAACAAAGTTGACGACGGCAGTTTCGTCCGGGCTCACCGTCACCTGTTTCTGCCAGGTTTTCGGATCTGAGAAGATCGGGCGCCGAATCTTGCGCTCGGTCAGAACGTCGAAGGCCGCTTCCTCCCGCACCAGCTTCCAGCCCTCATGCCAGGCCACAATCTGGTACGTACCGGGAGGCACATCATTGAGTTCAAATTTTCCGTTCTCATCGGTCACCGCATAGTAGGGATGCGACACTACCATGATCTCGGCATTCATCCAGGCATGTCCGCCATTGCATCTTAGGTTGACCAGACCCGCGGTCGGCATGGTGCGAGTGACCGTTCGGTCGACGAAGGGGAATGGCAGATTATAGGAGGCTGCCCCATCCATATGAACCGTGTGCAGTACCGCATCCGAGCTCTTCAGCTGCAGCGTGCCGTTCTCGGGCACCAACAGGATATGGGGCTCGTAGCGGCATTGCTTCTGGTTCAGAGAGCGCCTTTGTTCGGGGAGGTCCATGGCTTTTCCGCGAGAAATGTCCTTGAGGAATACCACGGTATTTGCGACCCCGTTCTCGGGGCCCACGATCAATCGCTCCAGATCACGGGTCTTGTGCGAGTCCGGATCGCAAACCTGCGGATCTTTGTCGATGGGAAAGGCGGGTAGATGAGGCAAGGGTCCCGACCATTTCACGGTGCCGGAAATTGTCCCACTCTGGGTGAGCTGAACCACCTGATAGCTGCTCTGGGCCGCAGCCTCGAGGGCGACCATGAGTCCGAGTAAGGAGGCGGCGATTTTGACGGTACGAAACATCAATTCACTTCTTCCACTGCCCAAATGTTACCCCTACGCTGAAATGGCACAAGTCACGGAAGTAACTTTGATCGTTCCGAAATGGGGAGCCGCGCCGAAAGGGGCGCAGTTGGAGTCGGCCGGTTTATCCTCGAGGAGCCCGCTTGATCACCCGGTCCAGGGTTTGGTCCAGCGCGGCCCGGGCGCGCTTGTACTCCGGCTGCGAGATATGGCCTTGCTGATGTTCCACTTCGAGCTGAAACAGCTCATTTTTGACCTCTTCCAGGAGAAAATCGGAGTGGCTGGAAGGCGTGGGCGCGGCAGATGGACGCGCCGGCACATGACGGCCAGAGACCCCGGAGTGGACGACGGTCCCAGGCCGGAAGCGCATTGCAAAATATCCCGCACCGGCACCCAGTAGCAAACCAAAACCGCCCACAATATACCAGCGATATCTCTTTGGCCCCTGCCCGGAGTCGTGACCGCCGGTTCCCAGCCCTCCACCGGAGCCGGAATCGCGCGCAGACGGGGCGGCGCTCTGATCCTCAACCGGATGTGGAGTTCCCTCACTATCGTCACCGGGATCGCTCAATATACCGGTGCCCGAGATGGTGAAATTCAGCGGCTGCGCGATCCGCGTGTTCGACACAACCCTGACCAGGGCGTCGGACTGGCGAGGGTCCTCCATAGCCTGAAAGGTGACACCGGGCGCGGCAGCGAATCGCATGGTTTTCGGCACCATAACGACGAAATGCTGCGCTGAGTAGAGCGCCTTGGGATCAATGCTGAGTTCCCCGTGATAGGGCATGTGAAAAACGACTTGAAATTCAGTTTCGCCTGGACGCAGCGGAAAGACGAATCCGTAGCAGTTCTTATCCTTCTCGGGGACCGGCGCAGAATTGACGGGTTGTCGGCCAGCCGTCATTGCGATTCCCTGATCGATCTCGGCGCCATCGGGGAGAAAGAACTCGAAGTTCTTGCCGTGCAGCCGGGTGCGCGGCGGGGCGGAAGCGTTATTCACGGCAAAAAGACGAATACCCTGTAATTCATTGCCCCGAGCCTGAAAGCGCATGACGTCGGCCGTGACGCTAATGCCGGCGACTTCCCTGGATACATCGAACACCTGTACTGCGATGGAGGTTGTTGCAGGAGAGGCCTCACGGTCATAGCTCACGCCCTGGTGAATGGCGCGAATTAGATATGGACCGGCGCCGGTAAGATGGAATCTGAAGTGCCCGGCCGCGTTGGTCCGGGTGCGGGACACTTCTTCCATCCCCGGGCCCGGTCTGAGCAGCACCACCTCATCTCCGGCAGCGGGCTTGCCGGTGGTGCCGTTGTTGATCGTGCCCGTGATGTTGTACGCGAAAAGAGAGCTGGACAGCAGGAGCAATGCGCAGAAAATAAGCGACCCACCCACACTCTTCATGAAAGTCACGTCACTTGAAGTCTCAAGCTTGGCTTCCTTCTCCGCGCCTGATTCACGAATTTGAACGGCCCACCTCTTCAGAAATTGAAGCGATAGCCCAGTATCATTTTGGCAATGAGGTGGTCGGTCGCGCCCGTGAGGCCCACGCCCAGGCCGAAATTGACCTCCCATTGCGGGGCCAGGTTCAAATCAATCGCAGTGAAAATCTGGTGCTGCTGTTGCGAAAGTGCATCGAATCCCGTCACCGGGCCGGCTGAGCCGTAATACTCCAGACCTCCAGAAACCTTCGGAACAAAATCGTAACTGAATTTGAAATTAGGTGAAAAGACAACCCCCTGCTGCACGTTCTCACCGTGAAAGGACCGGTCGAGCGTCGGATTGAGAGACCAATACCATCGGCCCACTTTCTGGTCCAGGATCGGACGGATTTCCCATGTCCACGTGTCCTCGGAAAACTGCCGCCTCTGATAGCCGATTTCATTCGAAATGCTCAAGCCCACGGGCCAGTGCCATTTCTTAGGGATCGCTAGACGCGGACGAATGTGGTCCCCCACCCATTGCCAGTTCTGGCCCTGGCTTATCGAAGTAAATATGTAAAAGCCGCACTCGAACCAATCATTGAAGCCGTGGGTAATCTCGACCGTCTCGTGCTCGGCGTGATTCGTGGGATAAACACCATTCACGATCTCCTTGGAGCCATCAATCGTGAAGTTGCTGTGGAGTTCAACCATTGTGCGTCCGGGATCAACCAGGTCAGATCCGTACACCTGAATTTCATAATTGTCTTGAGCAAGTGTGCGAACTGAAGACAAAATGACCGCCAATAGCGCTAACGCGAGAAGGCACCCGCGCACGTAGCCGTACCCGAAAGCTTGGGCTGAAAATCGCGTCGTGTGCGGACCCGATAGGACTTCGCGGAACAGACCAGGAGAGGCCGCCACTCGGAAGAACGGCGAATCAGGCTTACCCCATGCGGTCGCGATGTGGAGACGGGCACCCATTGACCGATTAGATTTTACAGTGACTCATGTGCTACCGGGGGCGGAGTATGAATGGGTCGTATCGGCGAGGTGACAGATTGTTCATATTAATCTTGAAGTACTTGGCCTTCCGTTGGTAGCTGCTGGATCTGAACGCTGAGTCTCGTGGCTGGAGAATCTCGGGTCGGCGTCGCTAAGTTCGGGAATAAATGTGGTGGCCAGGGACGGAGTTGAACCGCCGACGCCAGCCTTTTCAGGGCTGCGCTCTACCACCTGAGCTACATGGCCACGTTCGAACTCACAGCGTGTCTGCCGGCGCCGGGCGCGTCGTCTGGCACGCGTGGACTTGGACGGAATTGCCAGCCATGGCAGGCAGTCAAGACG
>JBOGLD010000157.1:0-12922 GCA_050745885.1 Terriglobales bacterium
GGCTTAGTGCACGCGGCCCTGGTCCACGAATTCGCCCAGATTTTCGATGGACGAGGGCTGGAACCGTTGCCTGATATTCAAGAGTTCCGGAAGTGAACAAGGCAACCGATATGAATCGGAAACTCGCTGTCCTACTCGTTGCCGTCGCTATTTCGGTGTCGTGCGGCATTGCATCCGCGGCCGACAAGCCGGCCGCGGTCGATCCCGCCTACCGCCAGTCGTTCGAGAAATGGAGAGGCGAACTGGTCGACGATCTCAAACAAAATTGGTTGCCGCTGGCCGGACTCTTCTGGCTCAAGCCGGGCGAGAACAGTTTTGGCACGGACCCGAAAAATGCCGTCGTTTTTCCCAAAGGGCCTGCCCACGCGGGATCATTCAACCTGCAAGGGAAGACGGTGACTGCCAGGTTTGCCCCGGGCGCCAACGCCACCATCTCAGGCAAACCGGTCAGCACTGCCGAGCTGCGGCCTGACACGACCGGGGATCCAACCGCGGTCGAGATGGGAAATCTGCGGCTGCATGTGATCGTGCGCGGCGAGCGCGTCGGCATCCGACTGAAAGACCTGGAGAGCGATGCGGTGCGCCAATACCGCGGAGCACAATTCTTTCCCCTGGACTTGTCCTATCGAGTGATTGCGACCTGGCTGCCTTCGGACGGCCACCAGACGGTCGACGTTCCCAATGTGCTGGGAGATGTGTACCCGACACCGATTGCGGGGACAGCGGTTTTCAAAATCAACGGCCACGACCTGAGGCTCACAGACCTGGGCGGAGACGCCGCGAGGGGACTGTTCTTTGTCTTCAGCGACCCCACCAGCAAGGTCGATACGTATCCCGGTGGCCGCTTCCTGAAAACTGGCCCGGTCACCAACGGCACAGTGGTGCTCGACTTCAACCGTGCCTACAATCCGCCGTGCGCGGTCACGCCCTACGCGACATGTCCGCTGGCGCCCAAGGAAAACCGGCTGAGCGTCGCTATTCCTGCGGGTGAGGAGTACGACCACAAACACGGCCACCACTAAGCCAACCAGAGTCGAGCGCGGCTGGAGTTGGGCAGCGCTGCACCCATCGCAAGCTTTTCTGCGGGTTGGAACGGCGCTATCCGGTAACCTCACGGCACTTTTCCGCCACTCCTACCGAGGCCGGGAGCGGTAAAATAGAGATGTGATCGCCTCGCTTCTGGATCGAAAGATCGAAAAACGCCCCAACCGAGTTCGGCTGCAAGGTCGTATTCTTTTTCTCACCGAAGATCCGGAACTGATCAAGCGCCAACTGTCCGGCGAAGACCTCCCTTGGGACAGCAGGAATCCTGCCAACAATCCCAAGCTGCGCGATGACATCTCGACTGACGAGATCACGCCCGCACACTACTGCTTCTATTTCGATGAGACCCTGGGCGAGATTCCATACCTGGGGCTGAAGTGCGGCGACATGCTGCCCGTCGGGCGGAGCGACGTAAAGAAAGGCGGCTTCGTCTGCGCCGTCAGCGGCAAGCGGCGAGGCAAAGGCTCGAGCCGGGAGCAGTCCCCCTATGCCGAGATGTGCGCGGGAATCCGCTTGGTGATCGCCGAGAACATTGAACGCATCTATAAACAAAACTGCCAGAACCTGGGCCTGCTGACCTCGACCAACTTCTCGCTGATCGAGAAGGTGCGCGCCGGAGACGAAATCCCGCTCACCGAATTTACCGCTGGCGAAGACGAAATTACGCGACAGGTGATCGAGTACGGCGGCCTCTTTCCCTTTAATGTGGCGCGCCTCCAGAAGAAGGTCTTCCTTCCTCCGATCCAAACGGCGAAGCGCCCCATGACGCTGGCGGAAAAAATCTTCGCCCGCCACATGCTCGCGCCCGACAAAAATGGAGGGACGGGCGTCCCCGCCCGTGCAGCTGAGCAAAGCTCCGCTCAAGATGCCGCAGGCGCCGTGAAGCCCGGCGACACTGGCTTCGCCCGCGCCGACTTGCGCTTCAGCCACGAATACGTCACGCCGATGGCGGCCATTTTCTTCGAGCGCTATGTGGGCAAGGACGCCAAGGTCAACGATCCCTCAAGCATTCTGTTTTTCCGCGATCACCTGACTTTTCTCGATGAAGTGATCTCGGAGGAGAAAAAGAAACTCGGCTTGCTCGATCTGGCCACGCTACTCAAGTTGAAACAGCAGGACTTCGCGGAGAGGCAGGGAATCAGGCTGCATGGCGAGTTGAAAGACCGCAAAGGGTCGGAGGGAATCTGCCACTCCATCGTGCTGGAGAGCTATGCGCTGCCGGGACAGCTCAACATCGGCTCTGATTCGCACACTCCCCACGTAGGCGCAATCGGATGTGTGGCTTTTGGCATCGGCACCACCGATGTTTTCAATTCATGGATCACGAAAGACGTACGGGTCAAGGTGCCGGAATCAGTGAAGATCGTCATTCGGGGCAGGAAGCATTCCAATGTGACTGCCAAGGATTTTATTCTGAAAATCCTTAGTCTCGATTACGTGCGCAGCGGCAAGGCCCTGGCCAAAGTGATGGAATACGCGGGCGAGGCCATCGAAGAGTTGAGCGTGGACGAACGCGCCACCATGACCAACATGGCCGCGGAAATCGGCGGCTTTACCGGCATCGTTGCCCCTGACCGGAAAGCAGTTGACTTTCTGGTGGAGCGTCGCGGCATGGACCGGAAGAAAGCCGAGTCCCTGATAGATGGATTGTTTAGCGATGCCGACGCCCAGTACGCGCACACCATCGAACTCGACGCCGACGAAATTACGCCCATAGTGGCGACGCCCGGGGACCCCGGCAATGGCAAATACATTCGCGAACTGAACACGCCGGTCCCGGTCGAGTTGGCCTACGGTGGAACCTGCACCGCCGGCAAGAACGAAGATATGGACATGTATGCCCGCGTGCTGGCCGACGCCTTGAAGCAGGGCAAGCGAGTGTCGGAATCGGTGAAATTCTATATTCAGTTCGGATCGCAGGAGACGCGCGAATACTGCATCCGCAAAGGTTACCTGGACGTCTTTCAGAAGGCCGGCGCGCATGTGATCGAGCCGAGTTGCGGCGCCTGCATCAACGCCGGGCCGGGAGTGACCACGCGGCCCGAACAGGTTGTAATCAGCGCGCAGAACCGTAACTTTCCCGGCCGCAGTGGGCCGGGACAGATGTATCTGGCCAGCCCACTCACCGTAGCCGCAAGCGCGGTCGCCGGCTATATTGTGGAGTACGAACCCAGCGCGGAAAGGGAATTAGCCACTGTCGGGCGTTAGCCATCCGTGTCATCCTGAGCGCAACCAGTCCATTCGCTTGCGAATGGGCTGGTGAAGTCGAAGGACCCCTATCATCGCGACGATGGTGGCCGGAGTTGGAAAGGCGTAGGTCCGCAAGGAAGCACGATGAGTGAAACAGGTAGGGGTCCTTCGACTGCGTGGCTGCTTCGCGATGCGAAGCAGCTACTCCGCTCAGGATGACAGCACGGCGAGACCTAGCCGGTGTTGTGCAGACCTGCCGCGATGCCGTTGATGGTGGCGCCCAGTGCGTAGTCCACTCCGTCCGCATTTCCACCGGCCCGCTTGCGACGCAGGAGTTCGACCTGCACCAGGCTCATGGGGTCCACGTAGGGGTTTCGCAAACGGATCGAACGCGCCAACACCGGATTACCCTTCAGCAGTTCCCTCTGATCGGTGACGCTTAGAACCATCCGGTGGGTGCGTTCAAATTCCTCCACCAGCATGCTCCAGACCCGTTCACGCAAGCCCGCGTCAGGGACCAGTTCCGCGTAGAGGCGGGCGATGGTCAAGTCAGCCTTGGACATGGCCAGTTCCACGTTGCGGATCAAGTCGGAAAACAGCGGGAAACTCCGCATCATTTCGCAGAGTAACGATTCATTGGCGGGGTCCTGCCGGGCAAACCGGTCCAGCGCGTGACCCACGCCGAACCAGGCAGGCACGGCGTGACGGCTCTGCATCCAGCCGAACACCCAGGGTATGGCGCGGAGATCTTCCAGGCGGCGGCTTTGGCCGCGGCGTGGAGGGCGAGAACCGATGCGTGCGTGCTCCAGTTCGTTCACCGGCGTCGCCAGTTCGAAGTATTCGATCACCTCGGAACTCTCGGCGATGTTGTGGCGATAGAATGCGAAGGCGTCGGAGGACATCTGCTCTATGGCCGGAACCCAGCGCTGGTCGGCCCCGGGCGCTGGTCCCCGGGTACGCGTGAGTGCCTCCAGGCAGGACGCGATCATGATCTCAAGATTCCATTCGGCGAGCACGGGGTCGGCATACTTCCAGTTAAGAACTTCGCCCTGCTCCGTAATGCGAATCTCGCCGGAAAAATCGCCGACCGGCTGCGCCAGAATTGCGGTGTGGGTAGGACCACCGCCGCGTCCGACGGTGCCGCCGCGGCCGTGAAAAAGGCGGAGCTTCACCTCGCACTCCCGCGCGGCGCGGTGCAGGTCGCGATGGGCCTTGTACAGCTCCCAGATACTGGTCAGCATGCCGCCGTCTTTGTTGGAATCGGAATAACCCAGCATGACTTCCTGCCATCGTCCCCAGGAATCGAGCAGGGGCTGGTAATCGGGAGAGCGCCAGATGCGTTCCATGACCGAAGCGGAAGCGCGCAGGGCCTCGATCGATTCAAACAGCGGCACTGGCATGAGGCCGGGATCATCTCCAGAAGCGGCGACTTGCACGCTGCAGGCGGCGGCCAATTTCGTGACTGCAAAAACATCTTCTTCTGACTGTGCTCCGCTGATGATGTAACGGCGAATGGCCTCGGCGGGATAGGTCTTCTTCAAATCGGCGATCTCACGAAAGGTGTCGAGAACATCCTGGATCGGAGCGGAAAGTTCTCTTGTGTAGGCGCGAGCGTCCCGCTCGTGCTGGCCGTGCCAGTGCCGCTTCCGCACGAGCGGGACGCTCGCGCCTACATTGGTTTCAATCTCGGCCAGCGCCTGGGCGTGCACCCTCGCATGCTGGCGGATGTCGAGGGTCGAAAGATGAAATCCAAAAGTGCGGACCTGGCGCAGCAGCGGATCCAGCACCAGTTCAGCCAGCCGCTGGCCGCGGTTTACCGCCAGGCTATCGCCGACCAACCCAAGGTCGCTGCCAAATTCCTTGGCCGATGGGTACGCCCTGGGGTCAGTCAGTCCTTCGCGGCTGTAGCGCAGGCGGACCATCATCAGGTTCAGCAGGCGACGATAAAGTTCGGAACTCGAAATGCGGGATTGACGTGAGTATTCATCGCCCATTTGAGCGCCGTAGTCGTCCAGCCGGGAGCGAACCGCGTCGGAGACTTTCGCCTGGCGAATGGAAGCGCTGAGCTGGTCAGTGGCGCGTTCCAGCTCCGCGATGTAGTGGCCGATAATTACATTCCGCGCCCGCTGCAACGCTTCCCGCGTGGAACTGGGGGTGACGAAGGGGTTGCCATCCCGGTCTCCACCAATCCAGGAACCGAAAAAGAGCAGATCGGGCACGTCGCAGGCTTGCAAATCGATTTCGTAAACCTGGCGCAACGAATCAATCAGCTCATCGTAGAGGCGCGGCAAAGCGGCAAACAGCGAAAAAGAGTAGTGGTCAAGGCCCATGCGAATTTCGTCCGTTACCAGGGGCTTTTCCAAACGCACTTCATCGGTCTGCCACAGTGACGTGACCTCGGCAAAGACCAGCGCTTCGAACCGGCTGGCGTCGGCCTCGGTCAGGGGCAGACGGTCGAGCCGCTCCAGTTGCTTGGCGATGCGGCGGCGCTTGAGCAGCACCGTCCGCCGAGCAACTTCGGTGGGATGAGCGGTGAAAACGGGCACGACCCGTATTTTTCGCAAGACCTCGAGCGCCTGCCCGGCATCGATGCCGGCCTCGCGCATGCGTCTGAATGTGCCGCGAAACGAGCCTTCCAGGGCGGGTTGCTCGGCATGCAGCTTAGCCGCGCGCCGCCGCCGCTTGCGGTGGTTGGTTTCGGCAAGATTGGTGAGCTCGAAGTAAATGGCAAATGCCTTGGTAACGCGGTGGGCCTGGTCGATGGTGAGGCTGGAGATAATTCCCCGCGCTTGATTGAGCAGAGGATCTTTGAAATCCGCGACTTCAGATTGAGAGCTCGCCTGTTCCCGATGCTGGATAAAGATGCGGCGCAACTCCTCGACCACGCCGAGCAAGGACTCTCCCACCTGCTCGACCAGGACGCGCCCCAGCAATACGCCCAGCGAACGTACATCCCGGCGAAGCGGGCGGTCCTTGGCTGAATCGGTGGTGCGGGCGGCCAGTTCGTCAAGCCGGCTGCGCTGGTCGTCGGTATCCCAAAGTGAGCGCTCACCCATAGCCAATCATAATTGAAATGGGGCGGATTGCGCTCAGGAGGGCTGGGTCAGCTGTTGCAGGATTTCCAGTGGCTCGGGCCGTTGTGTATAGTCTTCGTCGGTGGAGGCATAAAGAATTGTGCCATCGCGATCCAGAATGAAAGTTGCCGGAATGGGCAGTTCCCAACTGTCGTCGCCATTGGCAAAGGGCAGATTGACGAAGGCGCGGCGATAGATGGCCTGCTGGTCGTCCGGCACGCGATAGACCAGCCCAAACTGCCGGGCTACGGCATTGCCGGCGTCGCTGAGCAGCGGGAAGCGCAATTCATGCTGGTCCGCCATGAAGAAGGACTGTTGCACGGTCTGCGGCGAGATCGCGACGAACACCGCGCCAGCCTGCTGGATCTGTGGCAGGACCAGGTTCATGGCTTCCAGTTGTCCCACGCAGAACGGACACCAGCGGCCGCGGAAAAAGCAGATCACGAGGGGGCCTTTGGCCAAAAGCTCGGCGGATGAAACCGGTGTACCGTTGTGATCATTTAGCTCGAAGGGAGAGTTTTTGGTTCCCACACGAAGAGCATTGGCCACGACGTGTTTGGCCTTCAGTTCGTCCACCGCTCGCCCATGGACAGCCTGTGTTTCGGCGGGCACATACCTGGCGATCAGTTCCTTGCGCTCAGCGTAGATATCCTGCAGTGGACGAAGATCCGGGGCGGCAGTGGACTCATCGAGCGAGCGCCATTTCATTGCTGTTCCTTAGATCCTTGCTAATCCACTCGACCACGGTAGCGGAGTCTCGGGAAATTCTCGTCGAACTCGAAAAGTGGTTCTTTCAGTCATCGGCAAAGTCAGGTCCCCGTCGTCCTCCGTACCCAACCCCGTATTTCGCAATGAGCGCCCGCCAGCGTTTGTAAATAGGGTCACTCGGCTGGAGCCAGATTCCGCTGAGTGCGAGACGAAATCGAATACTCTTTCGCGATTCTACTTCAGTTCGATCAATGAAAATGGGGCCGTATTTCTTGAGTAGGTCCTCAAGCGGCCCTGCCGCGACGTACGCCAACGCCTCATCAGAGGTCGTGTGCTCGATCAAGTTACGGACCATTTCCCAAGCCTGGTCAGGATCATTCCTGACCAGTGCGTCGACTTGCTCCCAAGCCCAAAAGTCCTCGTCTTGCTTGGTCTCAAAGTACCGCAAGTAAGTCGCCACCAATTGGTGTTCTGTGGTCATTCCAGGATTCCTTAACGACTTGAAGTTACATGCCTGGCATCTTCATCCCGGCCATCCTGCGGGCGAAGCTGGGCTTGCCGATTTGCTTGAACATCTTTCGCATCTGGGTGTACTGTCGCAGCAGGTTGTTGACTTCCTGTACGCTGGTGCCGGAGCCGCGAGCGATGCGTTTGCGCCGGCTGCCGTTCATGACTTCATGATGCAGTCGTTCGTGCTGGGTCATCGAATTGATGATCGCTTCCACCCGGCTGAGCTGTTTCTCGTCCACCTTGTCGGCATGCTTCTGTATTCCCGCGAAGGGACCGACGCTAGGCAGCATGCCCATCAGGTTCTGGATTGAACCCATTTTTTTCAGCTGACGCAACTGGTCACGGAAGTCTTCCAGCGAAAAGCCGTCACCGGTAAGCGCTCGGCTGGCCATCTCCTGGGCTTTTTTCTTGTCAACATTCTGTTCCGCCTTTTCGATCAGCGAGAGAATGTCGCCCATGCCCAGAATGCGAGAGACGATGCGGTCGGGATGAAAAGGCTCGAGCGCATCATACTTTTCACCCACGCCGATGAACTTGATGGGTTGGCCAGTGACCTGGCGGATGGAAAGTGCGGCGCCGCCGCGCGCGTCGCCGTCCATCTTGGTGAGGACGACGCCGGTGAGCGCCAGTTTCTTGTGGAACTCGTCGGAGGAGTTGACTGCGTCCTGGCCTGTCATGGCATCGGCCACGAACAGGATTTCCTGGGGATTGAGGATGCGCTTAAGCGACTGCATCTCTTCCATGAGTTGATCGTCGATGTGGAGACGGCCGGCCGTGTCGACGATGAGCACGTCGGAGCCAGTGTTGACGGCTTCGCGGCGCCCTTCCTTGGCCAGACGCTCGACCGTGGCGGTATTGGCTTCGCCGACTTCGCCTTCATAGATGTTGGCTTTGATCGCCTGGGCCACGACTTTAAGCTGTTCGCGGGCCGCGGGGCGGTAGACGTCAACCGAAACCAGCAGCGGACGATGTCCGCCCTGCTTCAGCCAGTTTGCCAGCTTGCCGGACGTAGTGGTCTTGCCCGAGCCTTGCAGCCCGGCCATCAGCACGACCGTGGGAGGCTGTGAGGCGAACTTGAGCTTGGCGGTGTCGCGACCCAAAATCTCGATCAACTCATCGCGCAGAATCTTGATGACCTGCTCGGCGGGCGAGAGCGCCGTTGCCACCTGCTGTCCGACGGCCTTCTCCTGAATGTGATCGATGAGCTGCTTTACCACCTTGAAGTTGACGTCCGCCTCAAGCAGCGCAAGACGAATCGCGCGCAGCGCCTCCTGCATGTTTTCTTCATTGAGGGTGGCCTCGCCCCGCAAGGTCTTGAAGGCGCGCTGCAGCTTTTCCGAGAGATTCTCAAACATAGTCAATCACTATTCTATCAGTGGGTGTGATCCTGTCATCCTGAGCGAGTGTGTCGGTTCGCTTGCGAACCGACACGGGAGTCGAAGGACCCCTATGGCCACAACAGGCGAGAACGTTAGGGAGCCCCTGCGATCTCCGGCTGCATCATAGACGGTACGGGTCTTTCGACTCCGCGATGGCTTGGCCAAAGCGAAGCCATCGCTCCGCTCAAGATGACAAGTTGTTTAATTGGCTGCCCTGCCAAACACTTCTTTCGCAGCGATCACGGTATTGCAGTGAATCGTCACCGTGTCTTCCACCCTTCGCGCGTAGCCGCCTGCATAGGTGACCATGACTGGAATATTCCGCGCCTTGGCCACGCGAAATACCAGATCGTCCCGCCGCTTCAGTCCGTCAACGGTCAGAGCCAGCCCGCCCAGTTGGTCTTCACAATACGGGTCAGCGCCCGCGATGTAGCAGATCAACTCGGGCTCGAACTGCCGGAGGCCGGAACTGAGCGCATTGTCGAGCCAGGCCAGATAGTCGGCGTCGCCGGTGCCATCGGGTAGATCGACGTCAATCGAGGAATGCGGCTTCCACGCCGGGTAGTTGTTGTGCTGGTGCAGAGAGATGGTAAAAACGTCGCCAGCGTGCGCATGGCGCATTTTTCCAGCCGCGGCTGGATTCAAAGCGGCAGCAGCGGAAGGCAGCGGGACGCCGGGAGTGCGGGTGCCGGCAAAAATGGCGGCGGTGCCGTTGCCGTGGTGAACGTCGCAGTCCACGGTCATGGCGGTGCGGATGCGGTCATCACGCTGCATGCGGCGGATGGCCACCGCCACATCGTGGATCATGCAAAAGCCTTCACCATGGTCAGCGAAGGCATGGTGGAATCCGCCGCCAATGTTGAAAGCAACACCATCCTTGAGGGCGTGATCCGCAGCCAGCATCGAGCCGCCGGCAGCCAGCCAGAAAGCACGTACCAGTTCGGGCGAATAGGGAATCTCCATCTCCTGCTCTTCGCGCGGTGAGAGCGTTCCGGTTTTGAGCTTGTGAACATACTGCGGCGTGTGGACCAGCAGGATGTCCTGGTCCGACGCCGGCTGCGGAGCCATGAAGTCGGAGGGCCCGGCAACTCTGGTTGCCAGCAACTGGTCATGAATGCGGCGATATTTTTCGGCCGGGAAGACGTGGCTGCCAATGGGGAGGAAGTAGTCGTCGCTGTAGATGAGCTTGAAAGGAAGCATGAAAAAACAGTTGTCGGTTGTCAGTTAGCGGTTGCCGGCCTGATGCTTATCGTTTTCGACTGGTTGGCGGCGCTGCCACCATGTGGCGTCGCACCGGCACGATCGCGCCCTTGGCTGGATCGGCGGCTGCCGTCGCCCGCGACAGCACTTCCTCCTGGATATACTTCACAAAATCGTGAATCTGGATCTGCATCTCTTCCATGCGCGCGCGCATTTGCAGAATAATGGCGATGCCGCTGATGTTTACCCCCAGGTCCCGGGCCAGCGAGAGAATGAACTCCAGTCGCTGCAAATCTTCGTCGGTATAGAGGCGGGTGTTGCCCTCGGTGCGGGAAGGCTTCAGCAGGCCCTCGCGCTCATAAAGGCGCAACGTCTGGGGATGGATTTCGTACATTTCCGCCACCGACGAGATCATGTAGGCGCCCCTGGATTTGCGCTTGGTCATAGTTCCTTCACCCTTACTTTACGACTGCTGCTAGACGTTCTTCCAGAGTTCCGCTCGCGGATCTTCCGGATTCAGTTTGGCCAGCTCGCGCAGGATTTCCTTGGAGCGCTCATCCCGGGGCATGGGCACAGTCAGCTTCACCTCGACAATCTCATCGCCGCGGGCGCCTTCCTTGGTGGCCGAGGGCACGCCCTTCTCGCGCAGGCGAAGCTTCTGCCCGGACTGGGTGCCGGGCGGAATCTTCAGCAAGGTGCGGCCGTCGATCGTCGGGACCTCGATCTTGGCCCCGAGAGCGGCCTCTGTGGCGGTTACGGGAACGGTAATGCGAATGTCGTCGCCCTCGCGGTGGAAGACGGGATGGTCCGCGGTTCGGATAATCACGTAAAGATCGCCCGCCGGACCGCCGTGCGTGCCGGCATTGCCTTTGCCGGCGAGGCGGATGCGCTGGCCGTCGCGGGTGCCGGCCTTGATGCGGACTTCGAGTGGCTCGGTGCGTTCGACCGTGCCTTCGCCATGGCAATTTGGGCAGGCCGAAATGTTTTTTCCCGTCCCATGGCATCGGGGACAGGGAACGTTGAATTTCATGCGTCCGCCGGTCTGCGTGACCTGGCCCTTGCCGCCGCATTCGGGGCAGGTACCGCCTGCTTCGATAAAGCCCTGCCCGTGACAATTGGGACAACTGTCCCGCCGGGTAATGTTCAGGCGCATCACGCCGCCACGGATGGCAGTCCAGAAGGGCACGTTGACCTGATATTCCAGGTCTGACCCCGGTTCGGGACCTTCTTGTGCAGGCCCGCCGCGTCCGCCGAAGATTCCAGAAAAAATGTCGCGGAAGCTTCCTGTCCCAGAACTGCTCGCCTTCTTGCCGCGAGCGTTCTCGAACATGTCATTGAAGTCGAATCCGCCGAAATCAAAGTTGGTGCCCTGCGGGCCGCCTCCCGGCTGAGCTCCCGGGAATCCCGCACCCGGGCCGGCCGCGCCGCCTCCGGCCCGGGCATAGGCCTCGGCCGTCGCGGCATCGATGTTGTCGGAATAAAACCCGACCTGATCGTAAATCTTTCGCTTTTTGGGATCGCTGAGAACGTCGTTGGCTTCAGACAGGGTTTTGAACTTCTCTTCCGCTGCCTTGTCCCCGGGATTAACGTCGGGATGGTACTTGCGCGCGAGCTTGCGAAAGGCCTTGCGGATATCGTCCGCCGAGGCGGACTTCTTCACGCCCAGAATCTCGTAGTAGTCTTTCTTGGAAGTGGTGGCCATTCTTGCTTATAAGCGCTGCTCAAGAACTCGCGAATAGAATGTGGCGGTTCAGTTCTGAATATTTCGATGGTTTTTCCCCAGGATACCGAAGCGCTCGTACGCCGGCGAATCCACGTATACGGGAATGCGCTGCACGCCCGTCAGAGTGGGCGCCAACACGTACCAATACGCTTCGTCCTCCGCGAAATTTAGAAAATAATCCTGACCATTCACTTCAAATTGCAATTTATCTTCTCCCCTGGGATGGGCCCCAGAACCGTGTCGAATCCTAAATCCGTAGCGCCGGGACGGCGGCGCTACGAAAACCGCGGGCGGGTCAGAGACCCGCCCCACTCCGTCCTTGCTGAAAGCTGACGGCTGATAGCTGACGGCTTTCTTACTTCTTGTCTTCCACGTCCACGTACTCTGCGTCGATCACGCCTTCGTCTTTCTTGGGCTGACCGTTGCCTCCCGGCTCCGGTCCCGCGCTTGCATCCGGCGTCGGGCCAGCGCCCGGCGTCGCCGACTGGGCCGCCTTGTACATCTGCTCGGCCAGCTTGTGCGAGGCTTGCGTGAGGGTCTCACGCGCCTTGTCCATGGCTGCCTTGTCGTTCGACTCGAGGGCCTTCTTGGCATCGGCAATCGCGTTCTCGACGTCGCCTCGGTCCGAGCCCGAGATCTTGTCTCCCTGTTCCCGCAGCATCTTTTCCACGCTGTAGACCATGGAATCGAGCTGGTTCTTGGAGTCGATCTCCTCGCGCTTGGCCTTGTCCTCGGCCGAATGCGAATCGGCTTCCTTGGCCATGCGCTCGACTTCATCCTTGCTCAGCCCGGAAGACGACGTAATCGTGATCTTCTGGTCCTTGCCGGTGGCCGTATCTTTCGCGGTCACGTTGAGGATGCCATTGGCGTCGATGTCGAACGTCACTTCAATCTGAGGCACGCCGCGCGGTGCCGGTGGAATGCCGGTCAGGTGGAACTTGCCCAGAGTGCGGTTCTGCGCCGCCAGCGGACGTTCACCCTGCAGAACGTGCACCTCAACCGAAGTCTGACTGTCGGCCGCGGTCGAGAACGTTTCCGTCTTCTTGGTCGGAATCGTCGTGTTGCGCGGGATCATAGGAGTGGCCACGCCGCCC
>JBOGLD010000158.1:0-22353 GCA_050745885.1 Terriglobales bacterium
AGCTGAAAGCGCCGACCTTCGAAGAAGGATTTTCGAAGATTACGGTCGTGAGAGTGAAGCGTAAGGATTGACCGTCAAAGGAATGACCGTCTGCGTCCTGCGTTGAAACCTTCTGATCCCCTGAAGTTTCCTGATTCGGCGCTCGTTGCCCTTCTTTGCGCTCTTTGCGGATCTTCTTTGCGAACTTTGCGGTTAAGAATCTTGAAGGACGCGGGCGAGATCAAACCTTTTACCGCAAAGGGCACAAAGAAGGTCCGCAGAGTTCGCAAAGTTAAGGTCGCGCATTCGAGCTGATCTGACAAATCAGGACACTACCTAACCTCCCTCAATATTGACCACAAAGCCGCACGCCCATAGAATCACAAATAGCGGATCTCCGCGTTTCTCGCCGTGAGTTGCCCCCTCGTTCAATGGTAGGACAGCAGATTCTGGATCTGCTTATCGGGGTTCGAATCCCTGGGGGGCAACCAGAAATCACCTCTTCGATCCTCCGGTTTCCAAAGGCGTCGCCCGGAATTTCTCCAAGATGTATTCTCAATTGGCGGAACTGAAGGAGGCGGAAGTCATGAGGCAAACGCAGGCGCGAAGTATCAGCCGCAGCGTCGCCGCTGTGCTCGCGGGCTTTGCGGTGGTCGTTGTTCTTTCTCTTGGAACCGACGCGGTGCTGCATGCCACTGGCGTATTTCCACGTGAAGGAGCAGCGATGTCGAGCGCGCTGTTTCTGCTGGCTACAACGTATCGCACGGCCTACGGCATCGCCGGCAGCTACGTTACGGCGTGGCTTGCCCCGAATAAGCCCATGCAGCATGCTCTGGCGGGCGGCGCCATAGGTCTGGTCCTGAGCATCCTGGGGGCGGTGACGACCTGGAACGAAAATCTGGGGCCGCACTGGTATCCGCTGGCCCTGGTGGTCACCGCGCTGCCGAGCGCCTGGGCGGGCGGTCAGCTCCGCCTCCTGCAGTTGCGCACCCGCCGGCCTTAGTCGAAAACAACCGTCTTGTTTCCGTAAGTCAGGACGCGGTGGCAGAGATGCAGACGTACGGCCCGGCCCAGGACCGTGCGTTCTAGGTCTCGTCCCTTGCGGATCATGTCTTCGATGGAATCGCGGTGCGAGACGCGGGCCACGGCCTGTTCGATGATGGGCCCTTCATCCAGATTCATGGTGACGTAATGCCCCGTGGCCCCGATCAACTTGACTCCTCGCAGGAAGGCTTGATGGTAGGGCTTGGCGCCGACAAAAGCGGGGAGAAACGAATGATGAATATTTATGATGCGATTGGGATAGTTGGCAATGAAGTCTTCGCTCAGCACCTGCATGTAGCGCGCCAGCACAATCAACTCGATGCCGCGTGAGCGGAGCTCGCGGAGTTCCTCGGCTTCCTGTTGCTTCTTGCTCTCCGCAGTGATGGAAAAATGCAGGAAGGGCACATGGTAGCGGCTGGCAATCTCGTCGGCTTCGGGATGATTGCTTACCACCACGGCGATTTCAGCGTTGAACTCTCCCGCCCGCTGACGCTGTAAAAGATCTTCCAGACAATGCGGCAGGCGCGAGGCAAACAACGCGACCTTGGGCCGGTGGTCGCTGAAATGGATTTCGAACTTCATGTTGAATTCCCGGGCCAGCGCTCCAAAGCGTTCGCTGATCTGATCGGTGGGAATCTGAAATCCAGACAGGTGAAATTCGAAGCGGGCCAGGAAGATGCCGGCTTCAACGTCGGTGTATTGGTCCGACTGAAGAATGTTGCCGCCGTTTCTGAAAATGAAGTTGGAGATACCTGAGACCAGGCCCTTCTGGTCGGGACAGGAAACGAGTAACGTCGCAGTTTCAGGCATAAGAGTCTAGTTCAGTGATGGCGAGCAGCTCGCATTTGCCAGGCTCGGTTCGGCGGGGCAGATGGCAACTCCTGCTTTCTCGTTGCCTTTTTCGCTTGCGGCGATCCAGGTGTTTACCTGCTTCTCCAGGACCGTCAGCGGCAGAGGTCCGTTCAGCAGGAGAGCATCGTGGAAGGCGCGGATGTCAAACTGCGGTCCCAATTCCTTTTCCGCGTGCTGTCTGAGTTGCTCGATCTTCAGCTCGCCAATCTTATAGGCCAGGGCCTGACCCGGCCATGAAATGTAACGGTCGACCTCACTGGTGGCGTTGTATTCGGTGGTCGCGACGTGGGCCAGGAAATAATCGATGGCCTGCTGACGGGTCCAGTGCTTGTAGTGCATTCCCGTGTCGACGACCAGGCGGACGGCGCGCCACATTTCGTTGCTCAAGCGTCCAAAGCGCACGTAGGGATCGCCATAGAGGCCGAGTTCGTCCCCCAGGGATTCGCAGTAGAGAGCCCAGCCTTCCTGATAGGCGCTGTATCCGCCATAGCGGCGGAATTTTGGAATGTCCTTCAGTTCAATCGCAATGCCGCCCTGGAAAGTGTGGCCGGGTACGGCTTCGTGCAGGATCAGAGACGTGATTTCATATTCCGGACGAGTCTCGGGCTTGTAAGTATTGATGTAAAAATATCCGGGCCTTGAGCCATCCGGCGCCGCCCCGTCGGCGTAGGCGACAGGCATTCCCGGCGCGATTTCAGAAGGCACCGGTTCCACGCCGTAAGGCAGGCGAGGAAACGTGCGGAACAGTTTTACCAGCGAGGGATCGATTTCCTTGGCGCGCGCCCGCGTGTATTCCAGGAGCTCGGCCGAGGTCCTGGCATAGAAACGCGGGTCGGTGCGGAGAAAGTGAAAGAACTCCTGGCCCGTTCCTTTGAATCCGGACTGCTCGCGAACCTTGTCCATCTCCGCGCCGATGCGCTTCACTTCCTGCAAACCGATCTCGTGGATCTGTTCCGGGGTAAGGTTCGTGGTGGTGCGGGAACGGGCCAGGTAGGCGTAAGTGGCGTCGCCGTTGGGGACCTGCCAGGCGCCGACTTGCTCAAACGAGGCGGGAACGTACTCGTTCTGCATAAAATCGCGGAAGCGCTGAAAGGCGGGTAGAACGTCGGTCCTGATTTCCTGCCGAGCCGCCGCGGTCAAGCGCTGCTTGTCGGATTCAGGGAAGGCCGGCGGGATTTTCAGGAATGGCTTGTAGAACCCGTGTTTGGTGGGGTCCTGCCAGTCTATCAAGTTGAGTTGGGTGAGGACCTTTTCTCCAATCACCTTGGGTAGAAGAATGCGGTCCTTGATGCCTTGGCGCATCAATGCAATGTTCTGGTCCATGTAGACGGGGAAGTTGCGCATGCGGCCGAGCCAGTCATCGTAGTCCTTGACGGTTTCAAAGCGCAGAGAATTGACCACGCCTTCGATGGTCTGGATTCCGTCAAAAGTATCGGTGCGGACCAGGTACCACTTGTACTGCTCACCCTCGACGTAGTCGTCGTTGTTGTATTCGAAGACGTCGTAGCTGATCTGGTCTTGCGGAGAGAGCTGGGCGCGGTCGATGGCGTGCAGTCGCGCCAGCATTTCGCGGGCGTGCTGGAACTGGTCGTGCAAGGAGGTGAGACTCAAATTTTCCCACTGGTCGTTCCAGCGGCGGTCGCCCAGTTCGGAGGCGGTTACCGGATCGTGCGCCATCTGGTATTCCCAGTCCTGATCGAACAGCTGGTGCAGAGCCTGGGTCGCGCCGTTGCCGGCCGCGTGGCAGAGCGTAGGGATAATCAAGCTGGCAAGCAGCAGAGGAACAAGCTGGGCGCGGCGGGCAAGCGACATTCAACAGTTCTCCGGGGCGGTGCGAGCAAAAAGTTAGCAGAGGCAGGGACGAGGGCGCAAGCGAGCCCTGGAGATCAAGACCTCGAGGAAATCTGCTGACGAACCGCGGAGTTGGCCAGATGATTAGCCTCGGCGTTGCGCTCGCGAGGCACGTGGGTGATGGAAAACTTGAAGGAACGAGCCAGCTTGCGGCAGATCCAGTGCAAGGAATAGAGGCGCGGGCTGCGACAGGCGTACTCGCCTTGCATTTGCCGGACGACCACCTGGGAGTCGGAATAGACGTGCAATGCCCTGGCTTTGAGCGCCTGAGCACATTGCAGAGCCTCGAGCAGGGCGACGTATTCGGCGACGTTGTTGTCCTGGCGGCCGATCCAGCGGGCGATGCGGATGGTGCCGCCGGCGCTGCCCTCGATCACTACGCCAATACCAGACGGCCCCGGGTTTCCCAAGGATCCGCCATCCACGTAAGCTACGAGATCCGACATCCGGCTTCGATCCGTTGTCATCAACATGCTTCAGAACGAAACTTCCGTCAAGATGTTTATTCTGAGTCATTGCAATGCGGGGCCCTGGCTGTGGAATAGTTTGTGGAAAACATTAGCCTGCGGGATTGCAAAAGGAAGTAAGCATTTTTGATTCAAGCAACTACAATTTTCGATTTGCACAGGTTTGAAAAGTGTGGTTGCACACAAAAACGGCGTTGACATTTACATGAGAAGCATTTAACTTCGCCAACGTCGACGGCCGAAAGGGCTGGCTCAAATTAAAACTTAGCCAGTGCGAAGTAGGCCGGGTGATCCGCTCGAAGGGGCAACCTGGAAGGCGACCGGACCCGAAAAAACCGACGTCCCTGCGAGGGGCAGTTGGGGTCAGGGACTGCGAAAGCAGCGATCACATCAGGGGCCGTGATGGTGCATGCGTCCACGCCGCCCAGCTTCCTCGCAGGAGCTGACGGCTAGAGCATAACCAATGTCACGGCCTTTTCTATTTCCTGTACAAACTACCTCCGGGTATCTTCAGTTCCTGCTTCGGCAGCATTCGCTGAGTACGTTCAAGTTTCTGCCAGAACATTCCTGCGTAGTTCCGCTGAATTTCACATCACCCGCTTTCGGTGATCGTCTCGTGGGCCGCAGAGTCAATACCCAGTGAGCAGTTTCCAGTTCCCGGTTCTCAGATAATTCTTCATAATGTCGGCATGACTGCGACGCTGCGGACGCAATGCTGTATCGCCGGCGGCGGGCCAGCCGGCATGATGCTAGGCTTCCTGCTCGCCCGCATGGGTGTGGATGTGATGGTGCTGGAGAAGCATGCTGACTTTCTCCGCGATTTCCGCGGTGATACCATCCACCCTTCCACTCTCGAAGTCATATACGAACTGGGCATTTTGGACGAGTTCCTGAAGCGTCCGCACCAGGAAGTTCGCCACCTGACCGGGCAGATCGGGAACCAGACCGTCGCCATCGCGGATTTTACCCACCTGCCGACCCATTGCAAATTCCTGGGCCTGATGCCGCAGTGGGACTTTCTGAAATTTATTGTCGAGCAGGCCCGGCAGTATCCGTCCTTTCATTTGACGATGCAGGCCGAGGTCAACGACCTGATCGAAGAGGATGGCAGAATCGTGGGCGCAAGGGCGAAAACTCCAGCGGGCGAATTGGAAGTCCGCGCCGACCTGACGGTGGGAGCCGACGGCCGGCATTCCGTGGTGCGCGACCGCGCCGGCCTTTCCGTGCTCAACCTGGGGGCGCCCATGGACGT
Organism: Terriglobales bacterium; assembly: GCA_050745885.1. Classification (GTDB taxonomy): domain Bacteria; phylum Acidobacteriota; class Terriglobia; order Terriglobales; family Acidobacteriaceae; genus JAIQFF01. The sequence goes on from JBOGLD010000158.1 coordinate 5,446, forward strand.
GTTGTGGATGCGGATAAGCCGGCAACCGACCGACCCGGGGCAAACCTTTGGACGCTTCGATAGCGGGAGAATTCTGATCTTTCTGAATCGCGATAATTATTGGCAGGTGGCCTACGCCATAGCCAAAGGGCAAGGTGACGAACTTCGGCGGCAAGGGCTTCCCGCATTCCGCCAGGAGCTGGTCCGGCTGGCTCCGTTTCTGGAAGGCCGGGTGGATGAACTGTGTGACTGGGAGGACATCAAGTTACTCACGGTCGCGGTCGATCGCCTGCGCCGGTGGTTTCGGCCCGGATTGCTGTGCATCGGAGATGCGGCCCACGCCATGTCGCCGATCGGTGGCGTCGGAATTAATCTGGCGATTCAGGATGCGGTAGCCACGGCGAACATCCTGGGTGAAAAGCTGCGGCTGGGAACCGTCGACCCGGGCGACCTGGAGGCGGTGCAGCGACGAAGAGCATTTCCCACGCGCGCCACCCAGTGGCTGCAACTGACGGTGCAGAACAATGTGATCCGAAGGGTATTAGGCACCACCCGGCCGCTCACGCCGCCCTGGCCGGTGAAGCTGTTAGGGCGCTGGAAATGGTTGCAGCGGGTTCCGGCGCGGATCGTTGGGCTGGGATTTCGCCCGGAACATGTGAAGACGCCTGAAGCGCGGGCAGCATAGTCAGGCGCGGGCCGTTCCCCCGGCCTTCCTGTCTCAAATTTGTGCCAGCTCGACCACCCGCGAGGCGCAATGGGCATCTACCATGTGCATGTTTGTCGAACACAGACCGCCCGGAGATGAACAGCGTCAGGGACGCTTGCAGAGGCTGGAAGGCATGGAAGCCAATCTTTTTGCTGTTTCGATTGGTGGAGTCGACGCTTGAAAAGCCGTTGAGCCGAATTCGAGTCAGTCATGCAGGCGTCAGGTCTTTTCAATTTACGCACTCCGGTTTGTCCCCAAACAACCGGCCGCCACACAACTCCCTTTTCTGCCGACGAGAGTCGTAAACTCGGGAAGAGACCTTATTACCGGCGGCGAGCCGATCTGGAAGAGTACTTCGTGCGGCCCGCCCTTCACCGTGGAGGCGAAGGGCGGGACAGCGCGGCTGGCGCCGCGTCAATCAATCGAAACTCTTACCGCCGCCAGTACGGACGGCGTGCCACAAACTCGCGATGCTCGATTCGCCGCGGAGCGAAATGCGGATTTACGTAAACGCCCGGACGATAGCCCCAGCCCGGTCGCACATAGACCGGAGGGTAAGCCGGAGCATAGAAGTACGGGTCTGGTCGATAGGCGACATACGGTACAGGGGCCACGTACCGGTACGGACGTACGTAAACCGGACGCGGAAACGCGGGCCCTATCGCCACCACCACGCCGGCGTTTGCCTGCGGCGGATTAAGACAGATCAGCATCGCTACCAATCCAAACAGTGAAAGTGCGGTTTTCTTTAGCATTTCAGCACCCTCCAATCCTCACCATGATTAAACCCCGCCGGAAAGAAAAGTTGTTTTCTGAAGCCAACCTTAAAGCAGCGTTTTGAGGACGTCACAGCGGGGAATCCGGGGAAAACCTGGCCCGTCATCTATAATTCTCACGCCATGAAACTCCTGAGACTGGCGTTTTTTGTTCTGTTGTTAAACCTGCTTTTGTTGAACCTGCTGCCCTCGTTCCTTCTCGCGCAAGATCGTTCTTATGGCCGCTCCATGGTGATTAATGATGGCGGCATCGTGGCCACCAGCCACACTCTGGCTTCCCAGGCCGGAGCGCAGATTCTGGCGCGAGGCGGTTCGGCCATGGACGCGGCGATTGCCGCGAATGCCGTGCTGGGCGTTACTGAACCCATGATGAACGGAGTGGGCGGCGATCTCTTCCTGCTCTATTGGGATGCCAAGACCGGCAAGCTGTACGGCCTGAACGCCAGCGGCTGGGCGCCGCGAGGACTGTCGATTGAATACCTGAAGCAGAAGGGCACCTTGCAGATGCCGCAGGCCGGCATCGACAGCGTCACCGTGCCTGGCGCCGTGGACGGATGGGCCAAAGCCCATGCCCGCTTTGGACGGCTGCCCTGGAAAGACCTGTTTACGCCGGCGATCTATTACGCCGAGCACGGCTATCCCGTGCCCGAGATTATTCATGATTTCTGGCAAGGCGATGAGCAGGCCCTGAAGCAGACGCCCGAGGCAGAGCGCCTGTTTCTACCTGGTGGGAAGGTTCCGGAAGTGGGCGAGATGTTTGCCAACCCGGACCTGGGCAAGACCCTGCGCCTGATTGCGGAAAATGGACGCGATGTCTTTTATCGCGGCGAAATCGCGCAGTCGATTGTGAGTACATCTGCGGCGCTCGGCGGGACCATGCAGGCCGACGATCTGTCGGACTTTTCAGCGGAGTGGGTGGAGCCGATTTCGATTAACTATCGCGGTTGGCAGGTCTACGAGTTGCCTCCGAACGGGCAAGGCATGGCCGCGCTCGAAATGCTGAATATCATGAGCACCCTGCCGCCGGACAAGGACGGGCCCCTGGCGCCAATGGAGTTGCATAACCGGATCGAAGCGATGAAGCTGGCTTACAGTGATCTGTATCGCTACAACGCCGATCCGCGTTTTGCCAAGGTGCCGGTCAAGGGGTTGCTGGCCATCCCCTACGCCGAACAGCGCGCCGCGCTGATCAATCCCGAGAAGGCAAATTGCACTCCAGCCAGCGGCTCTCCCGCGAGAAGTGACACAACGTATCTGGCTGTGGTCGACAAAGACGGGAATATCGCTTCCCTCATCCAGAGTCTGTACGACGCCTTTGGTTCCGGCGTGGCGGTAAAAGGCCGCGGCTTCATATTGCAGGACCGCGGCGGCTTGTTCGTCCTCGATCCCAGCCATCCCAACGCCCTGGCGCCGCGCAAGCGTCCGTTTCACACTATTATTCCTGCCTTCATGGAGCGCGGAGACGAGCACATTGGATTCGGTATCATGGGCGGAGCCAATCAGCCGCTGGCGCACGCGCAGTTTGTCTCCAATATGGTGGACTACGGTATGAACATTCAGGCCGCTCTTTCCGAGCCCCGCTTTACCGTCCGGCCGACGGAGCAGGGAATCGGATGCGACGTGCTGATCGAATCGCGGGTGCCGCCGGAGACGCTGAAACAGCTGGAGGAGAAGGGCCACAGGTTCAAGGTGCGGAAAGAATATTCGGCGGCCATGGGACGTGGGCAGGCGGTGCTGCACAATTCGAAAACGAACATCAACTTTGCGGCATCCGGTCCACGGGCGGACGGCTCGGCGGAACCGGAGCCGGTGCCGGAGCAGTTGGCCAGATAGAATCGTCATCCGGCGCTCGCGAACGGAGGCTGTTGCTAGGTCCAGATCCTAGCGATTCAGTCTTGCGCCAGAAGTCAAAAGCCAGAAGCTAGAAACCAGGAGCCAAAAACTCACATGAAAGAATTTGAGGGGAAAGTCGCGGTTGTGACCGGGACCACCGGTATTGGACGGGCCATCGCCAAACGCTTTGCGGCGGGCGGGGCCAATGTCCTGGCATGTGGAATCGACGTGGCCGCCAATCACGATCTCGAACTCGATGCCGGAAAGACCGGCTTCAGCGTGCGCGTGCAACGCTGCGACGTCACTCAAGCGGACGCGGTGCAGGCCGCGGTCGCAACAGCCGTGAACAATTTTGGCGGCCTGGACTTCATCGTGAACGCAGCCGCGTTTCATCCCTTCGGCACGGTGGTCGAGACCGATCTGGAAAACTGGAACCGCTGCATGATGGTCAACGTCGGCAGCATCTACCTTTTGGGACATTTCGGCATTCCAGAGATGAAAAAGCGGGGTGGAGGCGCCATCATCAATCTGGCGTCGGTGCAGGGATACGCTTGCCAGAGCGGGGTCGCGGCGTATGCGGCGTCGAAGGGCGCGGTCCATAGCCTTACGCGCGCCCTGGCGCTGGACCACGCGCCCGACAATATTCGGGTCAATTCGATCAGCCCGGGGTCTATCAACACACCCATGCTCGAACGCTCGGCGGGAAATTTTGCGCCCGGAGTGCCGGTTGCAGAAGTCTTCCAACGTTGGGGTCAGGCGCATCCGCTGGGGCGCATCGGGACGCCCGAAGAAGTGGCGGAGCTGGCCGCGTTCCTGGTGTCAGACCGCGCCGCATTTTGCACCGGAGGCGATTATCTGGTGGATGGCGGCCTGCTGGCCGGCATTGGGGTGCAGTGATTTCAGGATCCATTGCCTCGGCGGTTTGTGTGGCGCCGACCGGCGACCGCTGCGGCGAAGGCGCAGTCTGGCACGCGGCACATGCCGCGGTTTACTGGACAGACATCAACCGGTTCCTGATTCATCGCTTCACCCTGGCCGACCAGTGTGTCCGCACTTGGTTTTTCGACGAGCCGGTGACCGCACTCACCTTGACCGACCGCGACGACGTGCTGGCGGTTGTGCTCGGGTCCGGCGTGATCTTGTGGGAGCCAGGTTCGGATGTTCGACATAAACCTATTTACCATCTCGAGAGATGGCCTGCGGTCCGCCTCAATGACGGACGGGCTGATCCGCGCGGCTCATTGTGGGTGGGCTCCATGCGCAATAATGTGAACCCGGACGGGTCGTCAGGAGAAGCCGGCGGGAAGGATGGGATTCTTTGTCGGCTCGACCCCGACCGCGCCGTATCCATACACCGCCGGGACGTTGGAATCTCCAACACCCTGGCCTGGAGTCCTGACCGGCGTCATTTCTATTTTGCCGATACCCTGGCAAATACCATTTGGAAGTATGACTACGACGCCACCACGGGAACAATTCACAACGAGCAAGTTTTCTTCGCCGGCTTCGAGCGGGGATTGCCGGATGGTTCAGCCACGGATGCCGAGGGCTACTTGTGGAACTGTCGCTACTATGGCGGCTGCATCGTTCGGGTAGCTCCGGACGGAAAGATTGATCGCATAATCGAGATGCCCGTGAAAAATATCACCACCTGCACCTTTGGGGGCGCGGACCTGAAGACGCTTTTCGTCACCACCGCATCGGCGGGTGCGGCTCCCAGCGAGCGCCTGGCGGGCGGATTGTATGCGTTTCAATGCGAGGTTCGCGGGCAGGCGGAAAACAGGTTTCGCGTATTTGGTGTTTAGCCGGGGGCCACGGCAGCGATTACCGTCAGATTGGCGCGTCCGAACACGATCCGCCCCACCGCAAAGCCCTCCGTAACACACGATGTTGCCGGAGCGCCGTGCCGTTGCAACCGTGATTACCGGTCGATGGATCTAGGCCGAATGCAGCCGCCGGAAAGTCTCCAGGCATTTCGTCGCCGTCTCGAACTCGGAGAACCTGCTGCCTTCCTGTTCGACCAGATAATATTCGATCCCGCCGACGCTTTCGGCTGCGGCGAAAATACCTTTCCAGTCCGCGACGCCCTCGCCGAACAGAACCGTGTAGCCCTTGTCCGGGCCGGGCGCCCAGTCCTTGCAGTGAATCGATTTGATTCGCCCCGGGTTGGCGCGAATCCACGCCACCGGGTCCGAGCCTGCCTTGAGACACGTGCCCACATCAAGTTGCAGCGCGACTGACGACCTGGTGTCTGCAGCCAGGATTTCAATGGGACGTTTACCCTCGACCGGAGTGAACTCCCGCTCGTGGTTGTGATAGCCCGTCTTCAGGCCCGCCGGTTCGAGTTGGGCGGCGGCCGAGTTCAGGGTGTCCGCGACTTCCTTCCACCCGTCCAGACCGGGTTTGGGGTCAGAACTCGACATAACTATGTATTTGCTTCCCAGAATCAGGTTCATGTCCCGCGCTTTCTTGAGATTTTCCGGGGTGAAATACGTGCTGCTGTTGTGGGTGGAGTAGCAGCGGATGCCCAGACTGTCCAGCGTTTTCTTCATTTCCCGGGTTTGCGGCTCGGTCCATTTGAAATACGGGGCATAGAATTCGACGCACTGGTATCCCATCTGCGCGACGGCACGAACCGTACCCGTGAGATCGTCCTTTAACGCGTTGCGTACCGAGTACAGTTCGAGGCCCACTGGAATCGATGTGGCCGCAAAGGCGCGCAGCGACCAGGGCAGCATGCTGGACAAGGCGAGGAAAGAACGGCGGGAAAGAGAAGGCGTAGACATAGGGCGAATCCTAACTCAGAACCGGGTGGACTTGATAGAGATTCGAAGGTGGCCCGTTTCCTTCGCGACCTTGCGGCGTTTCTTTCCGTCCTTTGCGGTAATGGGTTTGACGTCAGCTGAATCGATCAAAGATCTTGAACCGCAAAGGACGCAAAGAATGCGGATCAAAACACCACGAGAGGATGACGGCACCAACAACGCCTCTTAGCTGGTCGCCAGCTTCTTCTGCATTTCTTCCAAAGACAAGCCCTTGGTTTCCGGATAAACAAACAACACAACGAAGAACTGCAGCACCATCATCACGGCAAAGAACACGAAGGGGTAGGCCCCGGAGGAAGCGGCCATCAGCGGAAAAATGAGAGAGATGGCTGCATTCATGAACCAGTGCGAGAAACTGCCCAGACTTTGCCCCTGGGCCCGAACAGAATTGGGGAAGACTTCGGAAAGATAGACCCAGATGACAGCCCCCTGGGAGAAAGCAAAAAACGCAATGTAGCCGACCAGGAGCCAGACCAGAAGATTCTGGTGGTGGCCGCTAAAGAAGATCACGGACACTCCGGCCAGGCAGACGGCGGTGCCGACCGAACCGACCAGCAGCAGAGTCTTGCGGCCCAGGCGGTCAATCACCGACATTGCGATCATGGTGAACAGCAGGTTGGTAGCGCCGATGGCCACGGCCTGCAGGTTGCCAGAGACCTTGCTGAAGCCGGCGTGAGCGAAGATGTCATTCAGATAGTAGAGAATCGCGTTGATGCCGGAAAGCTGGTTGAACATCCCGATGCTGACCGCGAGAAAGATGGGGAAGGCAAATTTTCTGGAGAACAACTTTTCCGCGACCTGGCTCTGCTCCATGCCGATCGAGGCGACGATTTCCTGCAGGTCGTGTTCGTAGTCTTCGTCTCCCGTCGACTGCAGGACGGTACGGGCTTCAGCCGCCCGCCCTTTCTTGACCAGCCAGCGCGGGCTGCGGGGTATGGTGAACAGCATGACGAAAAACAGGGCGGCGGGAATTGCCGTGACGCCCAGTTCCCAGCGCCATTCCGAGGCGCCAAAGTGTTGCAGGCCGATAAGGTAGTTCGAGAAGTAGGCAACCAGGATTCCAAACACGACGTTGAACTGAAAGAAACCAACCAGGCGGCCGCGTAATTTCGCCGGCGAAACTTCCGCGATGTACATAGGCCCGAGCACCGAGGAGCCGCCCACGCCCAATCCGCCGATAAATCGAAAGATGACCAGCGCGGGCCAATTCCAGGCGATGGCGCAGCCCAGGCCGGAGATCAGGTAGAGAACGGCCATCACGCGCAGGCTGTCGCGGCGGCCGAAACGTTCACCCGGAAAGCCAGCCAGCATCGCGCCCAGGACGGTTCCGAAGAGCGCGCTGAAGACGGTAACCCCCAACAGGAATGGCGTGAGGCTGTAGGTTTGGGTCAGGGCACTGGTGGTGCCGGAGATCACTGCGGTGTCGAAGCCAAACAAAAGGCCGCCCAGCGCGGCCACCGCGGTACTCTTCAACAAGATTGCGTTCAGCTTCATGCGTACTCCAGGCATTCAGAAGTGCGGCCCATGACCTTCTCCGGCGCGCCCAGGCAGCCCACAAGTTATCACAGAGCAAACATCAATTCATTGGACTCAACCGCAGGGAGCGGGAGAATATGGATGTGGAGGCCGAATGGATCGCGCAAGCTCCCCGAAGATCAAAGCTGTGATTCTGGACTACGGCGAAGTACTTTGTTATCCGCCTACGGCGGAAGAATGGGCCCGCATGGCCGCTGTGTTCGACCTCGATCCGCAGATTTTCCGTAAGCTTTGGGGACGGGACCGACTGGTCTACGACCGGGGGGATATTTCCTACGAAGGCTATTGGTCGAAGCTGGCAGCCGAAGCGAGCGTGAACCTGATGCCGGAGCAGCTCGAGAAAGTCGGCCTGTGGGACCTGGAGATGTGGGGGCACGTTAACCCCGCCATGGTGGACTGGACCGAGCAGTTGCGTTTATCCGGCATAAAGGTCGGTCTGCTGTCCAATATGCCGATTGAGATGATCGGCTATTCGCGGCGAAACTTTGCCTGGCTGAAAGATTTTGACCACACGACATTCTCGGCGGACGTGAGACTGGTGAAGCCGGAGCCGGCCATCTACGAGCACAGTCTGCAGGGAGTCGGAGTGGAGGCTACCGAAGCGCTCTTTTTGGACGACAAGGAGGCCAATGTCCTGGGCGCTCGCGAGGTCGGGATGCGCGCGCTTCGTTTTCAGTCAATCGACCAGCTGCGGAATGATTTGAAGCGGCTCGACTTTCCTATTGAGCCGGCCCCTGTTGCCGCAGAACGATGAGCTCAATGGCGGGAGGCGGCAAGGAATTCGAAAGCCTGATGATATCTCCCGCAGCACGGGTCGATTCCACGAGGCTCAGATCCTCGTGCTGCCCGCTTCCCACGCGGTAGCGAGTCACCACAAAGCGTCCGCGCTTTCCCCACGGCAGATTGTGGATCGTAAGCTCGTAGCCTCGATTGTCCCGATACGAAATATCCTTTCTCGGCGGCAGGGACTTCATGTCGGCGAAATCGGGCATCGGCATGTTTTTCGGGGCGGAGTCTTCCGGTGGAATCATCGGAGGCGGCTGGTAGTTGGCGGGGATCTGATAATTGCTGATCAGGACTTGAACGGTCTTGCCGTCATGGGAACGACCGGCGATGACGGCGAAGCCGATCGTATCCGCTCCGGTGAGATTTACGCGTTCGGGAGTCGCCAACATCTCGCCAGTGGCGCGAAAGGCGTATGCGGGCTTGAAATATTGACCTTGCAGACCGAACAGACCCATCCAGGCGGCATCGCCGCGGTAGAACTCGGCTCGGTCGACGGCGGAATCCTGCAAATAGATGAGCGAGTCGGCGACGAAGGCAGCGTTTTCTGCTCCCTGCAAGCGGGCCCGTTCGCGCTCGGTGAAATCCGGAGTTAGGTTCCACTCGCTCAGAATGCTTTCCGCATTTCGGAATCCGTTGGCGTCGAGCAGCTTGCGAATGTCGGCCCCGATTCGAACCATGTCGTAAGGGTCGGCCGAATTCATGGCGTAGTGATGCCAGGAGTAGAAATCGAGAGGAACTTTGTTCCTGGAGCAATACTCCAACAGTCCCTCGCGATAAGGGCCGCCATTGAATGAAAGCGCTTTGGCATCGGCTCCAACTTTCAGGGTCGGGTCTACAGACTTCAAGGCTCGGGCCGTCTCCTGGTACAGGCGATAGAATTTCTCCGGGGTCTCGGTCCAGAAGATTGGAATGTCGGGTTCATTCCAGAATTCCCAGTAACGGATGTTGTCGTGAAATCCGTTGCCCCAGCCCTGGTTGTAATGCAGGGCGACGTGCTTCACCACGGAGGCAAACTTGCCGAAGTCGGGCAAATCGGTATAGTCCGCGCCAAAACTTCGACCGATGCGGAAGTAAACTTCGGCGCCGCCGTCACGAATGGCCTGAATGAACTTGTCGGAAGCCGCGAATCGATAGCTCTCGGGCTTTTCGGGATCCGCGTTCCAGTCCGGAAAAAGTGCCGCGGCATTTCCGGCAAGCACCAGGCTGGCCCTCTGTTTAGGGTCTGGCACCAGCCAGGCAAGCAGGGGATTGTTTTCTGAATAGCGCGCGCTAATATCGGTAGGCCCCATGATGTCGTGTGTGCGCACCATATCAATATGCAGATCTTTATATTGCCGCATCAGGTTCGGAAGCCCTTCCATGATCGGACTGGGAGGTCCATTAAGACCCTGAAAGGAGCGGATCCTGCCGGTTATTTTGCCGGCGTCAACCTGCAGCGCGCGAAAAGCGGGATCCGTTTCAGCTTGAGCAAAGGCATAAGTCCGAAAGTTCGGAATCGAGGTGATCACCAGGAAAATTAGTGAAGCCAACGCACGCTTCATAGAATCGGCTCTCCCTTCCTGAATTTCTCCTAATCGGGCGCTTGACGCTGGAAGGCAGACTTCTGCTTCATCCAGAATCCGGTAATGTCTTCGAGGGTGCGCCCCTTGGTCTCGGGAACCAGCCAGAGCACGCACAGCAGATTCAACAGTGCGGCGGTGCTGAAACACCAGAACGTTCCGTCGCTGCCCAGATGTTCCTGCATGAGAGGAAAACTCTGGTTGCCCAGATATCCAACCACCCACAGCGCGGTTGTAGCAATGGACATGGCGCGTCCGCGAACCTTGGTCGGATAAATTTCGGAGATGATGACCCAACAGGCGACCCCGTTGCCAAATGCGTGACCGGCCACGAAAGCCATCACGAAAATGAGCACGGCCAGGCCGCTGCCATGAACATGATAAAACCAGCCGACCAGGGCGAACGAAACGGACTGCAAAAAAGTTCCGGCCAGGATCAGCTTCTTGCGTCCTGAGCGGTCCACCAGCCACAAAGCCAGCAGAGTGAAGACGAGATTCACCAGGCTGACCAGTACGGATTGAAAGAATGCATCGCTGGTGGCGGTGCCGGCGGATCTGAAGATTTCGGGGAGAAATGAGAACAGGGGTGTGATGCCGCTTAGCTGAGAAAAGCCCGCCAGCATGATGCCAAGCAGCAGGGGACGCCGGAAGGTGGTGAACAGCTCCGAGATTCGCCCTTCCTCAACACTCAGCGAGTCCTGGATCTGCGCCGCTTCGGTTAACGCTATAGTCGGGCCGTTTATTTTAGAAAGCACGGACAGCGAGTCTTCCCCCCGTCCCATCTTCATCAGCCAGCGCGGGCTCTCCACCGCGGGAATGATGGTCAAGCCAAACAGCAGCGCGGGAATCACGCCGACAAAAAACATCCAGCGCCAGCCGGTGGTGGTGTTCCAGGCTTCATCTCCCATGCGCTGGATGAGCATGTTGACGAATACGGCGGCGAGGATGCCGAGCACGATTCCCAGTTGATACAACGTCACCAGGCGTCCGCGAAGCCGGGCGGGCGCGATCTCGGCGATGTACATGGGAGCAATGATCGAAGCGGCTCCGATTCCCAGGCCGCCAATCAGCCGCCAGACCACGAACTGGTTGAGGCTGGCGGCGAACCACATGCCGAGCGACGACAGGGCAAAGCAGGTGGCGCAAACCGCGAGCCCTTTCTTCAGGCCGATGCGATCGACCACCGCGCCTGCCCCAGCGGCGCCGATGGTGCATCCGATGAGGGCGCAGCCCGCGGCCCAGCCGATACCGGCCGCGTCCAGCTTGAAACATAGCGCGAGATAGTGGATGGCTCCGCTGATGACGATGTTGTCGTATCCAAACAGCAGACCGCCGAGAGCGGAAACCGAAGCGGCGACGATAAGAGGGGCCTTATGGGGGAGAGCCGTGGCGTCTAACGCCGTCGTCAAGATTTTCCGCCCCGGGCCCGCGTGCGTTCGTCAGTTTGCACAACTGGAACCGTTCCGTTTTTTTTGGAAGATGTTTTGAGCATGGCCCTGGCAGCCAGGATGAAACCGATGGTGTGGGCCATGCCGGCGTGCCAGGGAGCGGCGCAGGTCATCTGCGGCGTGTGGTCGGGGATCACCACGCCATCAAATTTGTTGTTTGCCAGGATAGTGAGGATGCGAACCATATCGACGTCACCCTCATCGATAAAGGTTTCCCGGTAGTTCGGGACTTTGCCGACTACGTTGCGCAAATGGATGTAGGCGATTTTCCCCTGCTTGCTGTAGCGGTCGACCGCATCGTAAATATCGCCTTCTGTCATTTCGGCCAGCGTTCCCACACAGAGCTCCAGAGCATTGCTCGGACTGGGGGCGAGATCGATCAACCGTTGATACATGGCGGGTTGGTAGACGAGTCGCGGCTGGCGCCGCATGGTGGGCATGGGAGGATCGTCGGGGTGGGCGGCCAGCCGTACGCCGGATTGCTCCGCGACCGGGATTACGTCTTCCAGAAATCCTTCAAGACGGCGCCACAATTCCTGGTGGGAGATCGAAGGCAGCGATCCCCTGGGGGCGTTGGCGTCGTAAACCATGTTCCAAACCATTCCGTTCGGAATGGGAACATCTTCGGCTGGGCCGTCCATACCGAGCGTGACTGCGTGACCTCGGCCCAGGGGCGAGGTTATGCGGCCACACACGCCGGCCAGGCTGAAGTTATAGCCCAGGACCGGGATGCCGGCTTCCCCCATGCGGCGAATGATGGTCTTGACGTTTTCGATTTGCTGCGGGCGCTGTGGGCCGTCGAGCAGAACGTCGTGCCAGTGCGCGGGATCGAGATTTTCGATGGCTGCCAGGACCAGCCCCGCGTCTTCAATCTGGCGGCGCAGATCGGTCAGCTCCTGGGCCGTCCACAGTTTTGCGGGATCGCCGGCCATTCCCCAAGGTTCATATTTCCCGCCGCTGGGTTGATTGTTGCGCGGGTTCGATGTGCCCTGGTTGAAATAGTCGACGAGATGGACCACCACGTGCGTGCAGCCCGCCTGGCGCGCGAAGTCGTAGTAATCGCGCGTCAGCATGTGGCGATAGAGTCCCAGGCCAATCTTCATAAGCGATTGCCGATTCCGGCGCCGTAGTCGGAACTCAAGATCTGGCCGTTGATTTCACTGGCCAGCGACGAGCATAGAAATACGAATGCGTCCGCGATCGATTCCGGAGAGTTTCTTCTTCCCAGAGAAACGCGCAGCACAAATTCCCGGTAGGCTGGGTCTTCGTCGAAAACTCTCAGCGAGCTGCCGGCGGCGACGTTTCCCGGCGATACCACATTGACTCGAATGCCGGTGGGCGCGTACTCCAACGCCATGCAGCGGGCAAAGCATTCCAGAGCCGCCTTGGCGGAGGCATAGGAAGGAATCTGGGTGTGAGGCATGCGGGCCACGTAGGAGGACGTAAAGATCAGGTGGCCGGGAATTTTGCGTTCGATCCAGTGCGCGAAGACGGCACGCGCCAGGTTGACCTGGGCAAAATAGTTGAAACTGAAAATGCGCTCGTATTCGGCTTCCGAAGTGGTGGCAAAAGGGTGAAGCCCGCAGCCCCCGGCGTGGCCGAGGACGGTATCCAGGGTAGGGAAGCGACTGAAGGATTCAGCTACCACCCGGCCGAGCGCGGAAGAATCGGTAATGTCAGCAGGGAAGTAAACGCAGGAAGCAGTCGGAATTTGCCAGTCCCGCAGGGTTTGCCTGGCGTCTTCCTCGGGCTTGATATCGACCAGGACCAGGGTCGCGCCCGCTGCCACCAATTTCCGAACCATCGACTCGGCTATGGCCCCCATTGCGCCTGTAATCAAGATCGCTTTGCCCGAGAGGTCGATGCTGATCATGGCTGTAAGGCTCCAAGTGAAAGCAACGCTTTAATTGCAGACGCCCCGCGGAGTTGCGTGCTGGCAGAGCAATCTACATGATGCCGTGCTTTTCGAATGCGGCCACCGCACTGCTGCCTTCTTCCAGTGCCTTCCTGACCAATTTCTCGCCACGGACTTTTTCCAGTGCCTTGGCGAACACTTCGTCGGCCGCTTCGGTCGGAACCACGCACACTCCGTCAATGTCTCCGAAGAGAATGTCGCCGGGCCGCAGGCGCACCGCGCCGATCTCGAGGGGGACGCGGAAATCCACCACTTTGTAACGCGGCGATGAATCCTGGCCGTAGGGGCCCCAGGAGAAAGTTGGGAAATTCAAATCAAGAATCGCTTTGGTGTCGCGGGTGTAGCCATTCAGGACTGCGCCGCTCGCTCCCAGCTTGCGGGCCCGGATGCTCATCAGCTCTCCCCAGAGTGCGTTGCGCGGAGACGAGCCGGTGTTGACGTAGACCTCGTTGGCGCGAAGGTCGTCCAGAGCTTCGAGCATAAGGCCGAAGGGCTTGGCCATGAGCTGATTCGCGGTGCCAGCAACCTTTTCAGCGAACACGTCAACCGCCAGGACGGGCAGAGCGCGACCGACTACTACCATGTCCGCTTGCAAGGGACGGATTTGCGGCGGCAGAAACTGGTGCTGGAGTTCCAGCTTGTCCATCACATCGCCCACCACGCAGGTGAACAACTCCCGCCGGATGAGAGAGAAGAGGTCGTCGTCGGTTTTCCAGGGCCTCATAATTGTTGAAGATCTCGGCGCAGAGCGACTATTTCCCCCGCGCGCTTTTGATCCTTTCGACAAACTGCTTCGCCGTGTCGGTAACCAGTTGCAGATTGCCTTTCTCCGCGCCTGCGGTGAGGCTACCGCCGACGCCTACCGCGACGGCACCTGCCTTGATCCAATCCGCAACGTTATCGACGCTCACTCCGCCGGTCGGCATGAGGGAAGCTTGCGGCAGCGGGCCTTTCACCGCCTTCACAAAAGCCGGCCCCAGAGTCTCGCCGGGAAACAGCTTCACGATGTCGGCGCCGCACTCCATGGCGTCCACAATCTCGCGCATGGTTGCCGCACCCGGCATGTACGGAACCTGATAACGGTTGCACAAACGGGCAGTCTCGACACTGACCGACGGGCTGACGATGTACTGGGCACCAGCCAGAATGGCTATGCGGGCGGTCTCCGGGTCGAGAACGGTCCCAGCGCCGATGAGAATTTCGCCGGACTTGTATTTCCCGGCAAGGGTTTCAATGACCGCGGCCGCCCCCGGGACGGTAAAAGTGATCTCGATCGCGGCCGCGCCCCCGAGAGCACAGGCTTCGGCGATACGCGCCGCCTGGTCCGAACTATGAGTGCGCACGATAGCGACCAACCCCGATTCAAGGACCTTCCCCAGAACTTTCAGTTTCAGCATAGTCATGTTTTTCGGAGTACTGAACTATTGTGTCCTTTCTGGCTGAGTGGCTGCGTCCTGCAATTTCTGGAACTCCCGGGTTTCACGTTCCGCATCTGCCGTCTTGCCCTGTTTGCGGTAGAGGCCCGCCAGGGCAAAATGGGTTTGGGCGGCGAGACTTGTCCCCTGCTCGATGGCGAGCAATTTTGTCCAGGCCTTTTCGGCGGCCGCGGAATCGCCGGCGAGCGCGGCTGCCTTGCCCAGCGAATAGAGGGTCTCGGGCATATCGGACTGCAGGCGATCGGCACGCTGCAATTCTATTCTGGCTTCGCGGGCCCGGCCCTGTTGCAGAAGGGCTGTGCCCAGACGATAGGCCGCCTCGGCATTTCCCGGCTGCAATCTGGATTGAGCGCGAAACTCATCTTCAGCTTTCGACCACTGCGATGAACCGGCGTAGACCAGGCCAAGTTCGAGGTGCAGCTCCGGGGTGTCAGGACGGAGGCGCAGGGCTTCCTTGAACTCCTTTTCCGCCTGGGGCATCTGGCGCAGCACGAAATAGTTTTCGGCGAGCGCCTGGTGGGCGCGCGCCGAATCCGGGTACGCCGCCAGCAACCCATCAATCGACTGCTTCGAAAGCAAGCCACTGGCCCGGCCGAGATAGTACAGCAAGTCGGGATCGTTGGGATGCTTGGCCAGCGCGGCTTGCAGGTTTTCGACCGCCTGCTGCAATTGCCCGGTTCCGATCTGTGCGATCCCCAAAGCAGTTTGGTCACGGCCTCTCTCCAGATGGGAAATCGCTTCGGCGTTGTAACCTTGAGCCAGCAGCGCATAACCCAACAACTGGTGAGCCGGGGCCAGGTCTGGGGACAATTGCAGCGCATGCTTGAGCGGCTTGATGGCGGCTCCGTAGTCCTGATTCTCCATGTAAGCCTGGCCGAGATTTACGAAGCCGTCGGCTTGTGCAGGCGCCAGTTCAGTCACTTTCTTGAATTCGGAGATGGCGATATCGAAGTGATGCTGTTTCTCGGCTTCGGTTCCGGCCTGCAGATGTTGCAATGCCTCCGGTGAGGCCGTCTGCCAGACCAGCCAAAACATCAACAGGATACGGATCACGGTTTCTCCGGTTCACGGACCTCGAGAAACTGGTCGGCATGAACGTCGTTAAGGGTCTGGCGGATTCCGGAAGGCCAGGCAATTTCTATTTTCGCAGTTTCCGCCGATCCCAGTCCGAAGTGCAGGCGCTTGTCGCTGGAGGAAAGATAGCTGCCGGAGGAGGTGGCGAATCGAGTTTGTCCGTTGACTCGAACCCGGGCGCCGAACCCGTCCCGATTGCTGCGCGTGCCGCGCAGGGAGATGACCAGCCAATGCTGTTGGCCGCCGCGGTTGAAAAAGACCTGCGGAGGACCGCCCAGGACGGTCATCACCACGTCTTGCCATCCGTCGTTATTCAGGTCGCCAAACGCGGCGCCGCGCCCGGCCGCCGGAGAGGGGCTGCCGGAATCGGCACGCTCGAATCGACCTTTGTGATTGATCGCCAGCAGAGGCAGTTCCCAATAGTGAAGCGAAGGATCAATTTTTTCAACGTTGTCCAGAACATGGCCTTGGGCGACGAAAAGATCCTTCCAGCCATCGTTATCAAAATCCTCCAGGCCAACGCCCCAGCCCGAGCTTCCGCTCGAGAGTACACCGAGGCCGGCTTCGAGACTGGCATAACTGAACGTGCCGTTGCCCTCGTTGTGGTAGACGCCATAAATTTCCCGGGGAAGCTCAGTCACGATCACGTCGGGCCGGCCATCGTTGTCGTAGTCCTGAAAGACTACTCCCATGCCGGACAGGCGGCGTCCATCCTCGGACAACGCAGTGCCGGCTTCGAGGGCGCGTTCGGTGAAGGTTCCATTACCGTTGTTGTGATAGAGGTACTGCTGCATGCCATCGTTGGCGACGAATATATCAGTGAATCCGTCCCCATCGTAGTCGGCGAAAGCCACGCCCAGGGCGCGGCCTTTCTTGGCCGCAATCCCGGACTTCTGACTGACATCGGTAAAGGTGCCGTCGCCGTTGTTGTGATAGAGAATGCTGGTGGTGGCGGGAAACTCTTCCTGAGGGCAGTAGGTGTGCCTCTCCCCGCCGCATGTCTTGCTGTGCTGGGTATCCCATTCCATGTAGCGG
>JBOGLD010000159.1:0-63646 GCA_050745885.1 Terriglobales bacterium
GTCCCCTGTTACGGAAGGACGTGGCAAAGCCCTGAACTGCTGAGATGACACTGCGACGAAGCTCCCCAAGTCCAAACCGGAGGACTGGTACGAGAGTTAAAGTGGCAGACTAAGAAGCGGCGCGCATAGTGTAGCAAAGTTTCTATCTTGAAGTTTTCCACAGGCCATAATTTTTTATTCCAGCGCTAATCCCCTTTGCTTTTTCGTCCTGCCCTCAACGAAAGGGGGTATATGGCTGAAAGTTCTTCGCCGAGTCTCTGGCGATGTGTTTCCCGGAATCCCGGCGAAGGTTTGCTGCCTCATACCAATCCATGAGTGCCAGCCGCGGCAGGCCGGAGAGGAACTAAAGGAGATAGGTGGCCGAAGGGGTTGGAGTTGGCGAAGGGCGAGGAGGCAGGGGCAGGAGCTCGATGGAGCAACCTGTCCGCACCAGCCGCACGGAATGGCGAAAGGTCTAATTCTCTGCGCCGGGATCCGCTGGATCCTGACGAGTGGCCAAAGCCGGTTGTTCGGAGTCGACAGAATGGGGCAGGGCGACGGCTCGCTCTTTGATCGAGTATTTCAGCAAGCACCACAGACAACGCACTCCATCCTTCCAACCAATCTTCTTTCCTTCTTCGTAAGTTCGGCCCCAATAGCTGATGCCCACTTCGTAAATCCGAAGGCGCCGTTTGGCCATTTTGACCGTGATTTCCGGCTCAAAGCCGAACCGGTCTTCTTCGATGGGGATCGACTGAATAATCTCCCGGCGGAACACTTTGTAGCAGGTCTCCATGTCACTGAGATTAATGTTGGTGAGGCAATTCGACAGCAAAGTGAGGAGCCGGTTGGCCACCGAATGCCAAAAATAGAGCACCCGGTGCGGACGGCTGCCCAGAAAACGCGAGCCATAAACGACGTCGGCCTTGTTCTGGATCAGGGGTTCGAGCAGGTTGGGATAATCAGCCGGGTCGTACTCCAGATCGGCATCCTGAATCAGTACATAGTCTCCGGTGGCTTCCTGTATGCCGCGCCGAAGGGCGGCGCCTTTGCCCATGTTTCCCGGCTGCAGCAGAACCCGCAGGTTGGAGTGTTGACTCTGCAATTCGGCCAGAATTTCTCTGGAACCGTCGCGCGAACCGTCATCCACACAAATCAATTCCACTTCCTGTCGAACCGCCAGAACCCGCCCTACCACCGCACGCAAAGTATTGCGTTCGTTGTAGACCGGCATGATCACTGACACTTTCATAGATAGCGGCTGACCTTTGGCAGTTTGAACTCAATTCATGCGGGTGAAAAGCGTTCCCAACCCGGATTAGCCTGACCGGAACGACGATTCCGCTACGCCGTCATATTTCCCAGTAAGTCCGTTCCAGCGAATCTTGAGCATCTCGGCAAACATCCGGGTTCCGTCCCGCAACGGACTGATGCGCGTGCCGGTGCTGTGGGCCCATTCCACCGGGACTTCCACCACCTTGAAGCCAAACTTCCGGGCCAGGTAAAGGAGTTCCGGGTCAAAACCCCAACGTTCAATCCGTTGCTGCGGGAAAATTGCCTTCGCGGCCCGGCGACTGAACGCTTTGAATCCGCACTGGGTATCTTTGAAACGCAGACCCAGTGTAATGCGCAACAGCAGATTGAAAATACGCCCGAAGAGCTGCCGATAGAGGGGCTGGCGTTCGGTTTGCAGGTCGCTGCGCAGCCAACGCGATCCAATGGCAATGTCCGCACCTCCTGCGATTGCGGCAAGTAGCTTGGCCGCTTCCTCGATAGGCGAAGAAAGATCGGCATCGCTAAACAGCAACAGTTCGCCGCGTGCCTGCAGCATCCCGTTGCGCACGCTGTAACCCTTGCCCCGGTTCCCCGGATTCTGTAACAGCCGCAAGCAGGGATTGTTCCCCGTGTAACTGCGGATAATCTCCACTGTGTTATCGCGCGAGCCGTCGTCCACTGCAATGACCTCAGCATCCCATCTCCGCTCGGCAACGTAGGCCAGCACTTTCTCCAGCGTGGCGCCAACCCGCGCGCTTTCGTTATACGCGGGGATGATGATGCTGTACTTCGGTCGGGTTTCGTCGCCTGTTACTGGTTGGCCAAGGGGCATTGCGTTCGTTCCGGATCGAGTATCTCAGAACCGCGCCACAAGCACACGCCGAGTGCGGCGCCGTTGTAGAGCGGCGTGACAACCGGCACTCTTATGCTCAGGGCCTGAAAACCTCAGCGCGTATCCTCAGACTTCGTCCCAGACCGCAAGCCCTGAGGAGATGAGAGGCCCAGGAAGTGACATCAAGTGAATATACTACGCGTAAAATGCGTCCAGGCGGCGCTGGCGGGTCCTGTCAGTGAGCATTTCGGGTTGCCGATTTCCGCCTCGGTTCCGTGTCTGGCTCAAGCGTCGGATTTGCCCACAGGGCCCGAATCGTTCGAGACCAGTCTCCTTAGTAACTTGCCGTTCCTCGGCTAAAAGTTATAAAGTCCGACGACCATGGCTCTGCACTCGCTGCTGTTCTCACGAGACCAGGAACTCATCCAACTGGTCGGCGAAGTTCTGAAGGCCTTAGATATCGAAGTCTCGCAGTGCGGTGTGGCACAGGAGGCGGTGCAACGACTCACCGCCACAAAATTCGACGTCATTATTGTGGATAACGCCGATGCCCCCGGTGCCGTAGCCGTTTTGTCCGCCGCCAAATCCCAGCCGTCCTGCGAACAATCGATCGGCGTGGTGCTGGCAGTTTCACCTAGCAGCATCGGGCTGGCGGATGGCGCGCAAAGTCATCTGGTTATCTACCGCCCGCTGTCTGAGGATCGGCTGCGTAACGGAATCAAGTCCGCTCTCGGACTTAGGAATCAGGGCGAGGATGCGCGTGAGTCCGAGCGCGCATCCATCAACATCCCCGCCACGCTGCGGGGTGCTGGCCTGGAGACGGCGTTAGCTTTCATTACCAACATCAGCGCCGGCGGTGCCGCTTTGTACCTGGGAAAATCCATACCTTCTCCACTGATTCAGATGATCGAGTTTTCGCTGCCAGGCACGCAGGGTAATCTCACTACTTCCGTCGAACTGGTATGGCGAGACGTGCAAGGCCGAATGGGGCTACGCTTTGCCGATATGTCCGAAACCTTCAGCGAAGGTCTGGAGAAGTGGTTGGCGGCTCAACCGGCGTCGCGGCATGCGTCTAAAGCCGGTGCCTGACTGGTGATCATTCAGGTTCCCCTCCTTGAAGGTCGAGCTGGTTCGGGGCAAGCTTCGGTGCTTTGTTCCGCACCGTTGTCCGGGAGGGAAACCACCAAGGCCGCTTGTTTGCCTTGTGGTCGGTTCGCCAGTCCGCCATGTCCCAACCTGGTTTGGGTTTTGCTCGATACACGCGAGCCAGAGCCGAGTCGTCAAGGCCGCCAGTTGGCACGCCCCTGGCATCCGCCTAGGGAATGACCGTTCTGGCTTCGTTCGAATAACCACTCTCTCGCCCGGTATCGTCCACCGCGGTGACTACGTAGTAGTAAACCGCTCCCGACTGCACGCTGTTATCGGTATAGGCCGAGCCACCGAGTGCGCTGGCCAGGAGGCCGTACGACGATCCTGAAGTTGTGGAGCGGTATACGCTGTGGCTTACGATCTTCGAGTTGGTGCTAGGTTTCCAGGACAGGGCCACTGAATGCTGAACCGGCGGCGAACTCATCGTGAGGACTACCGTCACCGTTTTCGTCGCGCCTCCACCCGTCAAACTGAGGTGTCCAGTATAGGTTCCGGCTTTCAGTCCGGTGAGTGACGGACTTACCTGCATCGTTGAGGGGGCCGTTCCCGACCCGGCAGAGAACATCAACCAGGACTGGTCACTGGTCCCCGTGAAGGTAAGTGATCCGGCGCCGGTATTGGTGATGCTCACACTTCCTGGCGTGAGACTGGACCCGCCGACCTGTGCCGCAAAGCTTAGGCTTGTCGGACTTACCGCCAGTACGGGGGTCGACGGGTTCACGGTCACACTGACCGAGGCGGTCTTGGTCGGGTCAGCCTGGCTGGTTGCGGTCAGGTAGACCAAGGTCGCGGAGGTAACGGTGGGCGCCGTGAATAAACCAGATCCGCCAATTGTTCCGGCGGTGGCCTTCCAGGTAAACGCCGTGTTGAGGCTATTGCTTACCAGGGCAGTGAACTGCTGGGTGGCACCCGAGACCACGGTCGCGGTCGCGGGCGTCGCTGCGATGCTCAGCGGCGCAGCCAGCGTAAGCGCCAGGTCACGGCCAATCGCCACCACCGCCCCGGAATCGCGGGACCGAGGCCGAAAATGGTAAGTCGACCCGGGCGACAAGCCCCCCACGGTTACCGAATGGCTCGTCACCATGGCCGAGTTTACGACGCTGCTGGCGCCGTAGTTCGTAGTAGATCCATAGTCGACCTGTGAGTCCGCTGGCACCGACGTACGCCACGTGATGGACGCGGTGCTGGCGGTGGCGCTGGCGTTGACCCAGCTGATCCAGGTTGACTCGTCCAAGGTAGATGCAAACAGAACGTCGACCCAGTAGTTACTGGCATGCCAAACGGAAGTGGGGACAGCAGTCGCTTGCGCGCTATATACGTACACTCCGCCATTTGCGGGGACATGCAAAGGCGGAGCGTCCTTCTGTAGCGTGAAGTAATTGGGGGCATAGGAGAAGTGACCGTAGGGGGCAAGATATCCGCATATGAAGATTTGATTGGCAGCGACCGACACCGGCGACGAAAACAGTACCATTTGTTTTCCCGAGGGAGTTTCTCCCGTCGCAGTTTGGGTCGCCAATACCTTGCCGGTTGCGTCCCAAAGAGTGACGATGTGGGCACCGATGTTCGCCGGGGATTTGTAGAAGCTGCAACCGAGAATTTGGCCCGGGACATCAGAGAACAACTTGATAGCCACCACGAATGGCTTGGTCTCTCCAGCGTCGGGTATGGGCGGCACGGATGTGCCAAGAACGTCCAGCCCCGCCGCTGAGGTCGACTGCGCCAGGGAGCGACCCGCGGCCACAAGAATCAGAGCGAGAACGACGGATAGGGCAGCACGGGCTCCAATGCTCCTGGCCCGCAGAAGACGCTGATCGGGCCCATTCTCTTGAGAACGGGAAACTGCGCACTTGGCTGGTGACATGCCTATGCAATCGGCGGCGACTCTGGAGTGATTACGCCAGATCGATCAAATAGAAAAACCGAAGGCCAACAGCCGGCGGCGATGGGGCTTGTACTTCAGCGTGAAGACCTGAATCTGGAGGAATGATGTTTGGGTCTTGTGCCGGCAACTCCGCTCGTGCGGCAGGCAGAATTTTGACGAGACATTTGGGGTTCGCTGCTTCGAAGATTGGGTTCGCGTGGCCGTCGATAGCCGGTCATATGCGAAGGTATCGCGCGCTGTGATGCTTCGCGGAACAGCAGCAACGCACCCGGACAGCGTTCACCGAGTGGAAGATATTTTCCTCGGATGGAGAATGCTCCTTCCGTCGCGATCCCTCGCGAACGTTACCTTGGTAACGCGCAGCGGTAATCCCGGAGCCGCGTGACCGCACACGGCAGATGCCGCATCCAGCACGGCTTACAGGCTAACTTTCCTTCCTAAGTGCTGTCCTTAGCAGCACTTTCAGGACTCTGAGTGACACCACGCAATTCCGTTCGCTGCCCCGCGAGGTCGCCTCGGCGCGTTGGCATCGCGGTTGCATCGTGTATGCATGAAAGTTCCTCCATCGCACTATGACAATTTTTGTCCATCCGGTCCTGATCGCGAGTTTGCTGGTGGGTTGCTGCTCTGCGCAAACCTCCACGTTCAAGGTCCTGCCGTGGAACAACCATGAGGCTGCCCTGTCACTTACGTTTGACGACTCGCGTACCGTGCATCTGGACGTAGTGGTTCCCGAACTCAACCAGCGTCATCTGCGTGCCACCTTTTTCCTCATCGTTTCCAAAACCACCCGCTTGGACGATTGGCGGAGAGTTCAGTCGCAAGGACACGAGATTGGCAATCATTCTGTAACCCACGAGCACCCGGCCGATCTGGACAAGGCCGGCGAAGAGCTGCAAGTCGAGGATGCCAAGAAATTTCTGGACAGCAATTTCCATTCGGACATCCTCACGTTCGCCTATCCCTATACGGAGGTTTCACCCGGGTTGCTGTATTGGGTGAAGCGCTATGACTTCGCGGCGCGGGTTGGACGCGGCGACGGCAGCCAGGTGTACATCAAGTCCGACGTCCAGCCGGACTGGTATGAACTGCCCAGCCAGCCCAGTTACACCAAGTACGACGCCGCCACCTACCAGGGCTGGATCGACAAAGATATGGCGCTCAATGCCTGGACCATTTTTCAAATCCATGGCATCGGTGATCCTTCGACCGGATTCGAGCCCATCCCCAGCCACACGTTCGTTGAACTTCTGGACTACTTGAAAGCGATGGAAAGCAAAGGGCTCTGGGTGGCGCCGTTCGGAGAAGTTGCCGCCTACTTCCGCGCCCAGAAAATTCTGGAAGCGGCCGTGCCCCAAGCGGCAAACGGTGAAAAGAAGTTTACCTGGCAAGTTCCGACTCCATTCCCGCCCGGGGTTGTCCTCAAGCTAGCGGTCGAGGGTTCAACCCAGGCACATCTTTATCAGGAGGGACGTGAACTGCGCCGCAACAAGGATGGGGTCTATTCAGTCTCTTTCGATTCGCGAGAGCTGGTCGTGAAAGGCCAATTGTGAAAAGGCTCTGCGTACTGCTCCCCGCGAAAGATGAGGCCGTGGGCATCGCCCGAACGTTGAAAAGCATTCTCCGGGCCGGGGTCCTGCCCGCGGATGTTTTCGTGATTGATGACGGCTCCAGTGATGGCACGGGCGATATTGCCCGCGGGTTCGACGTCAATGTGGTCAGAAATGAAAAAAATATTGGAAAGGCGCATAGCCTGGCGCGGCTGGCTTCCGTGTCCGATCTGGTCCGGCGTTATGACTACATCTGCCTGATGGATGCCGACACCCAGGTCTCGGAAGACTATTTCCAGGCGGTCAGGAAAAGTTTCGCCCGGCCCGACGTGGCCGTGGTGTGCGGGCGGGCGAAGAGCACTCCGCACAACTGGCTCACCGCCTATCGCTGCCTCGCCTACTGGATCTCGCACGCCATCTACAAGGACGGGCAAAGCAACATGGGCGTGATCACGGTGACCCCCGGTTGCGCCGCGGCGTTCCGCGCCGATGTCTTCGCCCAGCTCGAGTGGAACAGCGACACCATTGTCGAGGACATGGACTGCACCATTCAAGTTCATCGCAAGAAGCTGGGCAAGATCATTTACCAGAAGCGCGCCGTGGTTTCTACCCAGGACCCGAGAACGCTTCGCGACTATATCAAACAGATGTATCGCTGGCATACCGGCGCGTGGCAGGTCGGCATGAAGTACGGCATGCTCACCGGGCTGTCGAAAATCGATCTGGAATACAAGCTCTTGATGGGGGAAGGCGTAGTCTTCGCCACTCTGTTCTTGCTGGTGCCCCTCTGGTTGCTGGTCTGTCCGCGAATCGCACTCTACGCAGTCGGCATGGACATGGTCGTTCTTGTCTTTTTGTCGATGCTTTGCGCGATCTGCGATTGGCGCATCGATGTCTGTGTGCTCTCGCCGTTGTATCCGCTATTGCGCGTCGTGGACTGTTCCATTTTCTTATACAGCTTTTGGAAAGTCGTGGTGCAAAGGAAACAGGTCAAGGGTTGGTTTGCGGTTAAGCGGTACTAAAGGAAAAGTGGGGTTATGAAATCCAAGTCATTCATTGGGCTGTTCGCGGTTCTTCTCCTGACGACGTTTTCCGCCGCTCAGGGCGGTGCTGCGTCCGCGTTGCAGGGCAGTCTCGTCGATGCTGTCGGATTGCCCGGACAAGGCTGGACTTCGATCGGCAATCTGAGTCCGATCGAACACAACAATTTCTATGTTCAATCCTACATGGAGCAGAGTGCGGCGGTGTTTTCCACCTACTCGGGATCCGTCACGGTGACCCCGTTTGTCGGACTGGGTCTGGTTCTCGATACCCAAGGCTACGAGTGGAACAACAAGGTGGAACCCCGGCTCGGCGTAAAGGCGAATAAGGTTTTCCGTAAGGGTGTGGTGAGCCTCGTCGCGGCCTACTCTTACGAAGATCGCTTCGATGGCGTCAGCAGTAGCGCACCCACGTTCTACGTGCAGGACTGGTTCGGTTGGCAGTCTCTGGTTGATAAAGCAAACCGCTTCCCAGGGTCTACCTGGATGGAAGTCGGCAACCTGTCGCCGGTTGAGAAGGGCAACATTATTGGCAATTTCTATATCTCGCAAGGAGTGGTTGCGAAGAGGTTCAGCCGGGTCGCGATTGTGCCGTACGTAGAGACCACGGTCTTCCATGACAGCAAGGGCTTCGATTGGGACAACAAGGCCGCCGTCGGTGGCGGGGTAAAGGCCATATTCCCGCGAGGCGATGTCTATACCGAAATCGGGGCCGCCTATCTGCACGAAAACCGCTTTCAGTCCGGTCTGTCGGCGGCGGGTCTCTCGGTGTTCACGAACTTCTCATTCAGCTGGAACCTTCTGGGTCGAAAGGCGGGTCGGTAACATGCCATTTCCTGGTATCGGAAGTATCTCGGCCATTATTCACATGTTGGCGAAAGGTCCTGACATAACGAGGTCAAAGCATCTTATGCGCGTAATTGGAACCGTTGTCCTTGTCCTGCTGGCGAGCTTGAGCGTGGTCAGTTCTGTCTCCGCTCAGGATTCACCTTTACTTCTGTCCTCGATCAACCTGAGCTCTGCGAGCGTAACCGAGGGCCGTTCTGTCGAAGCTACTGTAACCCTGAACATGGCCGCTCCTGACAAGGGAGCGAAAGTGTCATTGGCGGTTGATCCCGCCGGTGCGGCTATGGTGCCGGCCAGCGTCACGGTTCCGGCAGGTGCGACGACCGCCACCTTCCCGGTAAAAGTGAGTACCGCCGCCTCCGTCACGATCTACGGTAACTATGGCGTGACCAAAAGCGAGTCCCTGTCCGTGGTGCCTCGCGTGTCGATTGATCAGATCGCGGACCGCGTGATCGCGCGCGAGCGCGCATTTGTATTGCAGATGAAACACATGCACCCGCTGGCGGAAACCTACATCCAGAACCTGAAGACGGACAAAAATTCTGTGGTCGTGCCCGCCAGCGATCAATATTTCCTGGGACGTCTTGACCTGAGCGATGGCGTGGAAGACCAGCTGTTTGAAAAGGAAACCGGTCTCAAACTCAAGTCCCTGAACCCGCTTCCCAGCATGTTTTCCCGCAAGTTTTTACCCGTGGGTTTCGCCCAGATGATCATGCTTGATCAAGACTTTCAGAAGAAGAACTACGACTTCAAATTTGTCCGTCAGGAGTTCTTGGGCGAAGTGCGCTGCATCGTGATCGACGTTCAACCCAAGGACAATGCCGGCGGACGATTTCTGGGCCGGATCTGGGTCGAAGACCGGGACTACAACATCGTTCGATTTAACGGGACCTATTCTCCGCATTCGCGCTACAGCTACTACCTGCATTTTGATAGCTGGCGGTTGAACCTTCAGCCCGGCTTTTGGTTCCCGTCGTATGTCTTTATTGAAGAATCGAATTTCAGCCCGGTCGGCCCCCTGCTCGCGGGGTTGCATTTCAAGGCTCAAACCCGGCTCTGGAGCTACGATCCGGAACCGCTTAAACATGATCAGGAGTTCGCCGACATCCAGATCGACAGCGTACGGGATCAGTCCGACGCCGCCAAAGAGGCTGGCCCGGTCGAGGCCCAGCGCATGTGGGAGCGGACTGCGGAGGATAACGCGCTGGACCATCTGCAGAAAGTCGGTCTGCTGGCGCCCCCGGGCGATGTAGACAAGATTCTGCAGACCGTGGTCAACAACCTTATCGTCACCAACAATCTTCAGATCATTCCCGACGTGCGTTGCCGGGTGCTGCTGACTTCGCCGCTGGAGTCTTTCACCATCGGCCATACCATCGTGGTCAGCCGCGGCTTGCTCGATGTTCTTCCCGACGAGGCCTCCCTGGCCATGACCCTGGCCCACGAGCTGAGCCACATTGCGTTGGGTCATCGCATCGACACCAAGTTTGCCTTCAATGACCGCTTCTTCTTCCCGGACGAGAATACGTTCCAGCGCATGGACTTTGCCCGCAATCCGGCGGAGGAGGAGGCTGCGGACAAAAAAGCGATGCAGTTGCTGGAAAACTCTCCTTACAAGGACAAGCTGGCCAGCGCCGGGCTGTTCCTGAAAGCGCTGGAAGCCCGCGCCCCGGAACTCCCCAACCTGATCAGACCGCACATGGGCAATCGCATCGAAGACGGAAAGGACATTCGCATGTCGGCGTTGCTCGGCAGCGCTCCGCAACTCCAACCCCAGAACATCGATCAGATTGCGGCTCTTCCTCTGGGCGGCCGGATCAAGGTGGACCCCTGGAGCAACCGGCTGGAGATGATGAAGACCCGGCCCGTGGTCCTGCTTTCGCCGCAGGAAAAGATGCCGTTCGAGGTCACGCCTTTCTTTCCTTATCTGACCAGGCTTAGTACCGCGCCGGTCGAGACTGCGGGAGCGGAATGAACTTTCCTCTCGCTGTGGTTCGGCAACTTCACAAATCAACTATCGAAACTAGTTTGGAGACGTTAAGAGAAATGAGAACGGACAGAAAGCTTCCGATGTTAGCGCTGATGGCCCTGATTTCCCTTTCGCTGGTGGGTTGCGGAGGCGGTGCAATTTCCTCTTCGAACCCCCCGGGTCACACCGCCACGGGTCATCCCGCCGGCGTGTGGAGCACACTCCCTTACACCATGCCGATCAACCCCATCCACGCCGCCCTGCTCCATACCGGAAAGATTCTGATCGTCTCGGGTTCCGGCAATTGTCCGCCCACGCTGGCGGGTTGTCCCCAGGGGCCTCAATACCCCCAGGGCGCGGCGCTGCTGGACCTGTCTGCCAACAAGATCACCACCATTCCCGCGGGCTGGGATATGTTCTGCAACGGCATGTCGATCATGCAGGACGGTAGAGTCCTGGTCAACGGTGGCACCAAGGCATATGGATCCCTTGCGGTGGTGGGTGTCCATGGCGAGGTTCCGTTTACTGGCCTGCCCAACACGTCGATTTTCGATCCTGGCACTGAATCATTCGTCGATGTGGCGCCGACGGCACACGGACGCTGGTACCCGACCATGACGGAAATGAACGATGGTCGCATGATGACCACAGGCGGGCTCAACGACACCGACGGCAATTACAACAACACCAGCGAAATCTGGGACGGTGAAAAATGGGGTGCCGAAATTGCGGGCAATCCCAATATCCCGGACTTCCCGGGATTCGGATTCCCGCTCTACCCGAGAATGCACTTGCTTCCGACCGGTCACATCTTTTACTCGGCGCCATCGTCGGCGACCCTCGACTTTGATCCCACCAACCAAACTTGGACTCTGGTTGCGTGGACCATCTATCCGGGGCTGCACGATCCCAATGGGGAGCGAACCTACGGCTCATCCGTATTGCTGCCCCTCACGCCGCAAAATGATTACAGCCCAAAAGTGATGATTCTGGGCGGTGACAATCCTGGCACCGACACTACCGAACTCATTGACCTAAGCCCGGCGGGCTTCCAGCTATCCGCCAGTTGCCCGACCTTTGCCCCGTGTTGGGTGCAGGGACCAAAGATGGCTCAGGCCCGGGTGGAGATGGAAGCCACAATCCTTCCTAACGGCAAGGTGCTGGTTGACGGCGGCTCCGCACAGGATGAGGACGCAAGCACGGCCAGCCGGGAGGCAGAGATTTACGATCCCGCGACCAACTCGTTCTCCTCCGCCGGATCGAACGCGTTCCCCAGGCTCTACCACAACGTGCAGTTGCTCCTGCCCGATGGCACCGTCGCCATTACCGGCGGCAACCCTGCGCAGGGCGTATTCGAGAACCATATCGAGATTTACCAGCCCGCATATCTTTTCAATGGGGATGGCAGCCTCGCCCCTAGGCCCACGATCGGAGCCAACGCGCCCGGATCGATCACCTACGCTGCGTCATTCGGAGTTTCAACTCCGGACGCATCTACCATTGCGTCCGTGGTTCTTATGAAACCGGGTTCGGTCACTCATTCTTTTGACATGGATCAGCGCTATGTCGGGCTGTCGTTCACGGCCAGTTCCGGGAGCCTCACCATAACCGGCCCTCCGAATTCGAACATTGCTCCTCCGGGGTACTACATGCTCTTTCTGGTGAACCAGGCAGGCACTCCTTCGCTGGCGAGCTGGGTGCAGGTTTCGGGTCCGGCGGCTCCGATCGCAAAGGTCGAGCTGCATCCCGAGCGAGTACCCACGCCCCGCTACATATTCCAAAGGAAGCACGTAACCGAATCGGCGCTGCCTATGCACAAAGAAATGCATATGCACTAAGACGATGTACCCGGCCACGCGTGGGGATCTTGATTGATCCATCGCCTCGACGAGTCAGTCCGGCGACAGACGCTGAGATCCCCACCCCAATAACCACTCCGGCCTCTCCTTCATTCGCCGGCTCGAGTTTTTGAAAGCGTTGCTCCCGGCCATGCTTTGTGTGAGGGTCCATTGGTTATTCCAGTATTCCCGTCGAAATCTGTATGATGGAAGATTCTATGGCAACTTATCTTGTCACTGGCGTTGCGGGCTTCATCGGGTCGACCTTGGCCCGGGAGTTGCTGGCGCGGGGGGAAAGAGTCCGCGGCTTCGACAATTTTTCCACTGGCAAACGCGAAAATCTTGCCGGCATACTCGATCAAATTGAATTCCATGAGGCCGACTTGCTCGACCTCGAAGCCCTGCACCAGGCCTGCCACGGCGTGGACTACATTCTGCACCAGGCCGCCATTCCCTCGGTTCCCAGGTCGGTGAAGGATCCGCTGGGCAACAACCGCGCCAACGTGGATGGAACGCTGAATCTGCTGGTCGCGGCTCGGGACGCCAAGGTCAGGCGCGTGATTTACGCGGCCTCTTCTTCCGCCTATGGCGACACCCCCACTTTGCCCAAGCGGGAGGATATGTCGCCCAACCCGATTTCTCCCTATGCCACGGCCAAGCTGGCCAGCGAATACTACATGACCAGTTTCTACCGCTGTTACGGCCTGGAGACCGTGTGCCTGCGTTATTTCAATGTCTTCGGCCCGCGTCAGGACCCCGCCTCACCCTACTCCGGCGTTCTGGCCAAATTCATCACCCAAATGCTCCACGGAGAGGCACCCACAATTTTCGGGGATGGTAAACAGAGCCGGGATTTTACTTTTGTGGAAAATGTGGTCAAGGCCAACCTGCTTGCCTGCCAGACCGAGAACCAGGAAGTTGCGGGAAAAGTATTTAACGTAGCCACCGGCCGGCATACTGATTTGTACCAGACCTTTCAGATTCTGAAACAGCTGATCGGATACGCCGGCGAGGTAAAGTACGGTCCGGAACGGGCCGGAGATGTGAAACATTCGCTGGCCGACATTTCGCGAGCGGAAAAGTACTTTGGCTACCAACCAAGCGTCGATTTTGAAGAAGGTCTTAGCCGAACCATTGCATGGTACCGCAGCCGTGAATCGAAACCGCAACCCGTCCATGATTCTGTGGGTGGATAATTCTTTGGGTCGCTTCCACCTGAGGGCAACGTAAGGAGATTTACCGGGCTTGTCACGGTTCCCGACACGGCGCAAATTCCTGCAAGTAAGTGCAGTCGGAGCGGCGGCAGTGGCTCTGGCCACCATCGGCGACGGCACCATCTTTGCTGCCAACCGGCCGCAACTGGTGTCCATCGAAATCCCTCTCCCGCGCTTGCCCGAATCCTGGGACGGCTTGCGGATCGCCCAATTGAGCGATCTCCACTATGACGACTATTTCTCAGTCGTGCCCCTGCGCAAGGCGATCGACATCGTTAACCGCTTGCAGCCCGACTTGATCGTGCTGACGGGAGACTTCGTGACCGCGCCCGTGGGGCTGTCGAAGGGTGCAAGATCCAAGGCTGCCGCTGCGGCCATCGAACCGTGCGCGCAGTGGCTGGCTCAGCTGCGCGCTGGTCTGGGACTTGTGGCGGTCCTCGGAAATCACGACTTGAGCACCAATGCGGCCCACATTACCGCCGTCCTTCAGTCCCACGCTGTCCAGGTTTTGCAAAACCGTTCGATCGTATTCGAGCGGGAGGGGAAAAGACTCTGGCTGGCTGGAGCGGATGATGTTCTGGAGGGAAAGCCCGACCTTAAGCCCACGTTGAGCCCGATTCCGCCCGCCGATGCGGTTGTACTGCTGGCGCATGAGCCCGACTGGGCCGACCACGTGGCCCGCTTCCCGGTTGACTTGCAGCTCTCGGGGCATTCCCATGGCGGGCAAATTCGCCTGCCGATCATCGGCCCACCTTATTTGCCGTCGCTGGGGCGCAAATATCCCCGGGGAATGCGGCGGATTGGCCCCCTCGTCCTGTACACCAACCCCGGTATCGGAACGATTCGGATACCGATGCGTCTCAATTGTCCCCCGGAAGTTACCCTGATCACGCTGCGCGCCGCCCCGGCTGCTTCACGGTACGATTAAGTCAGCTCGGACATGGCTCTCCCGTCGCTAGAGTGGGCCTTGGGTGCTATCCACCGCGGTGAAGCTGCTGAAGCCATAATTCGCGTTTGTGCCGGAGCAGCCATTCACACCATTGTTCAGATTGAACCCCATGCCCGGATTGCCGCTCGAATAGGTGCTATCGGTCACCTGGCCGAGCTGCACCCCGTTCTTGTATGCGGTAATCACATTTCCCACCATGGTCGCGCTGACGGTATCACCGTTCGTGACCCCAAACTCCTCTCCGTTGAAAGTTCGAAGGCCAGTGAAGTCTCCGAAGGGGCCGTTCCATCTGACGATCTGCATATAACCGGTCGAATTTTCGGAGAATTCGTAGTTGATTTCGTACCCGGTAATACTGTGCGGTGAAATTGTCGTCCGGAGGCGCAGTTCGACCTCCTGGGAGCAGTTATCCACCGGAGGGGCGATCGTAGAGACTACCGCCGTCGCTTTCTGGTCAGGCGCCCAGTTCCGAGTTTGCAACACCGCCGTCGAGTCCGTGAAGTTCGCTCCCGTCTCGTGGCCCACGGCTCGGCCCGGAGTCGTGGAGATATTTGTCCAATCCACACCAAGGGCCTGTCCATTAACCCAATTGCCCCCTTCGGAAATAGGATTTTCAGTCAGAGGAAACTTTGTAGAGTACTTGCCCGGCGTGCTCGGCGGGTCGGGCGATGTAAACGATCCCCCGCAACCGGGGAGACAGGCCAAAAGCACTGCCACGGCAAGTTTCCGGACAATGCTCATGGCCGTGAATCTCCCAGAGCCTGCGATTTACGATTCATAAACTCGAACTTCGTCCCTCTAGGTAAAGCGACTCTCTGCCCCATCGCGCTAACCCCTTTCCGGGCGGTTTCTGCATATGGTGGTGATCCGAGCTTCAGATTGCCCCCCATATCCGATCCGATCACGGCAGAAAACGGCCAACCTCCACTGCGATTCTTGCCCCGCACCGTTGACACTCGAAATCCTTACACCCTCGCAGATCGCCGACCATAAGGCTAGACTTCTCCAGCCGTTACTTTCGGGCGCATGATCTTTACCCCTCTGTCCCCTTGGCCTCTGCTGGCGATCAATTTTGTCCGTTCGCGATCCTTCATTAAGGAGAGTGTGCCGTAGCGGCTTCTTTTACTGGAATTCTTATTGGACGCACCTTTGGTCGAAGAAGTGGCCCCGGGCCCTGTTTTTTTTCGCTCCCGGCCCTCGGACGGACCTGGAGGCCATCTCCGATCAGCCCTGGAAATTCAATCCATATTGTATTCAATCAGATTCTACAGGCAAACTCGGAAGGGCCGCCGGTTTTGCCCGTGCACCATTTTCGGGCAATTGACTAAACCAGATGACTGAGCTAAAGTACGTCGTCGGCTTTTGTGTTCATCCCTCCCCCTTCGCTTTTGCCCGTAGCTTCCTGAGTTCCTGGGTCGCGTGTAAAGCCAACCAATACTCGCTCGGAGGGGGACGGAGTCCCGTTGCCACAAACACGCCACGTCCGCCTCTACCCATGGCTAATACTCATTCTGCTTCTCCTCCCGTCAGTTCCTTCCGCTAGAGGTCAGGCACAAACTCTGGGGCAGTGGTCCACTCTGCCCTACACCATGCCGATCAATCCGATTCATGCCGCCCTGCTGCACACAGGCAAGGTGCTGATCGTTTCAGGTTCGGGAAACTACACGCCCAATACCAACTACACCGCCGCCCTCTGGAACCCGCAGGCTGGGACCATTACGGTTCAGACCGTGGCTTGGGATATGTTTTGCAACGGCATGGTCATCCTCCCCGATGGACGGCCTTTCGTATTAGGGGGCACGCAGGCCTACGATCCGTTCTTTGGCCTGACAACGACTGCGACCTATGATCCCGCAACCGGACTCTTCACCAACCAGCAAAACATGGCGCACGGGCGTTGGTATCCAACCGGAACGGTGTTGGGCGACGGCAGAGTCATGGTTTACTCCGGCGCGGAATCTGGCGAGGATTCTCCTGATCAGTCCCTGATTGGCGTTACCGACACTACGGTCGAGATCTACACCGTCGGATCCGGGTGGAGTCAGGAATACCCGGGTTCCTGGACGCCTCCTCTCTATCCCCGCATGCACTTGTTGCCGAACGGCACGGTGTTCTACTCTGCCCCGGGCCCGGCTTCGGCCATCTTCGATCCTTCCAGCCACACCTGGGCTGTGGGTGTAGCCAATACGAACTATGGAGGCTATCGAGGATACGGCACGTCCGTCCTGTTGCCGCTCACTCCCTCTAACAACTACGACCCGCGTGTAATGATTTTGGGCGGAGGAAATCCTGCCACCAACACCACCGAGATCATCGATCTGGGCGCTTCGTCTCCGGCCTGGCAGTACTCGGCGAATATGTCCCAGGCGCGCACCGAGATGAACGCCGTCCTTCTGCCCACGGGGAAAGTCCTGGCTCTCGGGGGTTCGGTCAATGACGAGGAGGCGGCTTCTGCCAGTTTGAATGCGGACCTGTTCGACCCCATCAGTCAACACTTCAGCTCCGCCGGGGCCGAGGCCTATGCCCGCCTTTACCACTCGGTTGCGTTATTACTGCCCGACGCCACAGTGTGGGTTGCCGGCTCCAACCCCACCCGCGGCACCTACCAGAACCACATGGAGATCTATCAGCCGGCGTACCTCTTCACGACCAATGGAAGTGGGCAGACCGTGCTGGCCACCCGGCCCAGCATCACCAGCAGCCCCAGTACGATCGATTACGCCTCGCCGTTCCAGGTGCAGACCCCTGATGCGGCCCATATCTCTTCCGTAGTGATGATACGCAATGCCGCGGTTACGCACGCCTTTGATATGGATCAGAGAATGGTCGGCCTTTCCTTCACCGCGGGCTCCGGAACCCTCTCCGTGACGGGACCACCCAGCGGCAACATTGCGCCGCCGGGATATTACATGCTGTTCTTGGTCAACGATCAGGGCGTTCCGTCGGTGGCCAACATGATTCAGGTTCCCTCCGGAATCCCGCCTCCACCGCCTCCTCCTCCTCCCACGCTGGGTTATGTGCAGGGCAAGTCGAGCACGCAATATTCAGGTTCGTCGGTGGCCATCAGCTACGGAGTGGCACAAACGGCAGGGGACCTGAACGTGGTGTCGGTGATGTGGGGAGACACGATTTCGGCGGTGAGTTCGGTGACGGACAGCCGGGGCAACAGCTACGCTCTGGCGGCGGGTCCGACGACGGCGACGGGGCTGACGTCGGTGATTTATTACGCCAAGAACATAGCGGCGGGCAGCAACACGGTGACGGTGACGTTCAACCGCACGGCGGCCTATCCCAATGTGAACGTGCTGGAGTACAGCGGGCTGGATACGGTGAATCCGCTGGATGTGACGGCGACGGCGACGGGGAGCGGGACCACGGCGAACAGCGGTACGGCGACCACGGGCTCGGCCAGCGAGTTGATCTTCGGGGCAGGGAATCCGACCAGCCTATTCACGGGGGCGGGGAGCGGATTCAGCAACCGGATGATCAACCCGTACGGGGGGATCGCCGAGGACCGCATCGTGAACAGCACGGGCAGCTACAACGCGACCGCGGCCCTGCAGTCGGGCACCTGGACCATGCAGATGGTCACCTTCCGCGCCAGTCCATGATTTTCTAACGGCTCACTCAATTGGGAAGCAGTCCATACACGTCCAGTTCCGTTCGTGTTCCTACATACACCCTGCCATTGGCAACGGTCGGAACAATGAACTTGAGGGCTTCTCCCGCCTGGTCCCGATTTCCGCTGGCCTGGGTGCTGTCCCACAGCTGAGTGCCAAGATCGGTTGCGTCATAGGCATAAAGGACCGCGGGACCGCCTGAGAAACCGACATTGGGAACACTGTGGCTGGAGTCGATCACCCAGACGATACCGTTGGACGAGCCCTGGGAGGAAACCGACGGCGTTGCTCCAGGAAAGTTAAACGTGAAGGCCGATTGCGAAGCCGGTGAAGCACTGAATTGTGCGGTCGCGGAGTTGAAAGTAAGCCGCTTCAGATGGTCGCCGTTTCCACCGCCGATCGAACTGCCCGCAAAATACAGCGCATTCTGCCAGAAGGCGGGAGTGCAGAAGACACCGCTGCTCGCCATGAAACTCTGCACCACGTTGGTGTCGATGGTAGTGCAGGAAGCGCAGTAGTGACCCATTGCGTCCCGGTCCAGAACATACATCCGGCCTTCCTTTCCGCCGCTGATGGCGAGATGAGGATGTGCGGAAGACTGGTCAGGTAAGAGCACGACTCCGCTGGAACCTAAATCGATGTCCATCGTATCCAGGATGTCCTGGTTGTACGGGGTAAACCAGTCAGACACCGCCAGCCCGGATGCGGTGCTGATCTTCAGAATGCTGTCGCCGAAATCGTTATTCGGAGGGGTCGCGGAATTCGCGTCGAAAGTCCCGTTGCCGGTGCCCAGATAAAGGTTGCCGCTGCTGTCGGCGGCCGGCGCGCCTCCTGACATCCAGATGCCGGTTCGCGCCCCGTTAGGGTTGGCGTTGAGCACAGAGGCACGCGCCAGGGTATCCCCGGCATAGCCAATGACCCATCCGTGGTAGGGGTCCTTATCCTCATGCGAGGCCCAGGTTATATAAACCACGCCATTGACCAGTGCTAAAGCCGTCCTTTGTAGTTCCGTGCGAGGGTTAAAGGCAACAGAACCTCCGGAGGCTCCATCGCCAGTTCCCGCCACGGATGCTGAAATGTTCACGGGGCCGCCGAATTTTTCGCCTCCCGTGGCCACATCGAGCCCATGCAGGCGTTGGTGAAACGTACCCGGGGGGCCTTCGGACTTGCTGACCAGGTAGAGCGTCTTGGAAGCTGGATCGATCACCGGAGTTCCGGTGACTCCGATCTCAGGCTGCAGGGTCATGAAGCCGGTGCCCACATCGCCCCCGGGCACCGGAATTTCCTGTGCGGCGCCGCCGTGAGCACTGTCAAGCAGGTTTACGTGCCAAAGCTGGAGGCAAGGGCTGGTGTCGGCATCGAAAGCGTAAGCGGAATCGTGTTGGGTGGCGACCACCACGATGTTGCGCCTGGTTCCGCCCACATTGACGCTCGGCATCCAGAGCGGTTGGGCGTAGGCAGCGCCATCCAGAGCACAGGAGAAAATCTTGCCAAACGTGCCGGTTTTCACGTTCGAAGTGGTCAGCGCGAATTCCTGGACGTTGGTTCCATCTCGAGCCAGATTATTGTGATAGGTTAACACTCCCGAAAGGCCGGTGACGGCTGCGGTTGCCGCAGCGCTCTTTGTATTGTCGCTCACACTGGTGGCTGCGATGATATGGCTGCCGCCGCTGGCAGGCGCAGTGTACAGCCCGTTTCCGGTGATCGAGCCGATAGTGGCCCCGCCGCCCATCACATTGTCGACTGACCACACCACCCCCGCCGAGTCATTGTGGACAGTTGCAGTGAACTGTTGCGTCTGAGTGACCACGATCGCGGCCAGCCTTGGGGCGACACTGACCGAGATTAGATTCGAGCCCCCGCCAGAACCGCCGCCTGAACCTTCACCGCTCGATCCTCCGCCGCATTGCACCAGCGCGACCGACAAACACAGGATAAAGCAAAGAGCAACAGAGCTTGGCTTGACCATGGCCTTCCTGATCCTCGGGGGCTGCGGTGCGGTCCGGATTTTCAAATAGTAGTTCTTTGTCGGCGTTCTGTCATGTGGGCGGTGCCAGAGGCTGATCCGGCCGACCGGGTATGTACGGCAGGGAACCAGGCACTTTTTCCGGAAGGCAGGTGAAACGGATGAAGATTATCGGCAGAATGACAGAGAACATTACCGACGTTCTGCAGATCGCCCCAGCCGGCTAAGACCTTTCGAACCTGCGGACATTTTTAAACACTGCCTATTTCGAAACCAACCGCGTAAAATAAACACTTCAGATTGTGGACGGGCATCCGATTTCAACTCTTCCCCCACCGCCACTGGTCTGCAGTCACGCAACTTTGGAGTGCTAGAGGCGCGAGCAGTGAAGCAAACAAAAGCGCAGCAAGGTTTCTTCCAGGGAACGCTCTCTTTTCTGCTGCGCTATAAACCTGTCACCGCGCTCAATACCCACCACAACAACGTTTATCCGCGAGGTCATTTGTGAATTTAAATGCCGCACGACAGAATCTCTTTGGGCGGTTTCAATTTTTGTCCGGCTGGGCCCTGGCGCTCATGTGGCTGCTGTTGCCCTCTCTGGCGGCGGGACAGGCGAGTCTGGTTCAAGTCAATAGCAGCGGCAGTTCATTCGTCTACAGAGATTCTGTCGCGGTTCCGTTTACAGCAGTGCAGACAGGGGGCGATCTGAACGTGGTGGTTGTGGGATGGAATGACACTTCAGCCACCATTGCCAGCGTAGCCGACAGCAATGGCAATACCTATGTCCTGGCTGGGAGTACGATCTCGACCGCGGTGCCTGCGCCAGGGGACGATTCGCAAGTGGTGGTTTCGCAGGCCATTTACTACGCCAAGAACATCCATGCCGGGGCGAACACCGTCACCACTACCTTCAACCAGAGCACTGCGGTCCAGAGTGTCCGCATCGTGGAGTACAGCGGGTTAGACGTTGTCAACCCGTTAGACACGGCAGTGGAAAGTTTTGGGACTGCTGTTCCCGCCGACAGCGGCGCGGCAACCACCAACTCTCCGAATGACTTGCTCTTCGGGGCCGGAACCATTACGACCGCGTTTACCAGTAGCGGTGCGGGCTTTGCCACCGTGCTGTTGAACGGACTGGGGGATATTGTCGAGGACAATTTTGTCACCGCGGCGGGCAGCTATAACGCTACCGCTGCTTTCGCGACCGGCGGCTGGGTCATGCAAATGGCGGCTTTCCGCGAGGCCGGACAGACGCCTCCGACCTTCTCGGCACCGGCGATTACTTCTCTTTCCGTTTCTTCAAGCCCTGAGGCCGGTGGCATCGCGCTGACCCTTACCGGGACCAACTTCGAGCCCGGCGCTAGTGTGCTTTTCAGTAACGCCTCTGGCACGACCGCCTCGGGGGTGAACTGCACCGTCACTCTTCAAACCGCGCCCAACGCAACCCTTGCTTGCCTTACCCCCTCTTTTCCGGCGGGGCTGGGCAGCCTCACCGTGAGTAATGTTGACGGCCAGGCTTCAGCGCCCTCCGCATTCACCTTTACCAGCAGCACGCCGTTCGCTACCGCAGTATCTCCTGGGATTGGGCCGGACGGGGGTTCCACCAACGGAGGGGATTTGGTCGAGATCTCGGGCAGCGCCTTTGCCGCGGGCGCCACCCTTTCGGTGGGAGGAGTTCCGGCGGATCGGGTTTCGGTCGAAAACGTCAATACCATCCTGGCCTCCGTGCCTGCAGGTCCCGCCGGGCTGGCCACCGTCGTGGTTAGAAATCCCTCCGGCACCACCGGCACGCTCCCGGGCGGCTACACCTATGCACCGGGTACGGGCATTAGCTTTGTGCAGTTAAACTCCGCGCAACCCACATCCCCGGCTGCGACAGCCGACGTCACCTACGCTTTGGCACAGACCGCCGGCAACCTGAACCTGGTCATCATCGGCTGGGCCGATGCCACGGCGCAGGTTCAGTCGGTGACCGACAGCGCCGGAAATACTTATACTCTGGCGTTCGCTCCCACAGTGGGTACGGGATTAAGTCAGGCGATCTACTATGCCAAGGACATCGCCGCCGCAGCCAGCAACACGGTCACGATTACGTTCGATGTGGCCGCCCAATCTCCGGATGTCCGGGTTCTCGAATACAGCGGGGTGGATACGATTACGCCCCTGGATTCGGGTGGCGGGAGTGCGGGAACCGGCACTGCGCTGGATAGCGGTCCCATCA
Organism: Terriglobales bacterium; assembly: GCA_050745885.1. Lineage (GTDB taxonomy): Bacteria > Acidobacteriota > Terriglobia > Terriglobales > Acidobacteriaceae > JAIQFF01. Next base: position 22,334 of record JBOGLD010000159.1, read on the forward strand.
CCACCAGCAAAGCGGGCGACCTGATTGTGGGCGCCGCGCTGGCCGGCGATGCCGTCTCCGCCGCCGGTCTTGCCTTCACCACGGTCAACATCACTTCCCTGGGCGACGCCGTCGAGCACCTGGTCGGCGCCGCTGCGGGCGATATCGATGCCACCGCTACCCAAGCCTCGGATACGAACTGGGTCATGCAGGCTATGGCATTTCAGCCATCCGGGGTTACTCCGGATTTCAGCCTGAGTGTCACTCCGCCCGCCAGCGCTTCCGTGACGGCCGGCCAGGCGGCGACCTATACCATCTCAGTGAGCGCGCTCGATGGATTCAACAGCGCTGTCACTTTGACTTGTTCAGCAGGGCTGCCTTTGGGATCGAGTTGCTCATTCGAGCCGCCCTCGGTGACCCCAGGGGTGACACCGGTGACGTCCACCCTCACGATCACCACCACTGCGGCTACACCGGCCGGCACTTCCGACGTGACGGTTACCGGAACCTTCGGAGCCCTGAGCCACGACGGCTCGGTCGCCCTAACCGTGGCCGCCGCCCCCCCGGCGGATTTCACAATAGCGGGCTCGGCCTTGTCGCCGGCTTCAGTTCCGGCGGGCGCATCTTCAACTTCCACCATCACGGTCGCGCCGCTCAACGGTTTCGCCGGTACGGTGAGCTTGACCTGCAGCATCACACCAGTCGTAACGCCCGCACCCACTTGCTCTTTTATGCCCGCCTCGATTGCCAACGGTACCGGCACTTCCACGCTGACGGTCAGTACTTCCGCGACCACGCCGACCGGGGCTTATAGTGTGACGGTTACCGGGGCTTTTGGGTCTCTGCTTCACACCGCGCCTGTCACCCTGACGGTGACGGCTGCTGAACCGGATTTCACAGTAGCCGCCTCGGCGCTCAACCCGGCTACGATTTCGCCTGGAGGGTCTTCCACTGCCACCATCACCGTCGCTCCGGCGAATGGATTCAACGGCGCCGTAGGTTTGACTTGCAGCGTCACCCCTTCCGGGATGCGACCGCCCACCTGCTCGCTCAATCCGGCTTCGGTGGCAGGTGGCTCGGGCACCTCCACGTTGACGGTTAGCACAACAGCGGCAACCACCGCCTCGTTGACTCCGCGCGTGCGCGGGGCTCTCTTCGCGATGTGGCTTCCCATCGCAGGATTGGCGCTGTTGGGATCTGGTTTCAGGTCACGCAAGAAAAGGCTGTGGTGCTTCCTGTTCGGTTGCCTGATGTTCTCAGGCTTGATCTTCTTGGGGGCTTGCGGTGGCTCGTCTTCGAGTGGCGGGGGGGGCGGCCATGCCGGAACGCCTGCCGGAACCTACACCATCACGGTCACGGCAACCGGCACAGGAACATCGGGACCGCTGACCCATGCGGCGACCGCGAAGCTGACAGTTCAGTAGCGTGGCCGGGAGTGCAGCGGAAGACAAGCCAATCTGAATTTCTGACGCGCAGGCGTCGGTAGGCCGTGTCAGTGAGCATAATTGTTTTGGATCGATCCTTCGTGGGTTCCGTCTACGAGGAACCGGGAAAGTGCGTTGTGGAATGTTGTCCGCGAACGGCAAGGTCAGAGCACGTGATCGCGGCAGTGCGATGAATGAAGAAGTCTTGATTTACAAGCATCCCCGCCGATAGAACGGGTCCGAAGCCAGACAGGAAGATTTCGCCACTAATTATTTTTTTCAATCCAGCGGGTCGCTGCCCATGAAGGTAGGCGCAGTTCTCGGGCTGTCTCCGCCCGATTTTTCAGAATGCTTGTCGACTCGCACTGCCTTGCCATCCAACGGCGAGGCCACTCCCATGCGCAGATCCAATTCGTGTACGCTTCCGGTCGACCGCTTACGTGCACCCTTTTCGTCCCTGCCCGGCCGCGCCAGAGTTTGATCCGCATAGGTGCCGCCCGTGGCGCCCGCCGTGCCCCACTCGGCCGCCGGTTGTGCGGTCCCAGCCTGGGTTAGCGTCATGAAAAGCAGTTCGAGGCGACTGGATACGCCAAGTTTGTCATACACGCGAAAAAGATAATTCTTGATGGTATGTTGGCTCAGCCCCAGTCGCGCCGCAATTTCACGATTGGTCAGACCTTCCGCCAGATGGTGAACCACATCCATTTCCCGTTTGGAAAGCAGACTCAGGCCCTTGGCATCAACCGCCCGCACCACGGGAGATGCGGCCAGCGCCTCCACCGCAAACGAGAGCTGTTCACTGTTGGCCCAGATTTGCCCCGCGCATACGCTGCGGATGCATTTGGAAAGGGTCTCCAAAGAATCGTGCCGGCTGAAAATCCCTCTGGCCCCGGCGCGGAACGCCTGCAGGACGACCTCCCGCTTGGAACTATCCAGCAGCATGATGGCAAGAATTCCGGGATCGGAAGCGCGCAATTCCCGCAAAAGTTCGAAACCGCGCAGCGGCTCTTCTTCCAGGCTCGAACTGAGCACCACGACTTTTACGCGATGCTGTCTGATTGCGTCTGCCAGTTCGTGGGACCGTGCCGGCGGGCTGATCACTTCCAGTTCCGGGTAGCGGCGTAACGCCTCCGCCAGCAATTGCGTGTGGATCCGCGTGTCATCGACAACCAGGACCCGAATTGCTTCTCCCCCTGAGCCTTGCGTCGACTGCATACTCCCTCCCGGCGAATTTGGGTCGAGGGCTCGCCGACTTTTTTGGGCCGTGAGCCATCGTATAGAGAACTAGTACTCTCGCGGAGAATCCTGTCTCCGAGACGAAGGGGGGAGAAAGCCACAATCCTTGGGGGAAACCACAGAAAACAAACGATGCCATTGACCGTCAGCATCCACCTGCAATGGCTGCAGTTTAGCGCATATCGAGGGATCGGACAATGCCAGAGTTGTAATGCTTTGCAACCCCCGTGGGAATTTGGTTGTCATGTGATAATCTCACTCTGACACCGGCATCGCGACCGATCACTTTGTGGAACCAGTCAAAGCCTTCCAGGTTGGGCAGTAGATTAACATAAATTGCTTTGTATTTAATGCTTTAGCAATGCATCGGGGCCGGGTTTGAGTCCGCAACACGATGCCCAACGGGAATTATGAAAGGGACATTAATCTCTAGTCTCATATTCTCATATGCTAAGTAAAAACGACTCTATCAATAAGAGACTAATTTCGCCGGGTTAAGGTGCCTCTTGCAGTTCTTTGCATCCATCCGTATTCTGGAAATGTAGTTACGGGCAGTTTTTTTCTGAGCTGTCTCCCCCCTAGATTGCCCCGCATCCAAACCACATTGCATTGACCAGAGTCACGCAGTTCATGTGACTTAGAGGGCGAAGCTATCAGTATCGGGGATCAAATCGCGGAGTTTCGGGACGCAAGCGCAATGCAGCAACCGGCAAACTGGTACGCAGTGCAAACCCGGGCTCGAAATGAAAAAGCGATTTCCGAGCGGCTGCGAGAACAAGGTTTGAACACTTTTCTTCCCCTGGTCACCGAAGTGCGGCGCTGGAGCGATCGCAAGAAAAAAGTAGAGCTGCCGTTGTTCAGCTGCTACCTGTTCGTCAGGCTGGGCGCAGGCAACTCGGATCAGCGCATGCAGGTTTGCCGCACCAACGGCGTGTTTCGAATCGTCAGCATGCACGGCAATCCAATTCCCATCCCCGACGAACAGATCGACGCTCTGCGCGCGGTGGTGACACAGCAGGTCCCCTGGGCCGAGCATCCTTTCCTGAAAATAGGGCAGCGAGTTCGCATTCGCGGCGGAGCGCTCGAAGGGGTGGAAGGCGTGTTGCTCTCTCGAGACGGGGACCACACCTTGATTATTTCTGTGGACGCAATTCAGCGATCTCTGGCGGTGCGGGTTGAAGGATACGACATTGAACCTCTCTGAAATTCAAGCCTCTTCCAGGCCCGGATGCAAGGAGTCGCAAGCGTTGCTTGAACGTTCATTGGTCGAACAAATGGAATCACCGCAAATTTTGCTCGTGAGCAAGGAAAGGTCGGCGCTTGACCTGCCTTGGATCTACGGCGAAAGCCACGGCTGGCGGCTGGAGACTGCAGATTGTGCCTGGCAAGCGCTGGAGCGGGTCCATTCCGGACCCGGGCCGGATCTGATTCTGCTCGACGTGATGGCTGGCGACTCCGATGGTTTGCATCCCCTGCGCTGGTTGCGCCGGGTCCGTCCCGACCTTCCCGTGCTGGTGCTTGCCGGCCAGCAAGATCCCGACCAGAAACTGGAAGCGATCCGTCTGGGTGCGCAGGATTTTCTGATCTATCCCCTGCAGGCGAGGCAACTGGAGACCGCGATTCGCCGGGCACTTTTCTACTCCACCGAAAATACTGAAAGTGAAGTTGTGAGCGAGGAAATCGAGCACATCGGCGACGACTTGTTCTTCGTCGCCGCCAGTCCCACCATGCGCCAGCTGCGCGCCCAAGCGGAACTGTTGGCGCAGGTCACCGCGCCCGTGCTTATCCTGGGCGAAAACGGCAGCGGTAAGGAACTGGCCGCCCGCCTGATTCACCAGCTGTCGGTCCGGTCGGGTTTCCGCTTCCTGAAATTGAACTGCGCCACCTTGCCCGGAGACATGCTGGACCATGAACTGTTCGGAACTCCCAACGGCAACGGACGCAGCAAACCCGGCAAGTTTGAACTGTGCCAGAGGGGGACGCTGTTCCTGGATGAAATTACCGAAATGCCCATGAGCCTGCAGACCAAGTTGCTGCACGTCTTGCAGCAGGGACATTTTGTCGCTCCGGGCGGCGCGGATGAGGCGGAGATCGATGTGCGAATCCTGGCGGCAACCCAGGCCAATATCGAGCAGGCTGTGGCCGACCGAAAATTGCGCGAGGATCTTTATTATCGTTTGAGTTCGTTCACCGTGCATGTGCCCGCCTTGCGGCAGCGCAAGGAAGAAATACCGCTGCTCCTGGGCCACTTCATGAACCAGCTGGCGCGGCGTTACAACTTGCCCGCCCGCATTTTCTCCTCCGCCGTGCTCGAAGCTTCGCAGCAGCACTCCTGGCCGGGCAATTTCACGGAACTGGAAAAATTTGTGAAACGCTACCTGGTCATGGGAGACGGCGGCCTCGAGCTGAGTGCATTCGATCAAGACGACCATCTGGGGTTCGGGACTTCCTATCGACTGCGATCGCACGACCGGACGCGGGCGCTCGGCCCATCCTCGGAAGCGCAGACTTCCGGCTTGAAATCGTTGGTACAGAGCGTCAAGGGAGAGACCGAACGCAACGCCATCGCGACCGCTCTTGATCAAGCCCGCTGGAACCGCAAGGCGGCGGCCCGGCAGCTGAAAGTCAGTTACCGGACCTTGCTTTATAAAATCGAGCAGTACCACATGAGTCCCCCGGCCAGTCCTGTTGCCGGTTACGACGGCGGCCGGGCATATCGGGAACGGAATCTTAACAAGGGATAGACCCAGCTCGACCCTGCAGGGCGCGGAGAGAACCCAACGGTTTCAGGTTCAGCGTGGCCCAGTGAGCCCAGCCGGCAGCCGGCCGAAATAACGCCGGCAGAAAATAAGAAGGAAGCTGGAAAACATAATGCGCTCCTCCTCTCCGAAAAAAATTCCGGGTCATCGGATGGGCAATGCGCCATCGACTATCAGATTAGGGGTTACTATGCGGCACTCCGGAACAATCCGCGGCTTCGGCCTTACGTTTTTAGTGTTTTTCGTGTTGGCCTCGTTCAGCCTGGCTTCGCAGCTCCCGGCCTGGTCTCAAACCATGCCGGCCCAGGTACCGCCCAGCCAAACCGCCGTTACCCCGGCGCCGGCCGCGGCGCCGCCCAGCGAAACCGCCGTTACCCCAGCGCCGGTCGCGGCACCTTCCATACGGATTGGCGCCGGCGATCTGCTGAAGATAAGTGTTTTCGGGGCCCCGGAGTCGGATCAGGAAGTAAGAGTCGATCCCAACGGGAACATTTCTCTGAACTTCATCGGGACGGTACACGTCGCGGGCCTCTCCAACGACGAAGCCCAGGATCTGCTGGCGACGAAATTCAAGGATGGTGGCTTCTTCGCCCAACCCCAGGTGTCGGTTTTTACCAAGGAATATGCGACCCAAGGAGTCTCGGTTTTGGGCGAAGTGCAGAGGCCGGGAGTGTATCCGCTCCTGGGTTCGCGGCGGCTGTTTGACGTGCTGTCCATGGCGGGCGGAACCGGCCCCAAGGCGGGGAGGATCGTGAGCATCACCCATCGCGACCATCCTGAGTCCCCGCGCAACGTGATGCTTTCGAACGACGCCGAAACCTCGGCCAAGAGCAACATTGACATCATGCCGGGAGACACCGTGCTGGTGTCGAGGGCGGGAGTGGTCTACGTGGTCGGCGATGTGCACAAACCCAGCGGCGTGGTCATGGACAATGGCACGGACATGACCGTCTTGCAGGCCATTGCCATGGCCGAAGGCACGAACCCGACGGCCAACCTGAACAAGGCGAGGTTGATTCGCCGCACCCCCAAGGGTCCTCAGGAATCACGCCTGCTCTTGGGAGACATGCTCTCCGCCAAGGCTCCCGACGTTCGTCTGCAGGCCGAGGATATTATTTTTGTTCCCAACAGCGCGGCCAAGAGCGCAGGCAAACGCGCTTTGGAAGCCATCATCCAAAGCGCAACCGGACTGGCGGTCTATGGCGCCCGTTATTAGGAGCGAAAGGGTGTCCGTCATTCCAGCATTCCGTCGGCTCCCTTGCAGAATCGTGAAGCTGCAGGATCGATCCCGAGTGGCCAAATCCCGTGGAGGTATGGCGTGAGCAGAAACTTCGAATTAATGCGGCAGGCAGGCAAGGGACTTGGAAGTCGGAAGCCGGGCCGGATCGCCGTGCTGCCCGAGGAGAACGCCTCCTTACAATTGGGGACGGGTAAGCCTGCGTTTGAGGAGAACAAACTCCCCGACTGGTTACGCGCCCTGGGAACTCTGCAGAAGCACTGGAAACTGTCCTTGCTGTTTGCGGGCGTCATCCTGGTGACCACCATCGTGGTCACTGTGTTCACCAAACCGGTTTACGAAGGCACCACGCGGGTGGAGATTGATCCTTCGGGGGAGAAATTCTCTCTCGACAATGGGGGCTCGGGCGGAAGCGACGCCGAATATCTGGAAACCCAGGCCCAAATCCTGCAGGGCGATAGCCTGGCGATCCTGGTGGTGCGTAAGCTGAAACTCGACCAGAATCCGTTGCTGATGGATGTAACCGACCCCGATGCGCTCAAGGCTGCGCCCACCCACTCCTCCGATATCGTTCGGCTCACGCCGCAAGAGAGTATCGCCCTGCAAAATCTGAAGGCTAATCTTAAGGTGAAACGGGATGTTGCCAGTCGCCTGATCCTGGTCAGCTTCGACAGCCGTGATCCCGAGCTCGCAGCCCAGGTTCCCAACACCCTGGTGCAGATTTTTATTGATGAGAGTTTTAAAAATCGCCACGACGCCATCATGAAGTCCTCGGAATGGCTGTCGCGCCAGCTCGACGACCTGCGCCAGAAAATGGAGGATTCAACCCAAGCCCTGGGCCGCATGCAGGAGTCCCTGGGAGTGACCGATATTGACGCCAACAAGAGCACCTTTACGGAGCACATAGGGGAGCTCAGCCGCCAGGAAACCAATGCGCAGTCGGAAAGGATTCAACTCCAGGCGGTGCTCAAGAATGTCAACACTCCGGACTCGATTTCCGAGGTGCGCAGCAGCCCGGTGGTGCAGCAGTTGGGTCAGAAGCTGGCGGAGGAGCGGGCTGCCTTGGCTCAAGCCTTGGTGGTGTACGGCAGTAATCACCCCACCGCCAAGAAACTGCAGAGCGAAGTCGATGAACTGCAAAGCCAGCTCGAAATGCAGAAAAAAGCGATTGTGAATTCCTTGCGAGCCAGCTACGCCGCCGCGGAAACCCGCGAGAGGTTGATGGCGGCTGAGATGAAGGGAACCAGCAAGGAGCTGGACAAGATGGCTCGCTATGCCACCCTTAAGAAGGAAGTGGACGCGAACGTCGAACTCTACAACTCGTTGTACGCGCGTATCAAGGAGGCGGGCATCGCGGAAGCTTCGAAGTCGGTCGATATTCAGGTGGTGGATCCGGCCCGGGTTCCCGACGAGCCGATTCGTCCCCGCCGGGTGCTTAACTTTGCGGTGGGCCTGCTGGCGGCTCTGATCGGCGGTATCGGGGTGGCTTTCATCTTTGAAGAGTTGGACACAAAACTACGCTCACCCGAGGATATCCGACGCTGGATCGGGGGTTCGAATGTCTCCATCATCCCCATGATCGGCGAACCCGAGGGCCAGGGAGGTCGCCTGGGCTGGCCCAAGCGGCTGGCAGGAGGTTCCGCGCGGGCGGAAAATGCCGACGCCGGTGTGTTCTTCCTGGAACGACCCAATTCGCCGGAAGGCGAAGCCATGCAGGCCCTGTACGCCTCCATCATGCTCTCCTGGCCCAACAATCCTCCTCAGGTCCTGCTCATTGTTTCCGCCTTGCCCGGAGAAGGAAAGACCACGGTTGCCATGAACCTGTCCCATGCCCTGGCCCAGCACGCCAATACCTGCCTGCTGGATGCCGATCTGCGCAAGGGCCGGGTGGCGGATGTCCTGAACCTGCCCAGGGCACCCGGGTTGGGCGACATACTCAGCGGCGATACTCCACTCGAGAGTTCCTTATGCGAGGTTCCCGGGCAGGGCAACCTATCCGTCGTGCCGGCCGGCCGCTCGACGGGCAATTTTGGCCAGCTCATCTGCTCCAACAAAATGGAGCAGGTGCTGAGCCAGATGCGCGAACGCTTTGGTTTCGTGGTTATTGATTCCGCCCCCATTCTGCCCTTCGTGGACGGGCGGGCCCTTTCCACTCTGGCCGACGCGGTGGTGCTGGTGGGACGCGCCGGGGTCACCACCCGCCAGGCCATGCAACGCAGCGTGGAGCTGATCTCCGAGGTTCACGGCGCGCCCATCCTGCAAATCGTGCTGAATGGCGCCGATTGCAATTCCACCGACTACAAGTATTACGGCTACGGATACGCTTACCACGAGCCCACTTCGAAATGAAATAGCGGTATCGCAGGATTTGGTTTTCTGGTAAAGTAGAGGTCCCCCCCGGGATCGACCCGAATCATTCTCCCCCCATTTTTGTATTTCAGCCAACGTGGAGTTTTGGAGCAATGGCGGAAGACAAGACAGCACCCTTGACCAAAAAGGACAACGTGATTTCTGCGAGCACCATGGAAAATATCAGCAACGCGCTTAGGCTCCGGCCTCACACCAACGGTTTCTTGAAATACCGGGCGGTGGTGATTTTTGCCTCGCAGATGGTCCTCGTGGCGTTCACCTACTACGTCAGTTTCTTGATGCGTCTGGACGCCCGGCTGGGGGGCGCCGACTTGGCGATTTTCTGGAAGACACTCCCCTTTGTCCTGCTCATCAAACTGGCGTTGTCCTATCAATGTGGCCTGATGCATGGCTGGTGGCGCTACGTGGGAATCAGCGACCTGCTGGACATCAGCAAAGCGTCGTTCCTCAGTTCGGCGCTGATTTTCTGCCTGGTGGAGGGCGTCTTTCCGTTTCCGGGATTTCCCCGCTCGGTGGTTATTATCGACTTCTTCCTCACCATCATGGTGTTGGGCGGCGCCCGCTTCGCGGTGCGCGCCTACACCGAACGCGCCCGCAGCTACGGCGCCCAGCGCAATACTCTGATTGTGGGTGCGGGCGAGGCGGGCAGCGCCATCGTTCGCGAGTTGAAACAGAACCCGGCACTGAACTACAACCCGATAGGACTGGCGGACGACGACCTGAGCAAGAAAGGGGTCAAGATTCACGGCGTCAAAGTGTTGGGCAGTACCGAACAGCTGCATGAACTGATTCTGCGCTACCAGGTGAGTTGCGTCATGATCGCGATCCCACGGGCCAACGGTCGGCTGGTGGAGAAAATCATCGCCAAATGCCGCGAGTGCAAAGTGGATTTCAAGACCCTTCCTCCCATCGGCGAGCTGATCAACAAGTCCGCCTCTTTCAGCCAGGTCCGGCAGTTGCGGGTAGAGGACCTTTTGGAACGTGAAGCGGTCCGTCTCGACCTGGACCAGATTCGAGGCCGAATCGCGGACAAGGTGATCCTGATCACGGGCGCGGGAGGCTCCATCGGGTCCGAACTGGTGCGGCAGGCGGCCGCGCTGGGCGCCCGGCGGTTAGTGCTGCTGGATCGATCCGAGAATGACCTGTTCAAGCTGGGACATGAACTTTCCCGCAAGTTTCCCCAACTGGATTACATTCCGGTCGTGGGAGATATCCAGGATGCGACCCTGCTCCGCGATGTGTTTTCGACCTACCGGCCGCAGTCCATCTTCCACGCCGCCGCTTACAAGCACGTGCCCATGATGGAACGAAATTGTTTCCAGGCGATCACCAACAATATTTTTGGCACCTATAATGTCGCCCTGCTGGCCCGGCAGTACCGCGCCGAGGACTTTGTTCTCATCTCCTCCGACAAGGCGGTCAATCCCACCAACATCATGGGCGTGACCAAGCGAGTGGCGGAACTGATCATGCTGGCGCTGCAGGACAATAGCACCCGCTTCATGGTGGTACGGTTTGGCAACGTTCTGGGCAGCAATGGCAGCGCCTTGCCCCTGTTCGAGCAGCAGATTGCCGCGGGCGGCCCAGTGACGGTCACGCATCCCGACATGCTGCGCTACTTCATGACCATTCCGGAAGCGGTGCAACTGGTGTTGCAGGCCTCCAGCATGGGACAAGGGGGAGAGATTTTTGTTCTGGACATGGGCAAGCCGGTGCGGATTCTGGACCTGGTGCGCAATCTGATCCGGCTCTCGGGGCTGGAGCCGGACCGCGACATCAAGATCGACTTCGTGGGCTTGCGTCCGGGAGAAAAGATGTTCGAAGAACTCAAACTGGAAGGGGAGAATATGGCCCCCACGGAGCACGAGAAGATCCGCCTCCTGACCGGAAGTACGATGACCTTCGAGCAGATGTCCATCTGGCTGGACCAGCTCTCCGTCCTGGTGGCGGCCAAAAACGTGCATGGTCTGATCACCAAGCTGGTCGAGATTGTGCCCGAATATTGGCCGAGCCCGGAGATTATTTCCTTGGGCGCCCTGGACCGCCACGATCAGGCGCTCAACTACCGCCTGGCGCATGCCAGCCTGGCATCGCAATCCGAGTCGGCAGCTTGAGTCGCTAGAGAATCCTGCGGGAGCCCGCAACGCCCGAAACCTCCTCCGCCCCGTGTCCCCATCCGCCGATCGACAGTGCGACCTTGATGGCATCCGCCTGGTTTGAAATTCCAGCTATCTGCGTCCCTTGGAGCCCTGCTTGAGCGCCCCGGTTGCATTGCCCGTGTTCCCGGCCCCGTCGTCCACCACCGTGCAAGAACCAGAGGCGGCAATCCGCGTTTTGGCGCTGGTAGAAGCCGACACGGTCCACGGCCCAGCCAAGAATTTGCTGGAATATTGCCGGACAAGCCAGGAGGTCCCGAGCCCGCATGCCATCCATGTTTTATTGGCGCCGTTCGAACGCTCTCAGTCGAACTCCTTTCCCGCCGCCCAGGAACCGAATGAATTTGTGCAGGAGGCAACCCGTCTCGGGATCGCGATCCATCCCATTCAGGAGGATTTCCGTTTCGATCCGCGCATGATCGAGCGTTTGCGAACCCTGGTTGACCGGGTGAATCCCCACGTGATCCAAAGCCACCACGCTAAATCTCACTTCCTGGTACGAGTGTCGGGAATCTGGAAATCGCGGCCCTGGGTGGCCTTTCATCACGGACACACGCGGTCGCTCTTTCGCCTGCGCATCTACCAGGCACTGGACCGCTGGTCCCTGAGGGCTCCGGCTCGAGTGGTCGCCGTGAGTCATGCATTTGCCCAACAGCTGGGAGACTTCGGGATCAACCCTGGCAAGATCGCGGTGGTTCATAACGCGGTCAGACTTTCCGGCACTGGCCGCCGGCTGAACCCCGTCCAATTGCGCCAGCAAAAAGCTGCCCTCGGACTTAATCCGGAGAGCCGAACCGTGCTGGCGATTGGGCGGCTTTCGAAAGAAAAAGCCTTTCCTGACCTGATCCGTGCGCTGGCCCGTCTTCGTGGGTTGCATCCGGAAATGCCGTTACAGTTGGTGATCGTGGGGGAGGGCTCGGAACGCCTGACCGTCGAAGCGGCCATCCGATCCGCTGGAATCGGTGATCTTGCGACCCTGACCGGTCATGCCCGCGACGTGAGTCCCTTCTACGAGATGGCGGATGTTATGGCGATTTCGTCGACCAGCGAGGGATCACCCAACGTCCTGCTGGAAGCGATGGCGGCAGGAGTTCCGGTGGTGGCAACTGCGGTCGGCGGTATCCCGGAAATCGTGACCCACCATCAACACGCTCTTCTGGTCCCGCCCAACGATCCTGAGGCCATGGCGCGCGGGCTTGGCCTGGTTCTTTCCGACGCGGTCCTCGCCAACGAGCTGGCGGCCGCAGCGCGTCGCCTGGTGGCCGAGAAGTACTCGCCGGAACAGCGGGCTCAAAGCTTGCGTGATTTGTACGTCAAGGTTTACCAGTCATGGAAGTGGCCCCAACCTTCCCCCAGCGCCCAGGCCGGCCGGGCCTAGCCGCCGGACGCCTTCCGAGAAAATGTCCCAATGCATACTTCAGTGGCAGAGAGAGTAAACATGGAAGCCCAAGGCAGCGCCATCCCGGGAAAGTTCTCCGTGGTGGTGCCCGTGCTCAATTCCAGGGACCATTTGCGTGCCTCCCTGGATTCAATTCTGGTGGCCATGGAGCGATACGGAAATGCGGAGTTGATTGTCCTGGACAATGGCTCCGACGACGGCTCCTACGAGATCCTGCTGGACGAGTACGGCGGACGCGCCCGCATCCAGCAAATCCGCGGGATACCGGTCAGCGCCTTGCGCAATCGGGGAGCGGCGCTGGCGGGCGGCGAGTTTATCGCCTTCATCGATTCCGATTGCGTGATTGTTCCCGACTACTTCGAGCAGGCTCTGCAAATACTGCGCAGCCGCGCCGACGCCACCGGTTCCCAGCCGACCCTGGAAGACGACTCTCCCTACTGGATCGAGAAGACCTGGCACGCCATTCACGTTGCCCATCGCGACGGATTTGTGAAGTCCATCTCATCGGCCAACCTGGTGGTCAAACGGCAAGCCTTTCTGGCCATCGACGGATTCGACGAGAAGATGATCAGCTGCGAGGATGACGACCTGGGAATCCGCTTGAACCAGGCTGGTTTCAAGGTCTATCAATGCAAATCGGTACGCGCCATTCACGCCGGCGCGGATCAGACCCTGCGCATCTTTTTCTTCAAGAGCGCATGGCGCAGCATGGGGATGTTTCGCATGATGGAACATGGTTGGATCAGCAAACCCCTGCTGATTACTTTTGCCCACCTGTTTCTTTGCCTCGCGGCCCTGGCCAACCTGGGAGTTCAGCGTGAATCCTGGCTCATGCGTGCGGTGGTGTTCCTGGTGCTCATCAACCTGAGCCCCCTGCTGACCATTGTGTACCGCAGAGTGCAGGGAGGGCGTCCTCTCCATGCTCCCCTCAGGCTGCTGCTGCTCTATCACGTGTTCTTCGTGGCGCGTTTCTACACCATGTGGCGGATGCTGGTTTCGCTGGGCAGATCGAGGGAGACCCGAATCGCCATGAGCGCGCATCTGCACAATTCGGCAAGGAAGCCGGAATAAATGCAGTGCAAACGCGAGCCCATGGCCGGGAAGACTAGTTGACCGTGGCCGTGAGGTTCGTAGGCGGACTTAAGTCGACCGCCGTGGTCACGTCAAAAGCTCCAATGGAGAGCGGGCTGGGGCGAAGGACTGAATCCAGCGTCATGGTGGGAACGCAGGGCGATAACCCTCCCGCCACGCACTGCGTCGTCCCTGTCTGGGCCGCCACGCTGCCGGCTTTGAGATGGTAGTCGTCATTGGCATTGCCCGCGTAGCTCACAAAGGTGGCCGTGGGAGCTTCGGTGCGGGTATTGACTGGGTTGGCGCAGGAAGAGGTTCCGCTGTACTGGCCGGTGCCATTGCCGAATAAGACGTTGTTCGAAATCAGGATGGGTGAGCCTGCCGTGCAAGGTGCGCCGCTTCCGGTGCCCAGCGCCAGGCCGGAGTGGCCGTTGTTATCCAGGATATTGTTGATGATCGTGATCTTGCCCTGGCCGCTGCCGCAAAGGTCGCCTCCCGCCACGATGATGCCGTTGTAGCCGGAGCGTACAAAGACATTGTTCGAAATCACGCCGTTGCAGGGAGCGCTATACCATTGAATGCCGTTCGCGGTGGCATCGAGCACCACGTTGTTCTCGACCACCGCCCCCGACGTGTTGACGTAAATGCCGTGCGAATACGCGCAACTTCCCTTGAGCGCGTTGTTCCCGTAGTTCGAGACCCGATTGCCGATGATTTGCAGGCCGGTCACGGAAGCGCCGTGATGTTGCTGAGCCTCAATCATGCCCTGCTTCGGGCATCCCGGACCCGCTCCCTCCCCATCATCTACGGTTTGGCCCACATCATGGAAGTAGTTGTTCAGGACGTGCAGGCCGTTGGCGGTGGGACAGGCGCCGTTATTGGCCGGGTTGCATGCCCCCACCAACGCGGCTTGCGCGCGCGGAGCGTTCCCGAAGTCAAATCCGGCAATGTCCACATAGTTGCCGTTCACTTCAAAACCATAGGTGGCCGAATTTTGACGGATCAGACATCCGCTGCCCGAAGGTACGCTCCACTGCGCATCGCATTGCAGCCGCAGCCGGGCGGAGTCCGAGGTGCCGCCGCGGCCGATCCGGATACACTCCGCGACATTCGAATACGTGGAGCAGGAATTGGTCAGCTCAGTGTAGGTTCCCGCGGCAACGTGGATGACAGTCCCTTGCAACCCCAGGGAAAAGCTGTCGAGAGCGTGCTGAATGGTTCGCCAGGGAGAAGTCGAGCTGGTGCCGCTGCTGGAATCACTTCCCGTGGTGGCCACGTAGTACTGATTCTGCGCGCTGGCCATCCCCGCCAGGAGCAGGAGCAGGACAATAAATTGCATCGGGATGATCCAGGCGGAAGAGAACGAGCAGGAAGGTCGAGCTTGTTCGCACATAAGGGGAGATCCTCGAGACCTGATTTCGGCCTTGCCCGCATTATTGGGCGTGCCCTGCAAACCGAACAAGGTCTCGAAGGTACCTGTCTCAATGGACATACTGAGTAGTACACGATCAGGAGCGCGCCGCCCGGCGTTTCAGCGACCCAAGAACTCCGGGATGGCGTATTCTGATCTCTGCTGCGCTCGCTGGCCCCCCAAGGATCGCTCACTCCGTCGCAAGGATTGCCAAACTATCTTATGCCAAATGATTCCTTTATTCCCTTCCACCTTCCGTCGATTGGTCAGGAGGAAATGGATGCGGTACAACGCGTGCTCCAGTCCAAGTGGCTCACCACCGGCCCGGTCACCCTGGATTTTGAGCGGGAATTTGCCGACTACGTAGGCGCCAAATATGCCCTCGCAGTGAACTCCGGGACCTCCGCCCTGCAGCTCGCGCTCGATGCTTTCCGCCTGCAACCCGGGGACGAAGTGCTGGTTCCCGCCTGCACCTTCACCGCTACCGGCGAAGTGGTCACGTATTTTGGCGCCAGACCGGTGCTGTGTGACAGCCTCCCGGGTGAGTTCAATATCGATCCCGACGAGGTCAGAGCCAAGATCACGGAAAAAACCCGGGCGCTGATTCCGGTGCATATGGCGGGGCAAGCCTGTGCCATGGACGACCTGTTGTCCATCGCCGAGCAGCACGGGCTCCACGTGGTCGAAGACGCGGCCCACGCCCTTCCGACGACTCATCGGGGCCGCAAGATCGGCACTCTGTCCGAGCTCACCGCGTTCAGCTTCTACGCCACCAAGACCCTGGCCACGGGGGAAGGCGGCATGCTCACCACCAATAATGAGGAGTTCATCCAGCGCACCGCGCTCATGCGCCTGCACGGCATCCGAGGCGATGCCTGGAAGCGTTACACGGCGGCTGGTTCCTGGTATTACGAGGTCCACGATGCCGGCTACAAGATGAATCTGTGCGATATTCTCTCCGCGCTGGGCCGGACGCAGCTGCGGCGGTGTGATTCCTTGTGGCAGGCGCGCTGCCGGATTCAACGCCGCTATGACGAGGCCTTTGGCCAAATCGAAGAACTTGAGCTGCCACCCCGGCAGGAGGGCTCGCAACATGCCTGGCATCTCTACATCCTGCGCCTTCGTCCCCAGCTGCTCGAATTGGATCGCAATCAGTTTATCGAGGAGTTAAAAACCCTGGGGATTGGGTGCAGCGTGCATTTCATTCCCCTGCACCTGCACCCCTACTACCAAAAAACCTACGGGTACGCTGCCGGCGATTTTCCCCATGCCGAAGATTCCTACCGCCGGTGCCTCTCGCTGCCCATCTATCCCGACCTTACGGAAGGTCAAGTGGAGCGGATTGTCTCCGCGGTATCCGGCATCGTATGCAAAAATCGGAAGACGAAAATGGTCGGCCGATGACCGATACCACCATGGCCCGGGGCGCGGAGCCGGGGGTCCGCAATCCGTGGAATGAATCGCCGGGCAAGCGTCTTTTCGACCTCAGCGTGGCCACGGCTGCGTTCCTGCTGACCCTCCCGATTTCGCTGCTGGCGGCGCTGGCCATCCGGCTGAGTTCGGCGGGCCCCGTTTTGTTCTGCCAGAGGCGAGTCGGAAAAGATGGTCAGGAGTTTTTATTATTCAAGTTTCGCACCATGAAGCATGCCCCGGCCGCTGCCGGGCCCCGGGTCACGCAGGCGGGCGATCCGCGTGTGTCGGCGGTGGGGGCTGTGCTGCGCCAATGGAAAATTGACGAGTTGCCGCAACTGCTCAATGTGATCCTGGGTGACATGAGCCTGGTCGGACCCCGGCCCGACGTGGCCGAGTATCTGTCCACGCTGAACTCCCAGCAGAAAGAAATCCTCAGGCTGCGTCCTGGGATTACCGGTGCCGCGACACTCTGCTATCGGCATGAGGAAACATTGCTGTCCTCGGTACGACCCGAACAGCTGCCGCATTTCTACTGCACGAGGATTCTTCCCGACAAGGTGCGGATTGATCTGGAGTACGCTCAAAAGGGAAGTTTCCTGGGCGATCTGGGGATCTTGCGGAGGACGTTCATCGCCCTCGGAGAAACCAAGGAAGCCAGAGGGGCATCGGCTTGACTCAGGTAGTTCCAATGCGTGCCGCAGGTGTCCCTCAGAAACGATGGGTGGACCATGAACGTTAGAGCTTCGGCCCTGAAGACCTTTCCCCAAGACCCCGGACGGTGGTTGGAGGGAAGAGTTGTTTTCGTCGTCGGAGCCGGTGTCGCTCTGGTCGGGTTTGGCCTCTTCATCGGCAACATGATCGGCCACGGGGCATGGCTCTACCTGGGTCTGGTGTCGGTCGCCATCCCGGCCATCCTTTGGCCCATCGAAGCGGCGGTCGGGCTGTACGCGTTCATGATTCCGTTTGACTCCGTGACCGCGCTGGGTGACGCCAAGACCGGCACTACGCTGAACCTGTTGGTGGGGGGAATGGCGGGCGCTGCCCTCCTGGGAACGGGTCTTATGCGGCACCGACTGCGCTGGCCCTCGCGGTCGGCTTGGCTATGGCTGCTGTTCCTGGGCTGGAATGCGCTGACCATCGTCTGGGCCCTGCAACCTGATTTTGCCTTGCATGAGTTGCTGACTCCGATCTCGCTCGTCCTGCTGTACCTTGCCGCCGTCTCCTGGCCGGTCTCGGAGAAACAGCTATCCTGGCTGACCCGCGCCACCATTGCCGGGGGGTGCGTCGCCTCCTGGATGGCGATTTACCTGTTCTCTTCCGGCGTTAGTTATCTCTCGTGGACTTCTCGGGCCTCGCTGGTGGTGGCGGGGCGCGAAACCAATCCCGATCGCTTCGCGGCCGAGCTTCTGCTTCCCTTGGCCCTGGTGGCCGCGGAACTGTTATCGGCCCGCAGCTGGTGGGGCAAGATGCTCGCCGGGTTGGCCTCGGCCAGCATTTGCTACACGATCTTTATCACCATGTCGCGGGCATCCCTGGTCGCCATCGGGGTCATGTTGCTGGTGTTCGCGGTCCGGATCGGCATCAATCGCCGCATGCTGATCTTTGGTTTGATCCTGGCCGGCTTGGTCAGCCTGATGCCCTCGACTTTTTTCCTGCGGCTACGCGACATGATTGCGAGCGGCGGCGACGGGCGTTTCGACATCTGGGCCGTAGGATGGGCGGCGTGGAAGAAGTACGGGCTGTGGGGCGCCGGTTTCGCCAACTTCCCGATTGCCTACCAGGACTTTGCCGGAGTCTCGCGGATTTTTCGGGGTTACAGCCGGGCTTCTCACAATGCTTTCCTGCAAACCGCCGTGGAACTTGGGATCGTCGGCATGTTGCTGCTGGCGTATGCCCTGTACTCGCATTTCTCCGAGTTTCGCCGGCTTCGCCTGGCGGAGCCGGCAGCGCCGAAATCCAGGTTGTCGCTGCTGCTGGTCGGGTTGGAGGCTGCCGGTTGGGCGATGATGGCCTTCGGATTTTTTGCCGACATACTCTGGGAAAAGACCTTCTGGCTCACTTTGATGTTATCGCTGATGGCGATTGGGACCAGCCGGGCCTTACCCGCTGTGCGACGCCGCGGAGCTGCCGCTAACGGAATTACCCAATGAACGTCTCTGGACGTTTCCTGCTCCGTCTAACCGAGCATCTGCGTGGTTCGCAGGTCCGGAAAATTTTGCGATCCATTGGGGAAGAGCCCTTGCAGCCCCGCCCCCGAATCCTCGAAGGGCAGTTTTTGCGGCTTTCCCGGCTGCTGGCTTCCGCTGAAGCCCACGTCCCCTACTACCGGGAAATGTTTCGCTCGCTGGGCATGCACAGTTCCAACATTCGGAATTTGAAGGACCTGGCCCGGCTGCCGATCCTTACCAAGGACATTATTCGGGAGCGGATCGACGATCTGGTGAGAGAGGACATCCCCAAGAGTGATTTGATTCCCAGATGCAGTGGCGGTTCGACCGGCGTGCCCCTGCGATTCTACCGTTCTGGTTTCGAGCTCGACGCCTGCGAAGCCGGCATCTTTCGCAACTGGCGGCAAGCGGGCTGGGAACCGGGCGAGATGGTGGCCTACTTCTGGGGCTTTGATGACCAGTTGTACGGAATGTCCACTTGGGAATTCGAACTTCGCCAACGGCTGCGGCGTTCCTACCAGTTTGACCCCTTCCAATCGGGTCCAGAACAGATGGAGCGATGGCGGCTAAAATTCAGGCAAATCCGGCCGACTCTGGCCATGGGTTATGCTTCGACCATTGCCCGCTTTGCCGAGCACGTCGAAAACACCGGCCAGCGTATGCGTCCTCTGCGTGGCGTGTTTACCACCGCCGAGAAGCTTTATCCGCGCCAGCAGGAGACCATCGCAAGGGTATTTGGATGTCCCGTCTTTGATTTGTATGGTAGTTCCGAGGTGAACAATATCGCGTGCTCCTGCGCGCACGGGAAAATGCACCTCAATTCGGACTTCGCCGTGGTCGAAGTGGACGATACGAATGGGGCGCCCGGGCAGCCGCCAAGTTTGATTGTCACCTCGCTTTGGGGCGAGACCATGCCGTTCATCCGCTATCGCAACGAGGATTGCGGGGAGTTGCTGGAGGGGATGTGCGATTGCGGCAGCCAGTTTCCCCTGATGAAACTGAACATCGCGCGCATCAGCGACAATTTCACCCTGCCCAACGGCTGGGTCGTGCATGGGGAATTCTTTACTCATCTCATGTATGGCAGCGTGGGAATATCCAGTTTCCAGTTCCACCAGACCGCGACGGACGCGATTACGCTCTGGATCGTTCCCGGACCGGGCGAGCCCGTCGCACGAGAAGAGGCCATACGGTCCGCAGTGAGCCGAGCGGAAAGCATCGATCCCACGGGAACTCTGAGAGTACAAGTCCGGCAGATCAATGCGATTCCCCTTTCCTCAGCAGGCAAGCATCGCTTCACTCGTTCGGACGTGAACCCGGGTGCCGCGTCCCGGTCCTTTCAGTCCACGGGCTCGACCGTGATCTGACTTAAACGAGAGCTTGTATCGGCTGGATTCCGGGAGCCCCCAGGCACAACCCGGCATGGCGCCCGTTTCCCGGGACCAGATGGTTAGCCCCAACCGCCAAACCATTGTGGGATCGGGTCGGAGCCGCTGGCGCCGCAGGTAACGTACGTACCTACGACTCTTGGCACATAGGCGACGGCCGGTCGCCTGACTTAACATCACCCTTGGCCCGTCAACCCTGTCCATCGCTGGCAACATGCGGGACATAGAAAGCGGCAGCATAATCCCATGTGTGGAATATTCGGCGCGGTAGCGTTTGATCGCCTGTTTGATCGCGGAGACCGGGATCTGTTTGTCAAGCAAACCGACCTGGTGTCCTATCGTGGACCGGACAGCTCCGGCCACATGGTGATGCAAACCGCGAAGCAGACGGTGGATGGGAGTGGTGGGTTTGACATCTTTCTCGGACATCGGCGGCTCTCCATCATCGATCTCTCGGACGCCGCCAGCCAGCCCTTGAGCGATGGAAAAGGCCGCTGGATCATCTTCAATGGAGAGATCTTCAACTACGTTGAGCTTCGCCAGGAGCTGCTGCAACAAGGCTGCCAGTTTCAAACGGCCAGCGACACCGAAGTAATTCTCAAGATCTACGAGGTATACGGCGAGAAGGGATTTGATCGGCTCAACGGCATGTGGGCCTTCGCGCTGGTTGATCTGCCGGCGCGCCGGGTGGTTCTGAGCCGGGACCGGTTCTCCATCAAGCCGCTCTACTACACCCGCCGGGGCAGCAACCTGTATTTCGGGAGTGAGATCAAGCAGCTGTTGCCCTTCTTGCGGGAGCGCAACTTGAATAAGGCCGTGATGTACCGATTTCTGGTGCAGGCGGTTGCGGATTATTCTCCCGAAACCTTCTTTGAAGAAATTCATGCGGTCAAGGCGAAGCACAACCTCGTCCTTGATCTGGATCGTAACCGGGTCGAGGAAAGCCAGTACTGGGAGTACGGCCGGTCCACCGGGAAAATGTCGGCTTCGGATATGGTCGACAGCTTTCGTGAAACTTTCATCGACAGCGTGCGCATCCGCCTGCGCAGCGACGTTCCCATCGGCGCGCTGGTGAGCGGAGGCCTGGATTCCTCGGCGCTGGCGGTGGTGGCCAAGGATGTGCTCGAAGTCAACCTGCAGACCTTTTCGGTGGTGGCTGAAAACGCCGACTACAGTGAGGCGCCTTTTGTCGACGTGCTGGTCGAGCACGGGATAGAGAACAAGCGCCTGACGTTGACCCGGGATCGGTCCCTCTCCACCCTGGATACGGTGCTCTACCACAATGATGAGCCGTTTCTGGGATTCCACTCGGTGGCCCAGTTCCAGATTCTGGAACATATCAAACGTCATACCGACCTGGTTGTGATCCTCAGCGGCCAGGGCGGCGATGAATGCCTGCTGGGCTACAGCAAGTTTTTCTTTTTCTACATTCAGCAATTGCTGCGCAGCGGCAGGATGGTTGCGGCGGCCCAGCTTTTCTTCGCCTCCTTGCTGCAGGGTACGACGGTACGCCAGTTCCGAATGGGTGAGGCCAAGCGCTACCTGCCTGGCCGGAAATTCATGCAGCCGCCCGCCTTCATGCGGCTGCGAGGGGAACACGAGCCCACCGGTCTGGGAAGCGATCTGCGGCAGCGCCAGATTCTCGACATCGACCGTTATTCGGTGCCGGTGCAGACCCATTTCGAAGACCGGAACTCGATGGCGCATTCCCTGGAAATGCGCACCCCCTTCCTCGACCATCGTCTGGTGGAGATGTCGCTCAATCTGCCGCCATCGTTAAAATTACAGGCAGGCTGGTCGAAGTACGTGCTGCGCAAGGCGCTTCCCGAGATTCCGGAAAAGATCCGCTGGCGCCGCGACAAGCAGGGCTTCCTCACTCCGGAAGAACTTTGGCTGCGCACGGAACTCAAAGGCGAGATCCAGCAGATGTTTTCGGGAAGCCTGTTGCAGCAACTGGGAGTAGTCGACGATAAAAAATTCCTGGAGCACTATGCCAGGTTTCTCGGGGGCAGCGCCACCATAGGCTATGGAGAAATTTCGCGGTTATTCCTGGCTGAGCGATGGGCTCGTATTTTCCTGAACTGCGAGCAGCCTGCGGCCTACGAAGTGGGAGTAGGGTAAACGAATGGCTCAAAGTAGCAGGGTTCTGCGCGTAGGGATTGTGGGCTGTGGCCGTGTGGCAGACCAGCACGTCTATGCGATTCAGGCGTTGAAATGCGCCCAGTTGGTGGGCGTGGCGGACGTTTCCCAGGACAACGCCAGGCGGCTGGCCAAGCTGGCGGGCATTGACAATATTCATGCCTCGCTGGAGAGCCTCCTCAACTCCACCCCGCTGGATGTGGTTCACATTGTGACCCCGCCCGCGTTTCATTACGACTATGCGAAGCAGATTCTGGCTCGAGGCATTGCCGCGTTTGTCGAAAAACCTTTTGTCTTCAACCCGGCCGAGGTGGAGGATCTCTACCGGACGGCGGCGGCCAGCCAGGCCCTGTTGTGTCCTGACTTCACCCAGCTTTTCCACCCCCAGATGCAACAGGCAATTGCGCTGGTGCAAAGCGCTGAACTGGGCCGGCCCCGGCACGTGGAAAGCCACATGTATCTCGACCCGGCCGACCTGCAGGGGCCGGAAGTCCAGGAGGCGCGAGGAATTCATTGGAGCTACAGGCTGCCGGGCGGGGTGCTGCACAATTTCATCAGTCATCCCCTTTCGCTGGTCCTGCATTTTGCCGGCTCCCCTCAGGAAATCAGCGTGTCCAGCAGTTCCTTCGGCACTCTGCCACAGAGTCTGGCCGATCATTTGGCGGTCCAAATCCGGGGCAGTGAGTGCACCGCCTCGCTGACGGTGTCTTTGGCGACCAAGCCGGGCAGCATGGATGTGCGGGTGTTTTGCGAGCGGGGATCGGTTTCGGTGAATTTCGACTCCCAGACCCTGCTGGTGGAACGCTTGCGGCCGCTGCCGCGGGCCGTGAACCGGGGCCTCTCCAGTTTCGCGGTAGCTTACCAGCTCACTAAGCAGGCGACCGGCAACATTGTGAGATTTGTTTCGGGCAAACTGGTTCCCTATGCCGGGCTTCGCGTGCTTATCGCTCGTCTCTACGAGAGCCTCTTAACCTCGGCTCCAGCCCCCATTTCCGCCGAACTCGCGCGCTCGGTCGTGCAAGCGGAGCAGATTATCTTCCAGCACGCCGGCAAAGTTCATCTCGATGTGGCTACCCGCCCAGCGCCGTGGGCAGACGCCCCCCCAGGCCCGCTGGTCCTGGTGACGGGGGCAGGCGGCTATGTCGGCTCCCAACTGGTAAAAGCGCTAACGGCGTCCGGGTACCGCGTCCGGGCGCTGGCACGGCCCCTGAGCCGCATTGAAAAACTGGAAGGGCTGGGAGCCGAAATCGTTTTTGGAGACGTACGATCCCTGGAAGACATGCAGCGCGCCGCCGAAGGCGTGGATGTCATCGTACATGCCGCCGCTGCGGTGCGCGGACGGCAACAGTTCATGGTCGACTCCGCCGTCCAGGGCACCCGGAACGTGGCCGAGGCAGCCAGGTCGATGCGGGTCAAGCGCGTGATCTACCTAAGTTCGATGTCGGTTTATGACTTCGTCAAACTCAGGAACGGTGGCGTGGTGACCGAAAACAGTCCCCTGGAAGAGCAGCCGCAACTCAGGGGGGCATATACCCTGGCCAAAAGAGAGGCCGAAGACGTGGCTCTGCTTCACCTGAAGGATGCCGACCCCGCCTGGACGGTGGTGCGGCCGGCGGTGATCGTGGGTGGGGGGCGGGCCCCAGCCGCGGCGATAGGCAGCACGTTAGGCGGTATGGTGATCTGCTGCTCCCCGGGACGGAAGAAACTTCGCCTCATTCACGTCGAGGACGTGGCTTCCGCGGTGGTCGCCATCCTGCAGAACGATGTCACCAAACAGCAGATTTACACGTTGTCGAACCAGCCCATTTCCATTCGCGAGTACGTCAGCAGCGAGATCCGGGGGCAGGGAAGTCCGGCGCGGGTCATCCACGTCCCTTATTTCGTGCTCTGGATGGCGACGCGAGCGGCCAACCTTCTCAACCGCGTCCGAGGCAAAGAGTCCAGAATCAGCAAACGCCAGCTTAAGTATCTCTACCGCGACGTCAGCTCGAATAGCGACCGGCTGATCGAGCAAACGGGCTGGCAACCGCGGCACGAGAAACCGAACCGGGCCCAGCTCAAGTTGACGCCGGTTCAAACCACCGAAGCGCAAGGGGGATGATGGCCCATAGACGCGCGACACCGATTGCGCCGCTGCGCCGGGAGGCCATTCCTTCTTCAGCACAGTGAGGTCAGAAATTCTTTCGCTGCCACACGAAGTCTTTTCGCGGGACACGCCAGCCGGGCAGGCGAGCGAAGCCGCAAGCGCGGCCGAAGCGCCCGTGGTGTCGGTGGTAATTCCGATGCGCAATGAGCAGGAGCACGCCGAGAAGTGCCTGTTGTCGCTGCTGCAGCAGACCTATCCCGGCGACCGGTATGAACTGCTGGTGGTGGACGGCAATTCATCGGACCAATCGCTTGAGATCGTGCAACGCCTGCAAGCGTCGTACCCCAATCTTCGCCTGTTGCACAATCCGGCCGGCATCGTGCCCATCAGCATGAACCTGGGCATTCGCAATAGCAGGGGAGAGATCGTGGTGCGCGCCGATGCGCACACCCTGTATCCGGCGGAATACGTCGAGCGCTGCGTCCGATACCTGCAGGAAACCAGCGCGGATAATGTTGGCGGTCCCATCCGCACCGTCGCAGCCGGACCAGGCTTCGGCCCCGAGCTGGTGGTCGCGGTCTTGCGCAGCCGCTTCGGGGTGGGTAATTCCGAGTTCCGTACCAGTGCGCGCGAGGGCTATGTTGACACCGTCCCTTTCGGCACATTTCGCCGGGACCTGTTCGATCGGGTGGGCTATTTCAACGAGCGGCTGGTGCGCAATCAGGACAACGAGATGAACGCGCGCATCCGCCATGCGGGCGGCAAGATCTATCTCACTCCGGCGCTCACCACCGATTATTTCGCTCCGGCAACCTTTGGGCAATTGTTGCGACAGACTTACCGGAATGCCCGCTGGCACTTCTTTACCCTGCGTCAGATGCCCGGAGCTTTAGGCCTCAGGCACCTGCTGCCGGCTGGTTTTGTCCTTACTTTGTGTGTCTTGGCAGGGCTGACGTTGACTACGCTGGCGGCCGGCCTTGCCCTGGCGGCGATTTTACTGATGCACCTGTTCGTGGGCTATAGCTTTGCCATGCGCCAGCCCGGCATTTCTCTGGCGGTCAGGCTCGCGCTGCCTTTCGCATTCCTTGCGTTTCACGCAGGTTACGGTCTGGGCACCATCGCCGGACTCCGCTTCGTGATTGCCCGGCCAAGCTCTTCCCCCCTAAGGTAATGGCCGACTCGCGCGAAAGGCTCTTCCCTTGACGGTTACGCCCCCATCCTCTGCTCCTCGACTGCTGGTCAATTCGACGCCCCAACCGGGCGCAATCGGGCAGTCCACACTCCTATTCGCCGGCGATTTCTACCTCCAGCGCGACCACCCTTTTCGCGGTCCAGACGACCTTTCCGCTCCGGCCATCATCGATCTGGTTGGGCGGTCCACCTTTTCGCTGGTGAACTTCGTTTGAACCGCCGATCCCGCTGGCCGCCAAAGGTGCGGACCTGGAGCAACTCCGCTCTCTTCCGGGGACCGAACCACGCAAGGCCATGACTTTATGGTCCCTGCTCAACTTTGCCGTATTATTTGTGCTCGCTGAGAGCAGGCAGGCGCTGATGGACGAGGTGTTGGATAGCTGCGAGAGACAAAAACGCAAGCCTATTTTTTCCCAGGCCGCGCCGGTCGCGCCCCCTCTCGCCATAACCGATTCGTCCGTCCTGAACCGATGACTAGGGGCCCGGTACATAACTGGAGACCTTTATTAAGAGTCACCAATATCATAGGCTGTGAACTGACTTAAATTATGCGGCGAGTGCTTCTCATTGCTTTTGCCTACCCACCGGTCCAGATTATTGGTTCGGTGCGGCCTGCCGCTCTGGCCAAATATCTGCCGCAGTCCGGTTGGGAGGCGGTGGTTCTGACTCCGGAAAGGCCGGGATCCCGCAGGCAGTCGGATCTGGTCATCGAAACGGGTTATCGTGACGTCTTGACCGATTGGAAAGCCAGGCTGGGGTTGGGAGGCGAAAAGGGGATTCACGAGCAGTTCGGCCTGCGCACCGCCACCCAGCCCGGGGCTCCTCTGCTTCATACCCGGGCGCTCGATTTTGCCAAGTATCTGCTTACTTATCCCGACACCCACAAGGGCTGGATCCCGTTCGCCCTGGCGGCGATCCAGACCGTTCGCAGCCAGAATCTCGATATCGCGGCGATCGTGACCACATCGCCGCCGATTACCTCGCACCTGGTCGGACGGCGAGCCAAGACGATACTGGGCTGTCCATGGATCGCGGATTTCCGCGATCTCTGGACGCAAAATATGGGAGAGCGCACCCCGCAGTTTTTTCAGGTTGGCCTGGAAAAGCGAACCCTGAAGCACGCTGACGCGCTCGTGACTGTCTCCGAACCCTGGGCTCAGCGCTTGCAGCGGCGTTATTCCGGCAAGAAGATTTACTCCATTCCCAACGGTTTTGACCCGGACGACTACGGCTCCCCCGCTCCCCCTTTGACGGATGAATTCTCGGTCACCTACACCGGCCAACTCTACGAAGGTCAGCGCGATCCCACCATGCTGTTCCAGGTGGTGCGCGAACTGATCGGTGCGGGAAGAATTGCCGCCCGCGACCTGCGCATCCGGTTTTATGGCGATATCGAGCCCTGGCTACCGCGCCTGGTGGCAAAATACGGGCTGGAGCCGATCGTTGAACTTAAAGGTCCCAGGCCGCGGCATGAAGTGATGGAACGGCAGCGGGAATCGCAGATCCTTCTGCTGCTTCCCTGGAGCGATCCCAGGGAAACCGGACATCACTCGGCGAAACTGTTCGAGTACCTGGCTGCGGGACGGCCGGTGCTGGCCGTGGGCGGAAGCCGGGGAGTCCTGACCCAGTCGCTGGAAGAAACCGGCGCTGGAGTGCATGGCCTGTCATCCGACGCAGTCCGTGAATTCCTGCTTACTTCTTACGCCGAGTTCAAACAGTCTGGACGTGTGTCTTATTCCGGCAATCCTCGGGCTATCGAGCATTACAGCCATCCCCAGATGGCTCGCAGATTTGCCCAAGTATTGGATAGTGTTGCCAGCGGCCCAGTTTCCAAAACCAGTCACACGGAGGTAACTTTGCAAGCCAACCTCCCCAAGCACACAGTATGAACGTAAGCCGGGGCATCGCGGATGTCGCGCGGGAAAACGGCCAGAACATGAATGTTAGAGATATGACATTGTCTGTCCAGGCCGGAACCCTGGGACGCGAAATGCACCAGTTCGCCGCCGAGCTGTATCCCATTTGCCGCAGCCTTACGGGCGATGGGGTGCGCGAGACTTTGCGCCGCGTTGGGCAGCACATTCCACTGACCGTCCGGGAAGTGGCCAGCGGAACGGAAGCCTTCGACTGGACCGTTCCCAAGGAATGGAACCTCCGCGATGCTTATGTGAAGAACTCCCGGGGCGAGCGCATCATTGACTTCCGCAAATCCAACCTTCACGTCATGGGCTATAGCGTTCCAGTGCGGAAGAAAATGCCGCTCAGCGAGTTAAAGGATCATCTGCACACTCTGCCCGAGCATCCCGACTGGATCCCGTACCGGACTTCGTATTACACCGAGAACTGGGGATTCTGCCTCACCCACCGGCAGTGGCTCGAGTTGAAGGATGAAGAGTACGAAGTTTGCATCGATGCCACTCTGGAAGACGGTCACTTGACTTACGGAGAATGTTATCTCGCCGGAGACACGCCGGAAGAGATCCTGATTTCCAGTCACGTCTGTCATCCCTCTTTGTGCAACGACAATTTGTCGGCTATTGCATTGGCGGTTGAGGTGGCGAAGAAACTCCAGGGCGCTCCCCATCGCTACTCCTACAGGCTCCTGTTCGCTCCGGCCACCCTGGGCCCCATCGTTTGGCTGGCCGAGAACGAAGCCCACACTGATCGCATCCAGCATGGCCTGATCCTGGCCTGCGTGGGCGATCCGGGAAAAACAACCTACAAGAAGAGCCGGCGCGGCGATGCGGAAGTGGACCGGGCCGTGGCCCACGTCCTGAAACATTCCGGCCAGGATTACCAGATCAACGAGTTTTCTCCCTGGGGTTACGACGAAAGGCAGTACTGCTCTCCCGGCTTCAACCTTCCGGTCGGTTGCCTGATGCGGACCCCGAACGGCTGCTTTCCCGAGTACCACAGTTCGGCGGACAATCTGGAGTTTGTTCGCGCCGAGAGTCTGGAAGACTCTTTTCACAAGTGCGTATCCATTCTGGATGTTCTGGAGAACAACTACACCTATATGAACCAGAACCCCAAATGCGAGCCCCGCCTGGGCAAGCGCGGCTTGTATCGAAAGATGGGCGGCCAGGCCCACGCCACCAGCAACGAAATGGCGATGCTTTGGGTGCTCAACTTTTCCGATGGCGGGCACAGCCTGCTCGACATCGCGGAAAAGTCCGGCCTGCCGTTCCCGGCGCTGCGCCAGGCGGCGGATGTTTTGCGCGAGCACCATTTGCTCGAAGTGCAAACGGCTGGGAGTGCAAGATCGGCCGCCACCGCGGCCCTAAACCGACGTTCGGAAGGAAGCTAGCAGTTCCCGTTGCTTTTTATGCGCGTCCGCCGTATCGCCCAGAACGTGCTGTCGAATTGGTTTGCGCTTGGCGTGACCACGGTGGTGGGTTTTTTTCTCTCGCCCTTCGTGGTGCACCACCTGGGCAACCTCGCCTATGGCGTCTGGGTCATCATCGCCTCGCTGGTTTCCTACATGGGACTGATGGACCTGGGGCTGCGCGGCGCGGTCACCCGCTATGTTTCCAAGGGAGCGACGCAGGAGAACCACCAGGAATCGAACCAGGCGGTTTCCGGAGCGCTCTGGATAAGGCTTTGGATATGCCTGGCCATTGTCGGCGTGGGAGTGATGTGTTCCCTGGGCTTCCACCGCATTTTTGTCATTCCCGTCGATCTCCAGCAACCGGCCCGCCTGGCCGTTTTGATCATCGCCGTCACCGTCGCCATTAACCTCTGGTGCGGGGTCTTTGGCGGGGTCCTGGTTGCGCTGCATCGCTATGACCTGACCAGCAGCGTTTCCATTGTGCAAACCTGCCTGCGCGCCGCCGGCTTCATTTACCTGCTGCGCTCCGGCCACGGCATCCTGGGGCTGGCTCTGTGGGATTTGTGCACGTGGAGCCTCTCCAATACGGCCCTGATCATCCTGTGCTTTCGCGTCTACCCCCAGCTTAAGATCGTCTTCACCCGTCCCGATCGCGAGACGTTTTATAAGCTTTGGAATTACAGCCTGTATGCCTTCCTGATCAATGTCGCGATCCAGGTCACCTACTACAGCGACAACGTGGTGATCGGCGCTTTTCTGTCTCCCACCGCGGTCACGCTTTACGCCATTGGGGGAATCCTGATCACCTATGCGCGGCAAATCGTGTCCTCGATGACTACCACCTTCACCCCGCTGGCGAGCACGTTTGAAGCCCAAGGCAGCGATGAGAACCTGCGCCGGCTGCTGATTCACGGGACGCGGGCGGCCCTGATTGTTTCCCTGCCCATTGAAGTGGCGTTGTTCTTCCGCGGGCATACGTTTATTGGTTTGTGGATGGGCGATCAGTACGCGCAGGTTTCGGGGACCGTGATGCAGATCCTCCTGCTGTCGGTAATTTTCGGCTCGGCCACCACCACCGCCGGCGGCATTGTGTACGGCATGGGGCAGCACAAACGGATTGCGTTCTGGGGAATTGGCGAAGCCGCCGCCAATCTGATTCTGAGTATCATCCTGGTTCGTCGCATCGGAATCTATGGCGTGGCCTGGGGGACGGCCATTCCTAGCGTCATCATCGAAGTGCTGTTCTGGCCCGTTTTCATCTCCCGGCTGGTGAAGATCTCAGTCAGGACGTTCCTGTGGGAGACCTGGTTCCGGCCCGCCATCGCCATCGTCCCTTATGCCCTGGCTTGCATCGCGGTCGAGCGTTACTGGCCGGCACATAATCTGTTCTGGTTTTTCCTGCAAATTGCGGTCCTGCTTCCTCTGGTTCCCCTCGCGGTCGCGCTGGTATTTCGCAAAGAGGTGACAACCGAGGTGCGGGCCTGGATCAAGCGGCGCAAGGCAGTGGATCCTCTGAATCATGAATACGAAACCTCAACCACAACGGTGGGATGAAGTCGGCGTGATCGCACTGGCGCCGGACCCCTGGGGCCGGCAGTGGATGGATCGCCACTATCTGATGAGTCGCCTGGCAGAGTACTTCCAGGTGGTATGGATGTACCAGCCCGGCTGGCGCGAGTGCCTGTCCGCGATCCACCGTCCGCGAGGCGCAAGCGCGGCGGCCCAGGCCCCGCGGCCGGCGGCCTTGCAGGTGTACGAGCCCGAGTCCTGGCTGCCGCGCCTGGGCCGGCCGACCGGACTGGCTCGAATGACCTCGCGGCAGCGCCTGCAGCGCGCCTGCGACCGGCTTCGTGCGCGGGGCTGCAGCAAGATCGTGCTGTTCATCTGCCGTCCGGAATTCGCCGACGCGCTGGAGCACGGTCTGCACGATTTCAGCGCTTACTACGTCAGCGATGAGTACTCTTTTTCCGCCACCGAAGTGCCCGTGCCGGCGGCGGAACGCAATCTACTGCAGGCTGCGGGCGTGGCCTTCCTGACTTCGCCCGCCTTGATGGAGAAAAGAGGCCGCTTCAACCCCAATACGGAATTCATACCGATGGGGGTGGACTTTCAGAGGTTCGCAAATCCGGCGCCGGAGCCTGACGACCTGCGCACTATCCCGCATCCCCGGGTGGGATATGTGGGGTACCTCAAGAACGTACTGGACTGGCCCCTGCTCCTGGAACTGAGCACGGCCCATCCCCAGTGGTCTTTCGTCTTTGTGGGATCCAAGCGTCCCCACCCCGAAATCGATCACCTGGTCGAGCAGATGGACGCGCGTCCCAATGTGCACTTCCTGGGGGGGAAACCCAGCGAAGTTCTGGGAGCGTACCCGCAGCATTTCGATGTCTGTCTGATGCCCTACCGTCTGGATGACTACACCAAGTATGTTTACCCTCTGAAGATGCACGAATACCTGGCCAGCGGCAGACCGGTGGTCTCGTCCGGAATCCGCTCGGTGGAGGACTTCCGCCGCGTGGTTTCGATTGCGGGTGGCCGGGAAGAGTGGTCCAGCGCCATTGAACACGCCCTTTCCGCAGAACAGAACACGGCCAGCCTGCAGGCCGAACGGCAGCGCGTGGCCTATCAGTTTGACTGGGCCCCGCTGACCCATAAGGTGGCCCGGGCGATTGCCAAAGGAGTGCAGATTGAGCTTCCGGCGTGGCCGGATGGCAGCGCCGGGCTTGCAGTACCGCCACCGGGTGCTGACGGACATTTGCTAAGCAGTAGTAAGTAAATGGTTTGGGGCGTAGTTTCCGGATCCATCCCGGAAAAGCCGCGAAAGGTGAAAAGTTTCTCACCTTTGTGACACGCCGCAGCGGCTGTGGATCGCTAAGGTCCATGGCATCAGCAGGATTGGGTTGGTCAGGATGGAACCAAAAATGCTCCTTACGATGGTAATGTCCGCCAACCGTCAGAGCCTACCACACACCCTTCCCCATATATTATTGTCGATAGGAGCGGGACGCGGGTCCAACCGGGCCGGCGCAGGCCGGATCTAAGCTTTGCGACCACATAGACTTATGAGCCAGAGGATTCTGATCACGGGAGCCAGCGGTTTTATCGGCTCGCACCTTTGCCAGCGGCTGCTGCAGGAGCAGGATGAGGTGCACGCGATCTACCGCACTCAGACTCCTCCGGAGAACAGCGGGGCGCGCTGGTGGCGCGCTGATTTGTCGGACGAGTCCGCGGTGCGTGCCCTGTTTCGCGATATCCGGCCAGACGTGATTTTCCATCTCGCCAGCCACGTGAAAGGAGCGCCCAATCTGGAGCATGTGTTGCCCACCTTTCGCAGCAATCTGCAAAGTACGGTCAATCTGCTGACCCTGGCGGCCGAACGAGGATGCCGGCGCATGGTCATCACCGGTTCCCTGGCTGAGCCGGAACCGGAAAATGGCGAACTGTTTCCTTCCGCGCCTTACGCGGCAGCCAAGTGGGCCAGCAGCGGCTACGCCCGCATGTTTCATGCCTTGTATCAGCTTCCGGTCGTGATCGCTCGCGTGTTCATGGTTTACGGGCCGGCACAGCAGGATCTGACCAAACTCATCCCTTACGTGATTCTTTCGATTTTGCGCGGGGAGATGCCCAAGATCAGCAGTGGGGGAAGGCCGGTGGACTGGATCTACGTGTCGGACGTGATTGACGGTTTTATGGCGCTGGCGGAAAAGCCCGGCATCGACGGCGGCACCTTTGAGTTGGGTTCAGGCAGTATGATTTCGATTCGCGACATTGTGCAGCAACTGGCTGCGGTGGTCGATCCCAAGGCCAAGGTGGAATTCGGGGCACTGGCGGACCGGCCGCTGGAGCCGACTCGGCTGGCCAAGGTTGAAGAAACCTTTGCCCGGCTGGGATGGAAGCCGAAAGTGTCCTTGCGCGAAGGCCTGGAACGGACTGTCGATTGGTACAAACGAGAACGGGAACGTTCTCCAGAGATGCAGAAAGCCATCCCAGTCTAGAGCGCGCGGTTCGGCCGGGCGCAGGTGGAGCAGGGGAAACCCGGACCCAGGGTCCGAGACCAGAGAATTTCAAGGAGACGCGGTAATGGAAAGAGTTTCGATTTTGGGCTCAGGCATGGCGGGGTGGGGCGCGGCCTACCGGCTGCGACAGGAAGGAATACCGTCCGTCACCTACGACAAGAACGATTATCATGGCGGCCACACGGCCTCCTGGAAGTTCGACACGGGTTTCATCTTCGACGAAGGACCACACGTCTCTTTCACCAAGCACGAGTACCTGCAGAAGCTTTTCGCCCAGAGTGTCGAGGAGAAGTACGAAGTCATTCAGGCCACCCCCAACAATGTGTGGAAGGGCCTCCGCATCAAGCACCCGGCCATCTGTAACCTGCACGGCTTGCCGACCGACCTCAAGATGAGGTGCCTGCGGGATTTCATCGAAGCCCGGGAGAAGCAGGTTCCGGGTGAAGAAAAACAGTTCGACAATTATGCCGACTGGCTGATTGCCGCTTACGGCAAGACGTTCGCCGAGACTTTTCCAATGGAGTATGGCCTGAAGTATCACACCACCACGGCCGACAATATGAGCACGGCCTGGCTGGGACCTCGCCTCTATCGTCCCAAGCTGGAGGAAGTCTTACTGGGCGCGCTCTCCGCGGAGACGCCGCATGTGCATTATGTCGAATACGTTCGCTATCCTTCGTTTAACGGGTTTGGCGCCTACCTGAGCCTGCTGCCCCAACAGACCGACCTTCAGTTGGGACACAAGCTGCTGAAGCTGGACCCGAAGACACAGGAACTCCACTTTGCCAACGGCAGCGTCGCCCGCTACGACGCGGTGGTTTCTTCCATTCCGCTGACCGAACTGATTCCCATGATTGCGGGTGCGCCGCGTGAGGTTGTGGAAGCGGCCAAGAAGCTGGCCTGCTCGAGTTGCGTGATGGTGAATCTCGGGATCAATCGCACCGACCTCTCCAGCGGGCAGTGGACCTATTTCTACGACCGCGATGTCGTCTTCACGCGGCTGAGCTTTCCCCACATGTTCTCGCCCCACACCTGCCCTGCGGGCTGCGGCAGCATTCAGGCCGAGGTTTATTATTCGGAGAAATATCGTCCGCTTGAGGGCTCGCCGCAGGACTACGTCGCGCCCGTCCTTGCCGACCTCAAGCGTCTGGGGATCGTGCGGGAGGAAGACAAGATCGTGCATACCAACGTGCACGTAAGCCGGTTCGCGCAGGTCATTTTCGACCTGGAGCGCGCCGATGCCCTGGCCAAGGTGCACGGCTATCTGGACGATATCGGTGTCGCCTATTGCGGACGCTACGGAGACTGGCTTTACATCTGGACCGATGAGTCGTTTATCAGCGGAGAGAATGCCGCGCAGAAAACTCTGGACCGGATGGGCGCCGGCAAGGCGCGATAGTTTCGAACGAACTGAAAAGACGAAATGAAAACTGCTACGAAAAAGAATTCGCAACTTAGTATGAAGAACGAGTCGATCCTCATCAAGAATGAGCCGGCCACGCCGTCCGGCCGCTGCCGCTTTTGCAAGGGGGCACTGCAGCACACCTTCGTGGACCTGGGCATGTCCCCGCTGTGCGAAAGCTTTCTCCGGCCCGAGCAGGTCAACCAGATGGAGGCGTTTTATCCCCTCCACGTCTTCGTCTGTGACCAGTGTTTTCTGGTGCAGTTGGAGGAATTCGTCAGTCCGGACAAGATCTTCACCGAATACGCCTATTTTTCCTCGTACGCGGACAGCTGGCTGGAGCATTCCCGGCGTTATACCGAACAGATGATCGATCGCTTTCACCTGAACCGCAAGAGCCTAGTGGTTGAACTGGCCAGCAACGATGGCTATTTGCTGCAGTATTTCGTGAACAGCGACGTTCCTGTCCTGGGCATTGAGCCCGCGGCCAACGTGGCGAAAGTCGCGGTTGAAACAAAGAACGTGCCCACGCTGGTGAAGTTCTTCGGGGAGAAGTTGGCCAGGGAACTGGCGGCGGAAGGGAAGCAGGCCGACCTGTTGCTCGGTAACAACGTGCTGGCGCAGGTTCCGGATCTCTGTGACTTCGTGGCGGGCATGAAGGCGCTGCTCAAGCCTGAGGGCGTCCTGACCATGGAATTTCCGCATCTCTTGCAGCTCATCGAAGGCAACCAGTTTGACACCATCTACCATGAGCATTTTTCTTATTTTTCCTTCCTGACCACGGAGAAGATTTTTGCCGCGCACGGGCTGCTGCTGTTTGATGTGGAAGAGCTGCCTACGCACGGCGGCTCGTTGCGCATCTATGGCCGGCACCGGGAGGATAACTCCAAGCCCGTAGGCGCCCGGGTGCTGGAGCTTAAGGCGCGCGAGGAAGCGGCGGGGCTGTCCAGTCTCGACTCCTATCGCTCCTTTGCGGAAAAGGTCAAAAACACCAAGCGCCAGCTTTTGGACTGTCTGATCCAGGCCAAGAGGCAAGGCAAATCCATTGTTGGGTATGGCGCTCCCGGCAAAGGCAATACGCTGCTGAACTATTGCGGGGTGGGTACGGATTTTCTCGACTACACGGTGGACCGCAATCCCTACAAGCATGGTCAATTCACCCCCGGGACCCATATTCCCATTTATCCACCGGAACGGATTCGGGAGACGCGGCCGGACTATGTGCTGATCCTGCCGTGGAATTTGAAGAATGAAATCATGCAGCAGATGGATCACGTTCGCGAGTGGGGAGGAAAGTTCATTGTTCCCATTCCCGAGGCGACGATATGTTCGTGATTCGCGCAACCCGGGCCTTAGGCGGCCGGCAGCACTGGGGGGAGCAGTTCCGATGAAAGTTGTGCTTTTTTGTGGCGGACTCGGTATGCGGATCCGGGAGGCGAGCGAAAGCGTCCCCAAGCCCATGGTCCACGTGGGGGACCGGCCCATCCTGTGGCATGTGATGAAGTATTACGCGCACTTCGGGCACAAGGATTTCATTCTTTGCCTGGGCTACCGCGCCGACGTCATCAAGAACTACTTCGTGAATTACGACGAATTCATGTCCAACGATTTTGTTCTGTCCAAAGGCGGCAAGGACGTGCGGGTGTTCAATTCCGACATTGACGATTGGACGGTAACTTTCGTCGATACCGGGGCGAACGCAAATATCGGCCAGCGCCTTAAAGCGGTGGAGCGGCATCTGGACGGAGACGAAGTCTTTCTCGCCAACTACAGCGACAATCTGACGGATTTTCAACTCCCCAAGCTGATCGATCGCTTCCATCAGCAGGACAAGACGGCCGCCTTTCTCTGTGTCCGGCCCAACCTGAGCTGCCACTACGTTTCGATGGGCGATCACGGCCTGGTCGAAGAGATCAAGACCATGGACCAGTCCAATATTCTCATCAACGGCGGGTACTTCGTGTTCAAGCGGTCCATCTTCGATTACATGAAAGACGGCGAAGAGCTGGTGCAGGAACCCTTTCGCCGCCTGATCGAGGGAAAAAACCTGGTGGGATACGAGTACGACGGCTTTTGGAAAAGCATGGACACCTTCAAGGAAAAACAGGAATTGGACGATTTGTGCAGCAAGGGGAACGCTCCCTGGCAGCTGTGGAAACAGCCCGGCAAAAGCCCGGCGATTGTTTCCGCGACCACGCCGTTCGCCAAGCAGGGAATGGAAGCGAGGAGAAAATGAGTGGTCGCAGGCCTCGAGTGAGCATCGGGATGCCGGTGTATAACGGCGACAATTATCTTGCTGAGACCCTGGAATCCATCTTTGCGCAAACCTTCCAGGACTTTGAGGTGGTCATCTCCGACAATGGCTCGAGCGATGGCACCGAAGCGATCAGCCGCCGGTATGTGGCCCAGGATTCGCGGGTGCAGTACCACCGGAGCGAGACCAACCGCGGCGTTTCCTGGAACTTCAGGCGCGCGGCCCGGCTCTCGTCCGGGGAGTACTTCATGTTTCTGGCCCATGACGACAAGCTGGCGCCTGAGTTTCTGGAGAAATGCGTGGCCGTTCTGGACAGCCGTCCCGAAGTGGTGTTGTGCTATCCCAAGGCCATTGAGATTGATGGCCAGGGCAAGCACCTGTACCAGAAGGAACAATTTCTGGACGCCGATTCTCCCCTGCCCCATAAGCGCTTCCGCCAGATGATTCGCATGGATCACAACTGCGAAACCTTGTTTGGACTCACCCGGGCGAGCGCATTCCAGCAGACCACCATCCATGCCGAGTTTCCGGACGGA
Source organism: Terriglobales bacterium (assembly GCA_050745885.1). Taxonomy (GTDB): domain Bacteria; phylum Acidobacteriota; class Terriglobia; order Terriglobales; family Acidobacteriaceae; genus JAIQFF01. The sequence continues at coordinate 59,297 of JBOGLD010000159.1, forward strand.
GACCGGGTGATGCTGGCCGAGCTCAGCCTGCATGGAACCTACTACCGGGTTCCGGAATTTCTCTTTCTGCATCGTGAACATCCCGTCCGGTCCATCAATCTTTATCCCACGCGCTTTGACCGGATGCAGCTGCTGGAGCCGCAACGCGCGGGCGAATTTACCCTGCCCCATTTTCTGGAGTTCTTCGAGTACCTGCGTTGCATCCGCCGTGCCCCTCTGACCTTCAGGCAGCGTCTGGCCTGCTACCGGGAAATGCTGCGCTGGCTGGTGGACAATCGCAAGCGGCTGGTCGGAGATGTGACCTACGTCGCGGCGCGCTTTGCGAGACGGCTGCGCGGAGCGCAACCGCGCCAGCGCGAAGCCAGCTGATGCAATGGTTTGAAACGAAAATGGAGACAACCCTGGAGTCTGGAGAGTATAAGGCATGCGAATTCTGTTGACTGGCGATAAGGGATACATAGGCGCTGTGATGGCGCCGATGCTGATCCGTGAAGGACACACCGTAACCGGGCTGGATTCCGACTGGTTTGAGCACTCCGCCTTCAGTGAAACGCCGAGCCCGATCCCCAGCCGGAAGAAGGATCTCCGCGACTTGCAGCCTTCAGACCTGGAAGGGTTCGACGCGGTGGTGCATCTGGCCGGTCTGTCGAACGATCCGCTGGGCGATTTGAATCCGGCCCTGACCTATGACATCAACCATCTGGCCTCGGTGAAGCTGGCCAAGCTGGCCAAAGAGGCGGGCGTGCGGCGGTTCCTGTTCTCGTCGTCGTGCAGCACCTATGGCGCAGCGGGGACGGAAGAGCTGCTGAACGAGGAAGCTGAATTCCGCCCGGTGACGCCTTACGGGCGTTCCAAAGTCCTGGTCGAACAGGACGTCGTGAAGCTGGCGGACTCGAAATTCAGTCCCACCTTCCTGCGCAACGCGACCGCCTACGGAGTGTCGCCGCGGCTGCGTTTCGATCTGGTGCTGAACAACCTGGTGGCGTGGGCGCACGCGACCAAGCGGATCTATATCAAAAGCGACGGCACGCCCTGGCGGCCGATCGTGCATATCGGGGATATCTCGCGCGCCTTTATCGCGGTGCTGAACGCTCCCGTGGACCGGATCCACAACCAGGCCTTTAACGTGGGGCGGAGTGACGAAAACTACCAGATCCGCGATCTGGCGGAAATCGTGAACCAGACCGTGCCGGGCTGCAAGATCGAGTACGCGAAGGATGGCAGCCCCGACACTCGCTGCTACCGCGTGGACTTCAGCAAGATCAATCGCGTGTTACCGGAATTCAAGCCGGGATGGACCGCCCGCAAGGGGGCCCAGGAGCTCTATGAAGCGATCCAGGGAGCGGGGTTGAAGATGGAGGATTTCGAGGGGCCTCGCTACAAGCGAATCTCCCACATCCAGCAACTGCTGAGCAGTGGGCGGCTGGACGCCAATCTGCGCTGGCGCGAACCGGTCATGGCCTAAAGATCGTGCTCAACCTGAACTTTTCCCAGCCGACGAACTCGCCGCCCAAGGTCCTCTGCCTCGGGGCCCATTGCGATGACATTGAGATTGGTTGTGGCGGCACCATTCTCCGCTGGCTGGCGGAACACGCCGGCCTGGAAGTCTACTGGGTGGTCCTAAGTTCGAACCGGCAGCGAAAAAAAGAAGCGGCCAGGTGCGCGGGCCTGTTTCTTAAGGGCGCGCGCCAGCCGAAAGTTTCCATCGAGAACTTTCGTGACGGCTTCTTTCCCTACCAGGGCGCGGAAATCAAGGAATACTTCGAAGCGCTGAAGAAACGGGTCTCGCCGGACATCGTCTTGACCCACTATCGCGACGACCGCCACCAGGACCACCGCCTGGTTTCCGATCTCACCTGGAATACCTTCCGGCGCGAGTTGATTCTGGAATACGAGATTCCGAAATACGACGGAGATCTGGGCCAGCCCAACTTGTTCGTCCCCTTGAGCGGGTCAGTATGCCGCCGCAAGATCCGGCACATTCTCGATGTTTTTAAGACCCAGACCCAGAAACACTGGCTCACCGAAGATACCCTGTATGCCCTTCTGCGCTTGCGCGGCGTGGAGTCCCACGCCGAAGAAAAATACGCCGAAGCTTTTTATTGCCGAAAAATGATTCTCTGAAGCCTGCAGCCGCAAGTTCGCGGCTGAGGATCCTCTCCCCGCATACCCAAACACCAGGCCCGTGTTCGTCCCTGCGTCCCGGATCCATTGCTGCGTTGCCGCATCCCGGCGTGGTTCGCGGTGAAGGATTAGCCTGGCTCAAATTCCCGCCTAAGAGCCTGCTAAGGCGCTGAAACAACTGAAAATGGGACACTACCCAGTTGGAGTGTTAGTTGCCGGACCAAGAAACCGTGTGGTATGATTCGTGTCCCCAGGTCTTCTCCTCTGCTCGCAGAAAGCCATTGCAGCAGCAGATGACAAGTGTAGTTCGCCCCAATTCAGGTTCAGCTCTCTCTCGTTATGGATCGAAATGCACTTGGCAGGGAAGGGTAGCTATGAAGCTCTCCGCGCGCGCTCTGTTTGGGCACCCAATCCTCGTTCTTTTTGCCTTGCTGGCAATGTCACAGCCCGGACTGATGGGTCAGGTGCAGACGATTGGAAGTTGGTCGACTGCGTCTTACACCATGCCCATCAACCCCATCCATGTGGCGTTGTTGTATAACGGCAAGATTCTGGTGGTGGCAGGCTCGGGCAACTGTCCCCCTAGCCTGGGCGGGTGTCCCGCAGGTGTTCCGTATGGTCCATCGAATGGCTCCGGCGCCCTACTCGTGGATCCGACCAGCGGAAGCATCACCCAATTCAGCGTGTCGTGGGACATGTTCTGCAATGGAATGGTGGTGCTGCCCGATGGGCGCGCGTTTATCAATGGCGGGACCATAGCCTACGATCCGTTTGAAGGATCTCCGAAGTCATCCATCTTTGACCCGCAAACAAACGCCTTCACCAACGTCCCCAACATGGCGCACGGGCGCTGGTATCCCACTGTCCTGACCCTGGGCGATGGGCGAATCATGACGTTTTCCGGCTTTCTCGAGACCGGAGAAACCACCAACACGACGGTGGAGTTTTACACGCCGAATTCGGGTACCGGGAGCTGGAGCCAAGCCTACACCGCTCCTTTTACACCGGACTTGTATCCTCGCATGCATCTTTTGCCCAACGGTAAAGTTTTTGTATCCGGCGCGCCGCCGGTCTCGGAATTGTTCGACCCGTCGAGCACGACCTGGACGCTCAATGTGGCGTCCACAAACTACGGAGGCACGCGGGAGTACGGAAGTTCGGTCCTGCTGGGTCTGACTCCGGCCAACAACTACGATCCGGTGGTGTTGATCCTGGGCGGAGACAGCCCGGCCACCAAGACGACGGAGACCATCGATCTGGGGTCTTCCAACCCCAAGTGGAAGACTGGGCCGAACATGTCGCAGGCCCGCATCGAGATGAATGCCGTCATTCTGCCCAATGGCAAGGTCCTGGCGGTGGGCGGTTCGGTGAACGACGAGGATGCGGGCAGCAAAAGTCTGAACGCGGATCTGTACGATCCGGCCAGCAACACGATTTCCTCGGCTGGGGCCAATGCCTATGCGCGTTTGTATCATTCCGTAGCACTGTTGCTGCCGGACGCGACGGTATGGGTGGCGGGGGGCAATCCTACCCGCGGCAGCTACGAACCGCACGTCGAGATCTACAAGCCAGCCTATCTCTACCAGTCGAACGGCTCGCTGGCCACGCGCCCGACCATCAGCAGTGCCCCGGCCAGCATCAGTTACGGCAACCCGTTTACGGTGTCAACGCCGGATGCGGCCAGCATCGCCTCCGCGGTGCTGGTTCGTAACGGAACGGTCACGCATGCCTTTGGCATGGATCAGCGGATGGTCGGGATGTCGTTCACGGCGGGCTCCGGGTCGTTGAGCATCACGGCGCCGTCCAACGGCAACATCGCGCCGCCCGGCTATTACATGCTGTTTCTGCTCAACAGCGCGGGAGTGCCGTCGGTCGCGAAATTTGTTCAGGTCACCAGCGCGGGATCGTCCGGTCCGCCCTCCGGTATCAGTTTTGTGCAGGCAGGAACAGGACCGAGCACGGTGCAAAGCTCGAACTCGTCGGTGGCGGTGTCTTTCCCCAGTGCGCAGGTGGCTGGGGATCTGAATGTCGTGGCGGTGGGCTGGGGCGACACGAGTTCGGCGGTGAGTTCGGTGAGCGACAGCCGGGGGAACGTGTACACGAGGGCGGTGGGGCCGGCCACGACGACGGGATTGTCGCAGTCGCTCTACTATGCCAAGAATATCGCGGCGGGCAGCAACACGGTGACGGTGACGTTCAACCAGGCGGCGGCGTATCCGGATGTGC